>DAIQRP010000010.1:9592-11227 GCA_036786125.1 Sphingobacterium sp.
TATCTGCTCTTGATCTTCGGTATCAAACTCAAAGTGCATTCTTAGATTATGACCTGCATTATCGGGAAAATTTTTACTTTGATTGAATTTGCGCCAGAAGCCTTGATAGACCTGCTTACCATCATTTTTCTGGGTTCCATATTCCTTAAAAGGTTTGGAGAAACTCATAGCAAAATAGACCGTTTTTGTTCTTGCCCAGCCATGGGTCTGCTTATATCCGGTGATTAAGGTATCATTTACGACACGTACCACAGTCCATACATTTTTTCCTTCATAATTATAAATTCCGGACATTAAGTCCAAAATAATATGCGACTGATCTGATTTTGGAAACGTATACTGATGGAAACCTACCCGTTCCGAGGTCGTCATTTCCGCTAGGATCTGGTAATCTTGTAATTTTACTTTATAGTAATTGGCATCGGCTTGTTCCTCATCATGGCTATAGCGGGAACGGTAACCCCGCTCCGGATCTGTGGCTGTACCTGGATTTAGCTGCAATTTCCCTACCGTAGGCATGACTAAAAAGTCTCCTAAGTCCGAATGACCTGTTCCACTAAAATGGGTATGGCTAAACCCGACGATGGTAGGATCATCATATTGATATCCCGCACAATACTTATAGACATCTCCATTATAACGGCCATCTACTGCATAGGGAATCGTATCTGTATCGGGACTTAGCTGAACTGCTCCAAAAGGAACGGTAGCTCCTGGGAAGGTATGCCCCATCTTTGCGGTACCGATAATAGGTTTTACGTACTGAACTAAGGGCTTTTTTTGGGCCATAGAGACGATAGGCAGAAAAAGACCCACTAAAATACTCAGAGATTTATTCATTTGATTATTCATAAGAAAGACATTATGAATGAGATTCATAATGTCTTAGATTGTGTTAAAGGTATTATTATATGTTGGGATTCTGTTTGTACTCTTCCCATAACTGATCGACGGTTTTTCCAGTATTTATTTTCCAGAAATCATCAGTATATGTTTTTGAGCGCATGGCAGCATCTAACTTCTGCACAAAGCCTTTTTTCTTATTTTTTTCTATCCAAACCATAAAACGTGCTGTAATGCGGTAGGCATTGGTATAGGAATGTCCTTCTTGTAATTCCGGAAGGCTCCATTTCGCTCCCGCATTATCCACCCCCATGGTATAGCGTACATAATCGGCAATCCCTTCGGTAATCCAACCCGGTCCAGCGCCATTAGGATAGGCTTGTACTAGATGCATTGTTTCATGGGTTACGATATCTACATCTCCGGGATTTTTCTTAAACCATTCTGGATTAAATCGGATGACCCCACCACCTGCAGCGGCAATTCCATCGTATTCAGGATCGACTACAAAAATAACTTTCTCCATAGCCTTCTTATTATACAACTTCACCTGTTTAGGGTAGTTGATAAAGAAAATCTCTTCTAATCTTTTCTTTAGATTCAAATCGAAATCCGCGGACTTATTGATAAAAATAAGGTTGAATTTCCCTTGAGTTAGGGTATCTACAGAAACAGCTTTGGCGATATCCTTATCTATTCTACTCCAGCTATCTTGTGCGTATGCTCCGGCTGCTAACAGTAAGGCACATGCTGCTGAAGTCAGTTTTTTAAAATTAATGTTCATAACTATAC
>DAIQRP010000010.1:11237-13144 GCA_036786125.1 Sphingobacterium sp.
TATGCTTAGAATTTATTTTTGTCTGTAGTAAATGAATACGGGAAAGCCGAAGCTTTGGTACCTCTATTTTTATTCGGTTGGCTATCCATATCAAAATGTAAAATTCCACCTTTTAAAATCTGATCGTGTTTAATAAAATTCTGATCGAAATTTTTGCCATTGAGGGTAGCTGCTTTAACATAGCGGTTCTGCTCATTATTCGCTGGTGCATGGATTTCAAAAGAATGCCCATTTTCCAGGGTTATTGTAGCTTTCTGAAACAATGGTGCTCCCAAAACATACTCATCCATAACAGGCGTTACGGGATAAAATCCCAATGCGGAGAATACATACCAGGCCGAAGTCTGTCCATTATCCTCATCTCCACAATATCCATCCGGATCTGCTGAATACATTCTATCTAAAACTTCTCTAACCCAATATTGAGTCTTCCATGGTTCACCTGCATAATTATACAAGTAGATCATATGTTGTATCGGTTGGTTACCATGCGCATACTGTCCCATATCGGCAATTTGCATTTCCCGAATTTCATGGATGACCCCGCCATAATAGCTTTCATCAAAATCTGGAGACTGGTTAAATACCGAATCCAACATATGTACGAATGTTTTTGGTCCCCCCATAAGATCGATTAGACCTTGAACGTCATGGAATACGGACCAGGAATAATGCCAGCTATTTCCTTCGGTAAATGCATCTCCCCATTTCAACGGATTGAAAGGAGCTTGGAAAGAACCATCCTTATTTTTTCCACGCATTAAATTGGTCGAAGGATCGAATAATTTCTTATAGTTCTGACTACGTTTTGCATATAACTCCACTTCCGCTTTAGGACGATTTAAAGCTTTCGCTAAGCGGTAGATTGCAAAATCATCATATGCATATTCCAACGTACGAGCCGCATTTTCATTAATTCCTACATCGTAAGGAACATAACCTAAATCATTATAATACTGAACGCCTTTACGGCCTACAGCCGTCATCGGTCCTTCATTATTAGCTCCATGCTGTAAAGCTTCATAAAGTGTCTCTATATCATAACCTCGAGCTCCTTTTAAATAAGCTTCTGCCACAACGGATGCCGAATTATTACCCACCATAATATCTGCGAATCCAGGGCTACTCCATTCTGGCAAGAATCCACCTTCTTTATAGCAGTTTAATAAACCCTCTTGCATTTCCTTATTAATAGAAGGATAGATTACATTTAAGAGTGGATATAATGCACGGAAGGTATCCCAAAAACCTGTCCCTCCAAACATATACCCGGGCAGCACTTTCCCATTATAAGGGCTATAGTGAACGATTTCTCCAGCGGCATTAATTTCATATAATTTGTTCGGAAAAAATAAGGTACGATATAAGGTGCTATAGAAAGTACGCATCTCATCAATCGTTCCTCCTTCCACTTTTATCTGACCAAGTTTTTCATTCCAGATATCACGTCCTTTTTGCGCTAGCTGATCAAAATTATTCTGACCGATTTCTTTTAAATTGAGCTCTGCTTGCTCTGGACTGATAAAGGAAGAAGCTACACGCGCATGGATTACATCCTGTTTGCCTTTACTGTTAAAACCTACAATAGCTCCCACATGATCGGCCTGCAGTTTGAGTACGCCATTCTTCTTTTCTTTTCCTTCCCAAAGCGCATAATTCGCAAAAGGTTTATCGAAGACGATAACGAAGTAATTTTTGAAATTCACTAACTTCCCACGACTATAACGCGAGGAATAGCCAATAATCATATTCTTTTCCGGAATAATCTGCACCTCAGAACCGCGGTCAAAAGCATCTAAAACCACAAAGGCACTATCTGTTTTATTAAAAGAAAAGCGGAACATTGCAGCGCGTTCTGTCGGGGTAACCTCGGCTGTAACATCATGATCGGCTAAATACACCTTATA
>DAIQRP010000010.1:13243-21407 GCA_036786125.1 Sphingobacterium sp.
TTAATGAGAATTGCCCATAATCATTCATCCATGGGGAGGGTTGATGCGTCTGTTTTATGCCTCGGATTTTGTCAGAAGCATAGGTATACTGCCAGCCATCTCCATTTTTCCCTGTCTGTGGAGTCCACATATTCATTCCCCAAGGAAGTCCTACTGCGGGATAGGTATTACCATTAGAAAGGGACACTTTAGAATCTGTACCCATTAATGGATTTACATAATCTACGAGTTCCTTTTCTTTAACACGCAAACCTTGCGCATGAGCGCCTAGGGCGTTCATACACAAGGTTACTGCTAATGAAAATTGTACAATTTTCGATTTTATAGTATTCGGATATTTCATCATATCTATTAATTATAGCCTGGATTTTGGGCTAAATTTTCATTTAATACACGTTGTGTATTTGGAATAGCAAATAAGGTTTTGGTTTCATCTGTCGGCTTATGATCCCACCATGTAGCAGTGCTAAACTTGCCGAAGCGGATTAAGTCGGTACGTCTGAAGCCTTCAAAGATAAACTCTCTGCCGCGCTCCTCTAATAACTCATCCAGATTTAGGCTGGCTGTTGTATAGGCTTCCTGAGCCCAGTCTGCAGTAGAAAATGCTCTTTTCTTCGAGGCATTAATTAAATCTACAGCTTCCTGAGTTGCAGTACCTCCATTTTTGCGCATAATAGCTTCTGCTTTCGCAAAATACACCCAAGTTAATCTATAAATATTCCAGTCTGTACTGTTATATTTTGGATGCGCTAAATCCCCTAATTTGTACTTATTAAAACGTACTCCAGAATTTCCCTCTCCAGTGGTCATATTGGAAGGTAACGTTTCTGGATCGATCCCTTTTTGGATGGCTTCGGAATTTCTACGGATATTATCGACAAAGACCAATGGTTTTCCTTGATATTCATCATTAGCACCTAATACGGGTTGTGAAGGATCCGAAAATTTATACTGAGGGCCGACTAGGAACCATTCCTGTTTACGTAAATCATTCGCTTTATACTTCGTAAATACACCTGGGATAACGACAGTACCATCATTACCATTTCTTCCTCCCCCGGTAATATCACGGTGGTTAAAGTAGAAGAAATCACTAGGCCACTGTGGCTGAGCTGTAGACTCTTGGAATTCATAAGCTAGGGAGAATACCACTTCCTTAGATTGATCATTCGTCGGCTTATAGGTATCTGTGATATTCGCATCTAAGGCCATCACACCATTTTGTGCTCCCCCCTGTCCATTAATTAAAGCATCTGCCGCTTGGATACAGTCATCCCATCTGGATTCCCCTGTCCACTTCTCAGCATTTAAATAAAGCTCTGTTAACATCGCATAAGCTCCAGCTTTCGACATTCTACCTACCATCTGCTTAGAAAGTACTGGAATATGATCGATATTCTCTTTGATTTCCTGCTCGATAAAATTAAAAACTTCCTTACGCGTGGCAGTCTTCGGACTTAAAGGCACACCTACCTGAGTTACAATTGGAACATTACCCCATAAGTCCATAATTTTTAAATAATGGAAGGCTCTAAATAATTTTAATTCCGCAATAAACGCTTTCTTCTCTACTTCGGTAATACCTAATTTATCAATAGAACGCTTTTCGATATTTTCAATAGGGTCGGTACATAAACCTACCCCCCACCACATTAAATTCCAGGCGCCAGCTAAACTAGATTCATCAGCATTCCAGGTATGATAGTGCAGGCGTAACCATTTTCCACCATCTTGACCATGTCTACCTTTCACAGGCCATGCTAACTGATCGGCGCTATATTCACTTAATCGCCACCAACCATCTTGACCTGCTGTCAACCAGGCATTAGCATGGGTATAAGGTCTTAATACAGCGGAGATGACTTCGGATTTATTATTGTAATAGTTGTCAGTAATATACTCACTGTATACACTTTCATCCAAATTTGTACAGGCATTAAACAGGGCTGTAGACGCAGTTAAGGCTAAGACAAATTTTATATTTTTTATATAGTTAGTTATCATTTTTTTTCTCTTTAACATCATTAGGGATGGACTAAAATTAGAATCCAAGATTTAAACCGATCATAAATGAACGCGTTGCTGGATATGGGGAACGGTTATTCGAGGAGTTTAACGCGTCTATACTCGGAGCCAAACCTGTATCATTAATATAATCAGGGTCATTTCCTTTATATTTAGAAATAGTCGCTAAATTCTGTACCGTTGCATACAGTTTTAGATTACGGATATAGGAAGTTCTAATTTTGAAATTATAGCCAATATTAATCTCATCGATTTTGAGGTGAGAACCATTTTCTATATAGTAATCAGAATACATATAGGTATCATTTAACTCATCATGATCCTTAAAAGCGGAGTTTAATAAGTTATTTGGCTTAGTGATTTTATTTCCATAGAAAAGCTCATTGGTATTTAGGATATCATAGCCAAAACGACCTCTTAAGAATATTCTAAAATCCCAATTTTTATAGTTGAAACTATTGGTCATGGATGCATAATAGCGTGGAATTGCATTTCCAATCACTGCTAAATCGGTATTTTCTAAATCTGTTCTAGAGTCATTAATCTGATCGAAACGTACCGCTTCATTATTTCTATTATAGAATAACCATTTCCCTTCCTCTGTAAATCCGGCAAAACGTTTTCCGTAGAACTGACCTAATTTTCCACCTTCAAACGTACGTATCGCTTGACGTAAATCTCCGGCTCCACCGATATCTCCTAAATCCAATGCATTGCCTTGGTAGGTACTGTTCGAAAGTCTATCCATTTTGCTGGAGTTCGTACTTGCTGTCACATCAATTCTCCAGTTGAAATCCTGCTTACGGATTATAGCATAGTTAAATGCCACCTCTAGACCTCTGGAAGACATCTGACCGACATTCGTAAAAATCTGATCGCGGATAAATGAAGGCTGTTGAGAAGTATAGGTTCCTAAAAGGTCATCCGTTTTACGAACGTAATAATCTAATGAACCTCCAAATCTATTATCGAATAACTGGAAGTCTACCCCGATATTCGTTTCTTTTTTCGTTTCCCATTTTAAATCCGGGTTCGGGTTTCTGGAAGGGCCCCAAGTCTGTCTCCACTGTCCATCAGGATTAATATAAGGGTTTCCAGGACCTAATAATACTAAAGAGCGGTAGTTAGGAATTCCGGAATTCCCTGTCACCCCATAACCTGCACGTAGTTTCAATTGGTTGATCGATTCTACATCTTTTAAGAAGTCCTCTTCTGCCAAATTCCAACCTGCGGAAACGGATCCGAAATTACCCCACTTATTATTCTTTCCAAAACGGCTAGAACCTTCTCTACGGTAAATTCCTTGGAACATATATTTCCCTTTGTAGGAATAGTTCGCCCGTGTGAAGAAAGCAATTAACTTATTGTCTTCTTTATAACTTCCTAACAGAGATTTTCCGAGTAGGATTTGTGTTCCTAACCCAATATTATTCTCTTCTAATAAATCATTTTGAAAGCCATAGTTTTCTCCAGAAAATCTCTGCTCTACGGAATAGCGGTAACTATAACCTGCTACAGCAGAAATATTATGGTCATTAATCGTTTTTTTATAGTCGATAGTAGGTTCAAAAGCATAGTCTATCGCTAAATTAGTCCCTTGACTTGCTACTCCACGGGGTTTTCCTGGAAAACTTAATTTGACTGATGGTTCAGAATCTATTGTCGCATAATAAGTATCCAAATAGGAATTCCGTTGAACGGATCCAAAAAGGGAACCGGAAAGTCCTTCAAAAAGTTGTAGGGTAGCTTTTCCATCGACTGAAGAAGTCTGTTGTTGTCTACGTCTTTTTTGCTGATATAAACGTGCTACAGCATTGGTTGAAGTCTCTTCAAAATACCAAGAGCCATCTTCATTTTTTAAGGATTGCGTAGGGTTACGGTTATAAGCCCACTCCCAACCTCCTCCTCCAAGTAAGTTCGCATCATTAAAGTTATGCGTTAAGTTTACGGCAGTAGTTAAGCGATTTTGAAAACCTGTTCCCGTAAAATTCGCACGTACACCATACTCCTCACGTCCATTTTCTTTCGCAATACCTTGTAGATCTCTATAGTATGCTGAAGCGCGAAAACTATTATTTTCTCCTCCCCCGGAGATAGCTAAAGTATGGTATTGACTGATGTTATCTTTATTTACTAATTCATCGAAAGCATCTACATTTGCGCCTCGATCATTATCTGCACTTAGAAAACCTTCATTCACCTTTTGTCTATATTCATCTGCAGACATAAAGTCTAACTTGCGGCTGATAAATTCCTTTCTGACGTAAGTAGCATAGTCAAATTTCGTAGGTCCAGATTTACCTTTTTTAGTCGTCACTAAGATAACCCCACCATTGGCTTGGGTACCGTAGATTGCTGCTGCAGAACCATCTTTTAACACATCCATCGACTCGATATCTTCCTGTTGCAAAAGATCTAGGTTTCCACCTGGAATTCCATCGATTACAATTAATGGAGAATTACTTCCATTGATCGAGGTCGAACTACGAAGTTGTATAGAAGCTCCAGAGTTAGGATTCGAACCACTTCCGCGACTAATTTGTAATCCGGCAACTTTTCCTTGTAATAAATCCATAGCATTTCGTGCACCAGATTGACGGAATTCAGAAGCTTTCACATGGGAAGTCGAAGAAGTCAGGTCTCCTTTACGGATAGAACCATAACCGACCACAACAACCTCGTCTAAACTACGGTCATCTCTTTGCAAAGAAATTTGAATAGACTTGGAGTTTGCTAATTGAAATTGATTGGGTAGATAGCCGATATTTGAGATTTCCAAAATATCATTTGGCTGTGCAGGAAGGCTGAACTTTCCGTTCACATCTGTAGAAGTAGCTTTCTCCGTTCCTTTTATGCGAATCGTTGCTCCGCTAATGGGTTGTTGGGAGACTTGATCAATAACTTTTCCACTGTAAGACCCCACTTGGGCATACAGTTCTGTGCCACTGAATAAGCCAGTTACGAGTACGAGTGTCGGAAGATTACGTAATAAATTCATACGTAAAATCAGTCCACAAGCTTGTTTAGATAAAGATTGTTTCATAAATGGTTTTAATTTAAACTGGTGAGCTAAATCTATTTAGCTCCGTAAAGCTAATTATCCATTCCCCAACTTGTTGTTAAATAAAACCTAATGAAATGTTAACAGATTGTTAATGTGAAAATATTTCGTGTTTTTAGAAATTTTCTTAATCTTGAGTTTTAAAAATAAAACCTACAGCATAAATATTCTCTATACTCACTGTTTTTGACTTATTTAAGATCTTTCGAAGTCTGGAAATAAAGACATCTAAACTCCTCCCCATAAAATAATCATTTTCCCCCCATAATTCCGTGAGAATCTGCTCCCTTTTGAGCACCTTATTTTTATGATTATAAAAAATCTCCAGCAGGTTCACCTCCCGTTGCGTTAAAATAACGACCTCCTGAGCGATAGTCAGCTGCATCAGATCGGCATTAAAGGTGACATCGGCAGTTTTAAAAGAGTTGGTATTGGGGCGTATCTGCTCAGCTGCTGTAACAGCAAATCCCGCTCTTCTCAAGATTACTTTAATACGCAATATTAACTCATCGATATCAAAGGGTTTCGTAATATAATCATCAGCGCCAAGTTGCAAGCCATGCAGCTTGTCAGCCTTTTCCTTTCGAGCTGTTAGAAATAGGAAGAACTGATTTTTATTATGCAGCAATATCTGTTGCGCTAGTTCAAATCCATTGAAATCAGGCAATTGCACATCTAACAAAATTAAATCAAAATGCTCATCTGCTTTAATTTTTTCTAGTGCTTCCGTTGCTGTCTTAACCCAACTTACCTCAAACTCTTTGAGTTCCAAATACTGGGAAACAACTGAACCTAAATCTATTTCGTCTTCGACAAATAATAATTTTGCTTGTTTCTTTTCCACGCCTAGTTATTTTATTTTGATATGAAAGGTCGTTCCTCTGCCTTTTTGGGAATGTACATCTAAAGACCAATCATGAAGTTTGATTACTTGCTGTACGTAAAACATACCTAAGCCTAAACCCTCTTCCTGAATTTTATCTTTACCTCTATAAAATTTTTTATACATATACTTTACGGTATCTGCGCTCATTCCAATTCCATTATCCTGAATCTCCAAACTTAATAAATCTTCTCTACGTCTTAAGGTAATCCATACCTTTTTATATGGAGCATCATTATATTTAAAAGCATTATCCAAGATATTATACAACATGGTGGTAAATAAAAATTTATTTAAATATATTTCAGGAATATCCTCTTCAATTTCAGGGATAATAGCCATATCGGCAGATAATTTTAGACTATAATCGGCTAAGGATTCCATTAAAACCGAACTGATATCCTCCGGACTAGTATCCAAATTCATATTCGATAATTTCGAAATCATCAGAGACTGCTGAATTAATTTTTTCAAGCGTTGTGCCTGCCTTTCAATAACAGCTGTAAATTCCTTTACTTTTAGCGGATTATTGGGAATAGAGGTATGGGCTAAACTGTGGTTGGCGACCAGAATGGTCGCTACAGGGGTATTGAACTCATGGGTAACACTATTTAAAAAATCCGAGGTCATAGCCGTCAGCTTCTTTTGCCTCATCCAATTTCTATAGGTGATATAATATATCCCAATAACCAGGCTGATACTTAAAAAAGAAAGCATAAAGGTGGGCAGCATATCTTTAATAATGAGCATTAAGCGAGAATCCCGGTCCACATGTAAAGAAAAAGAAATCTGATAGGAATTTTCCAAGCCAGAATTCACCGTATAGGCGGCTACTTGATTCTGCTTATCGGCATTCTTCAAGGTTCCAGAAATATAGGCACGATTAGCCTGACTTGTCGAATTTAAGCCAAAAATAGGTAAGTAATTTACGCCGTCAAAAGTAACACTAAGTTGCTGTACATAAAGTACATACCTGAGTCGAGGATCTAAATGCTTGCGCTTAATAATATCCTGCATCAGCGAGTCCATATTACTGTTGTGCTGAAGCTCGGGCAGCATCTGCTCCCAAATCTGCTCCTTTAACCGATTGAACTCCCCAAAAGATTGCGCATAATAACTCTTTCGAAGGGTATCAAAATTTGCATAAATAATTGCATCAATGGTATACTGAGCCCCAGGATAAATCTTATCATTCCGAATGGCAGTCGCATATTCATCGTGCAGAATCTGTTTTTCTTTTAGGTAGTATTGGTTATTCTTAAGTTCAAAAGTATTATAGATTAATTTAAACTGTACGGCAATTAAAATTAATAAGCATGAAATTGCTATTATGCGATATGCTTTATCCGAAGCTTTCATATGCTTTTCTTTTTCATAAGGCTATTATTCATTTCGTTGAACGAGGGGCATCACTTCTTTAAATAAGGATTTAATATGGTCGATCTCTTTCTGATGTGAAGTATGCTTTCGCGTACCGAAATATAAGGTATTTTTCAGTAATTGATGCCCTTCCCAAATTAATTGAATCTTTTGACTTTTAATTTCCTGCTGACATAAGAAATCAGGAATAACAGCCAAGCCAGTACCTGAATTTAAGCATCGCACGATAGAATTTAGATTTGGAACAATATAATTGGGTCTAAAGTCGGGTTTTTTATCAAAATTAAGAATCCAAAATTGAAATAAATGTTCCATATCTCCGGTTGTACCATACCATTTTTGTTCTTTCAGCCAAGATTCCACTTCTTTTATACTTCCTGATTGAACAATAGCATCAAAAGCCGCTTTATCTACATCGGCACCGCCCACCAATACAATCTGTTCTTGGGAGAATGCTTCATGATCGATATGCGAAGATCCCCCTTTTTTAGGTGTAATAATCAAATCTAAAATCCCCTTATCTAACTTATCCAACATTTCTGGATACTCTCCAAAACTAATAATTAAATTAAAAGGGAGTTGCGCTACATACTGCTCTAAAGTAAGTTGAAAAGTTTCAAAACACATACCTACAGAAATGGTAGGTGTATGTCGTTCCGTACTTTTTTGAAAGGTCTTTTCAGCTTCTTCCAAACGCTGTAAAGGTTCATTTATCGCATTAAATAAAACCTTACCTCGTTCTGTAGGCCGCATTTTTCTTCCGGTCCGATCGAATAATTTATAGCCTACATAACTTTCTAGGGAGCTTAAATGTA
>DAIQRP010000010.1:21417-23500 GCA_036786125.1 Sphingobacterium sp.
AAATGTAAACTCACCCCAGGTTGAGAAATAAAAAGGGCTTCCGCAGCTCCGGTTAATGTACCTGTCTTGTAGATCGCTTTAAACGTTCTATACCATTCTAAATTAATCATTCCTCTCCGATTAGCTTTCTCAATAAATATAACAAATTATTAGATGCCTGACATAATAAGCACTAATTCCGGGACAAAATAGCGTATTAGATTGACTTAATAGCTATCATAAATATAATACTAAACTATCATTCATCTTATTTTTCTCATAGTAAAATAGCCCCTACTTTTGTGGTACAAAAAAACAAAAGATGAAAAAAGTACTTATTATCAATGCGGCTCAAAATTTTGGGCATTCTGGAGGTCTATATAATCAGACCATTACAGAAACTACGCTTGCATATTTTGAGCGATTTCCGGAAGTTGAGGTACAGGTAACACATATAAAAGAAGGATATCAAAAAGAAGAGGAGGTTGAAAAATTTGTTTGGGCAGATTATATCATCTACCATACCCCTATCTGGTGGTTTCAAGTTCCTCATAATTTCAAAAAATACTTGGATGAGGTCTTTACTGCCGGACATCGAAAAGGAATCTACCGCTCCGACGGCAGAAATAAAGAGAATCCTGAAAGAAATTATGGAACTGGAGGTTCTCTTTCCGGTCGAAAATATATGTTGACCAGTAGCTGGAATGCTCCAGCGACAGCCTTTACGTTAGCCGGAGAGTTTTTCGATCAGAAATCAGTAGATGAAGGTCCTCTATTTGGGTTCCATAAAATGAATGCTTTTGTATCCTTAGAAAAATTAGACAGTTACCATTTTCACGACGTGGAAAAAAATGCAGATGTCCTTCGGGATATGAATTTATATACCAAACATTTAGAAACTATTTTTAATTCAGAATTCATATGAAAATTTATTTAACAGTAACCATTAAAGCCAAACCTGAACACCAGGAATATATCAAATCGACATTAAGTAATTTAGTCGCACAAACTCAAGCGGAACCCGCTGCCGAGCTGTATGTTCTACATCAGGGTGTTGATGAGCCCCATATTTTTACCTTTTATGAAATTTGGTCTAGTCAGGAGGGTTTAGATGCACATAATCAGCAAGCTTATATCTTAGAACTTGGGGATCTGATTGCTGGCAAGTTATTGGAAGAACCCATTATTATTAAAACTTCATTAGTAGCAAAACATGGAATATAGAAGATTAGGAAATACAGACTTAGAATTATCGGTCATCACCCACGGCGCATTTGCAATCGGGGGACATATGTGGGGAGGAAATGAACAACAAGATTCTATAGACGCTATACATGCCTCTTTAGATTATGGGGTGACAACAATTGACACCGCTCCATTCTACGGATTCGGTTTAAGTGATCGCATGATAGGTCAGGCTATTAAAGGCAAAGACCGAAGTAAGATTCAGCTCTTAGGAAAATTCGGATTAGTTTGGGATGGTTCCAATAATGGAAAAGGGGAATTCTTTTTTGAAACCACTGATGAAGGGAAATCCGTACCCGTCTATAAATATGCCTCTCGGGCCAATATCATTAAAGAGTTGGAGGAAAACCTCTCCCGTCTAGGTACAGATTATTTGGATTTATTTCAACTGCACTGGCCTGATCATAGCACGCCCATAGATGAAACAATGGAGGCCTTAAGCCAACTGATCCAACAAGGGAAGATACGTGCAGCAGCAGTCTGTAACTACAGTGTAGCACAATTAGAAGAAGCTTCGAAAACTATTCAGCTGGCGAGCAACCAAGTCTCCTATAGCATGCTTAATCGGGGGATTGAAAAAGAGTTAATTCCATATGCTCAGGCACATAATCTTGGAATCATCGCCTATAGCCCTATGGAAAGAGGTCTGCTTACGGGAAAGTATTTTCAAGAGCATCAATTGCAGAAGGAGGATCACCGAAATGGCTATTTCGCTCAGTTTGACCGGGATCAAGTACAGGCTTTTCTAAAAGCTATAACACCACTTGCAGAGCAGAAGTCAGCTAGTTTAGCCCAGTTGGTTTTACGCTGGACGACATTACAATCTGGAATTACCGTGGTTTTAGCTGGAGCTAGAAAT
>DAIQRP010000010.1:23510-32203 GCA_036786125.1 Sphingobacterium sp.
AGAAATGCATCACAAGCGATACAGAATGCACAAGCTATGGATGTAAACTTAAGCGCTGAAGAACTCCATTTTATAGAACAAGAACTCGCTAAAATCAGTTAGATTATTTATTTTTTTAGTTATTATTAAAACAATCTCTTTTATTTGCATTAAAAAGAGATTGCTTTTAAATATAACGTTCATGAAAATACAAGCCTATATTGGGTTTATCCTAATAGCCTTTAGCCTCCTTAGCAGTGCTCAAGCACAAAGTACAGCGATTACATTTGGAGAAAGTAATATCCTGCATTCCAACATATTGCAAGAAGATAGAAAAATAAACATCTATCTACCGGAGGATTATAACCCAGCAGATAGCATCAAATATCCTGTAATCTATATTTTAGATGGTGGAGTTTATGAGGATTTCTTTCACCTGGCTTCACTGATTCGATTTAATTCACAAGCATGGGTCGCTCGTGTGCCTGCCTCTATTGTGGTAGGTATAGAAAATACCAACCGCAGAAGAGATTTTACTTTTCCAGTATCGAATACAGATTTTATAGAAAAAGAAGGATTTCAAAAAAGCAGTTTCCCGCAGTATGGGGGCTCGGAATTATATATACAGTTTCTAGAAAAAGAATTGTTTCCATTTATAAAATCTCATTATGCCGTAAATGAACATAAAAGTCTGATAGGCGAATCATTAGCCGGACTTTTAGCCAGCGAAATTCTATTAAAAAAACCGAGTCTTTTTAATCGATACACCATTGTCAGTCCGAGTTTATGGTGGGGAGAGCAAGCTTTAATTAAAGATGCGAAAAGCCTACTGACGCAAAATCTACATCAGCCTATACAGTTATATTTTGCTATTCCAAGTCAGAAGGAAGATGAGAAAATGTATCAGGAGGCCGTCGCATTCTATGAAATCTTAAAAAGTAATTCAAAGATTAACAGTTTTTTCGATTATCTACCGGAGGAGTCCCACGCCACTATCATTCATCAAGCGGTGTCCAACTCCTTTCGCAACTTTAAGTATTAATATTATTTAAGGATCTAAGGGTTCATCCCAATCGATAATAAAGGCGTTTTCATCGGGTAAAAACTCGATTATAACATCGGAAATCCTGCGGCCTAAGGAATAGGGAACATAACCGAGTTCTTTCATACAACGGGCAGCCATTTTTTCTACGGCATCGATATGCGACTTACTGCTATTGACAATCGCATATTTATCTTTAGGAAAGGCTGCCTGTAACATAATTCGGGAAGCATTACGCAGATTTGTTGTGGTATGTCGTGCATGCGGATCTATTAATACCGCATCTGCGGGTACCTGCAAAACCTCCACCAGGTATCTTTTCATTTCTAAGGCCTCAATAAATTTAGTTTTATACGGGTGTACGCGTCCTCCGGACACCATAATAAAGGGCGCCTGACCTTCGAAATAGCTGCGCGCAGCTTGACGACAGCGTAATATCCCTCCCGGACTTATGGCTTGTTGAATAGATTCAGGGCCTGCTCCCAGTGTTAAAAGCATGGCATAGGGATAGGCTGTAAAGTCTGTCTTTTCAATATTAGCTAAGGTGGCTTGATTTTCTGTATCTGCTAAGGGCTCCAGCTGTGCTGCATCCCAGCGCTCATTTATCTCCAAAGCGCGTACAGCCAGAAGTGCTGTAGAAAAAAACAGTTTGCCAGACTGGCTTATATCTCGCACAATATCCTGTCTAATATCTTGCAGCAATGCCGGATAAGCCGGATGCTGAACATCAAAGGAAATAGAATCTATACGAGGGTAATTGGGGGCTTTAGCGCCCAGATATACATCAATAGCATAATTGGCGGCATAGGCATCTTGGCATAATATCGCTGTTAAAAACTCCGTAGGCTCAGCAGTAGACAATAAAGCATATTTTTTAGATTGCTGCATGGATAGGACATAATCCTTCCAAAGCGTATCCCTATTATAAGCCTTTTTCAAACTAGCAGACAGCTCTATTAATTCTTGGTCGGACCATTTAAAAGCCTTTAGGATGGGTTCTACTGCTGTATAGTCTGCCGCATGTAGTAATCGATTCTGCCGCTCGGAAAGCATCTTTTGAAAAGAGCTATCCGTTAATATACTCGCATATAAATTCGGATTTTTCCATAACATAAAAGTCGCATAATAGTTTTTAGCTATTACCCAATCTTGGGGCGACTGATAGATAGAAAAATCTTGACTCCAAGATTTTATGCTTATAAAATGTAGAGTCAAGATTAAAAGAATTGTTCTTTTCATATTTAAAAAATAAGGAGTTAGTATCCTGTATTTTGATACATTTTCTCCGGATTCAGTTTATACTCATCATATGGAATTGGAAAATATCTATCTTTTATCGTGATATTAGAGATTTTGGCATTTCCATAATCAGCTTGAGATTTCGCTTTAAAATAACTGACTAATTCCTGCGCATTATAATTACGCACTAAATCAAACCAGCGTTGATTTTCAAAAGCTAATTCTACTCTTCTTTCATGCAGAATAGCCTCTTTTAAGCTTGGGTATTTACGGCTATAATCAGCCTGATTTTTAGATACCGCATAGCTGGGTAATCCTGCACGCTCGCGTACTTCATCTAATAAAGCAACGGCTTCAGCTTCTTTTCCTAAATTATTTTTAGTTTCCGCTAATAATAACATCACATCTGCAAAGCGCATTAAGATCCAGTCATTTCCTCCCCATCCATCGATTCCTGCTGAAGCGGAGTTATCTCTAAATTTGGTGATAAAATAATCATTCACCTGAGGGTCTGCCGCAAATTTAATGGAGAAATCTTTTCTTAAATCCGAGGCTTCATAGTCTTTTACTAAATCCGCTTTTACATTACCTCCAACGCCAGTAGACACACGCTGAGAATTAATCGTCTCCCCTTTTGCTTGATTATTGGCCGCTATAGAAGACTTATAATTCTGATCTCCTTGCACATATTGCACCTGCAAAATCAATTCCTTATTGGTCATTTTTTTAGAAACATCAAATACATCTGCATATGGAATTTCTGTCAATTTGCCAAAGGTACGCATGCCATATGCTGCGGTAAGGTATTTTTCTGCCTGTAGCATATTTTCATTGCTTTGGTTTGCTAAGGTCGAGGACATGGTTAAATATACCTGTCCCAGCAAAGCGTTAACAGCCGTTTTAGACACGCGACCTACCTGATATTGCCATTGGTTGTCTGGTAAGGTACTCGATAAGGCTTCCGTTAAATCCTGTACAATTTGGGCATAGATGAGTTCTTCTTTCTGACGGAAAGCCAGCTTATCGACTTCGGCTTTAGAAGTAAGCATTTGAGTCGACAGTGGAATATCCCCAAATTTACGTACCATATGGAAATATAATAAGGCACGTATAAATTTTGCTTCAGCCTTATATCGGCTTTTATTATCCTCTTTTATAAAAGTCACCTGATCGATATGAGTAAGGATGGTATTACAGCGGTTTATTGCCTCATACATCGCTACCCAATGTGTCTTCAGAAAAGTATTACTAGGCAGAATAGAAAAATCATTAAATTGAAAGGGTTCTCCTGCTGAAGATTGGTTATCATCTCTACCGGTATTATCTGAACGTTCTTCATTATATAAACTCGAAGTTTCACCAATGGTATTTCCCGAACGCAGTGCTTGATAGGCTCCATTAACGGCCAGTAAAACATCATTTTCAGACTTAAAATAATTGCCTACAGTTACGGCATTTGGATCTTCTTGATTTAAAAAATCTTTATTGCAGCTTGTAAATGCTAAAAGTGCAAAGGGTAATAAATATATCTTTTTCATGAGAATTCGTTTAGAAAGTTACTTTTAAACCTAAGTTATAAGAACGTACCAGTGGATACTGACCATAGTCCACCCCTGGTGTTAAGTTAGCTCCACCATTATAATCCGCTTCAGGATTATATCCTTTATATTTCGATATGGTAAATGGATTATCAATAGATCCAAAAACACGGAGGCCAGAGATTTTTAAATTATCTAGGATTCCTTGGTTAAAGGTATATCCAACGATAATATTAGTCATACGTAGATAGGACCCATCTTGTAGGTAGAACGTCGATAGACGTGTACTATTAGACTGTGTTCCTCCGCGGGAAGCCCGATAAACCTCTCCATTTCCAGGATTAGCAGCAGATCTCCAACGGTTTGCTACCTGTGCATAATTATTTCCGGATCCTTCCATATTGTATAAGTAGTAATCGTATCCATCTAAGATTTCATTACCATAGGAACCATTAAATGAAGCGCGTATATCTAGATTTTTATAGCGTGCAGAAAGGGCAAAACCATAAGTGAATTTAGGGTATGGATTACCGATAATCCGCTTGTCTGCATCATTGACAATACCATCTTGATTCACATCTTCGAAATACAAATCACCCGGTTGTAAAGGATTGGTAGAAGATGCTGAAGGGGCTACCGTCTGATAATTCTCTTCCGTAGCGATACCTAAGACTTTAAATCCATAAAACATCCCAATAGGACTTCCCTCTTGAGTAATATGCGTCATATATGAACGCTCCGCACCATTGGTAATAATGGTAGAGGCACCTCCTAAATTCAAGACTTTATTTCTATTGACATTAATATTTCCAGAAATGCCAAAGTCCACGTTTTTCTGACGTACTAAAGCCGCATCTACCTGCATATCAAAACCTTTATTTTGAACCTTAGAATCTTTTAAATTCGTCAGGATTGTAGAGGTTCCCGAAATAGCGGAAATAGGTTGATAGAATAATAGATTAAATGATTGAGACAAATAGAAGTTGGTAATAATATTCAAACGTCCATTCCAAAGACCTACATCTAAACCGGCATTATATTGGGAAGTAGACTCCCAACCTAGGTTCTCATCTTTTAAACTACCTGGGGCATAGGAAGTGGACACATTATCTCCAAAAATAACTCCACTTGGAGATTTAAATACGGTAATAGCATTATAATCACCAATATTATTATTTCCAGAAAGCCCCCAAGAAGCTCTCAGCTTTACGCTAGAGTTCTGCCCTAACCAATCCTGATAAAAGTCCTCCTTGGATAAAGTCCATCCAGCAGAAACGGATGGGAAAGTTCCCCATTTATTCTGAGGTCCGAAGCGGGAGGATCCATCCGTACGGAACGAAGCAGAGAAATAATATTTGCTGTTGTAGTTATAATTCAGACGGGAGAAATAAGACTCTAAGGTCGTCACCCGTTTGTATGCTGAGCGTAAGGAAAAATTCGCCGCATCAGCTCCTTTATCCGTAATCTCCCCGATTGCGTTATTCTGGAATCCATTGGCGCGCACAGCCATATAATCATAATCTGTACGTTGAGCTGAATATCCTGCTAAAGCAGAAATCTGATGTAGTCCGAAAGACTTATTATAATTTAGAGTTAACTCCCCTAATTTATCGATTTCCGAGCGGGTATTAGCATCTGCATAGGCTGCAATTACAGCAGAAGGTGAATAGGGTGCATTATTTCCATTACTGATGCTTGTCGGTTTAAAGTAATCGTATTTCTCATCGTAACTTTGTAAACCTGCATTAACTTTTAAATTTAAACCTTCTATAAGTTTAAAATCAGCAAAGGCATTGAATAAGCCCTTCTTCCCTTTTCTGGTATTTTTAATTTGGCTGACATAAGCTAATGGATTTTCTGGATTTTGAATCCCGTAATTATTAGCCGAAAGTTCTCCCATCCCAAATTGAGCATAAGACCCATCTGCATGATAAGCAGGCAAGGTAGGTAAGTAGATTAAGGCTGCCATAGATGGACTCGCATCATAGCGCCCTGTACCGACCTCCTTATTATCATTATATGTAAAGGAAGCATTAGCGCCCATCGTCAGGCGTTCCGAGATTTTTGAGTCTACATTCAGGCGGAAGTTAAATAATTGCTGTCCTGTACCCAGCATAATACCGTCTTGATCCTGATAACTCGTGGACATAAAATATCTATTTTTCTCTGTTCCTCCATAGAAAGAAAGATTATGTCTTTGGAAAGGAGCATTTCTATAGAGCTCATCTTGCCAGTCGGTATCATAAGTAGATTTTTTAGCCTTACCGGTATTAAAATCATAATATTCATCCGGAATAGTTACAGAACCTGCATTCCCTACCCGCGCTACCCGATCTTTGTTGGAGTCCAATAACATGGCCTCATTCCAGCTGATTCCCTTTCCTAAAACCAGGTCTTTATAGGCATTATTTCTACCGTCAATTAATAAGTCAATAAACTGTTCGGCATTTAATAAATCTACTTTTTTAGAAAGCTGACCAAAACCACCTTGCAGCTCATAGTCTACATTATTCTTGCCTGATTTACCTCGTTTTGTCGTAATTAATACCACGCCCCCTGCGGCACGTGAACCATAGATTGCTGCAGAAGCCGCATCTTTTAAGATATCTATAGATTCAATATCATTGGGATTGATATTTAAGTTATTTCCAGCAGGGTATCCATCGATAACATATAAGGGGTCTGAGCTCGCATTAATCGATCCTACACCACGCACTCTAATTTTCGTACCTTCATAAGGAGCACCTGAAGTTTGTGAAACCTGTACTCCGGCTACCTTACCGACTAAGGCCTGGCTTAATTTCGGCGATGTCAGGTTCAGTTCTTCGGCTTTGACTGAAGAAATAGCTCCTGTTAGATCCGACTTACGAACACGCTGATATCCGATAGAAACGGTGACTTCTTCCAATTGCTGCTCAGCATCTTCCAAAACAATTCGATTCCCAGATAAGGAATTCACAAGTAGCGTTTTTGCGGTAAATCCAATATAATTTACGGACAGCTGATCGCCCAATTTTGCGGCTATGGTAAATTGTCCTTCGCTATTTGATTGTGCTGAGATTCTACTCGTCAAATTCATAATCGTAGCTCCCGATATCACTTGACCATTAGCCTGAAATACTTGACCTGAAACCTGTTGTTGTAAGACATTTTCCATACGAGCGAGTTCCATTCTTAAGGTGGAAGCTTCAGTTTGAAATGGAACAGTCATTGGCAACAGTAACCATAATAACTTTTTAGAAGTAGTGTTGAACATGGAATTTAGTGTTGATTTGATAATGCCACAAAACTAGCCCCATCAGATTACAGAGGTATGAAAATCAGATTAATAGATTGTTAACTTTTCTATAAATAAACCTAAAAATGAGCAAGTAAAACGGTTTACCTCAGGAAAGAGGTCATACTAAATTGATATTAAAAACATATTGGAAACTTTTAATTAACGGGAGAAAGAAAGCTTTTCCTTGCCTTTAATTTCATGCTGAATTTAAAATTTAGAATTAATAAACTTTCTAAAAAAGGAAATGAGCATATAGGGATCGAGAAAATAGAGATCTTAATTTGGGGAAAATAGAGATTTCTAAAAAAAACGGAAATACCCTAGGGTATTTCCGAAAAGTTCCAAGCCTTTATTTCTGTTGCCTATAGCTGAATACAGACTGTAAGCCTACAGAGAGAATAATAAATAATAAGCCCATATAAAACGAAAAATTGAGCTCCTTACTTTCATCAAAAAAGAGCAAGGCTAAAATAATAGCATATACCGGCTCCAAGTTAAAACTTAAATTCACTGTAAATGCAGGGATCTTTTTTAGCACTTCGGCAAAGATCACATACAAGGCTACGGTACAGAATAGGGACAGTAACAGAAGATAGACAAGGTCTCTAGGACTAGGAATTATCTGTGGAACAGGAAAGAAAAGCAGATATAAACCGACCAGGATGCCGACCCCTATACTCCCTCCTAACATCTGAAAATAGTTAATCTGCAAGCTATTATATTTCTTGACCAAGCGTTCATTATAGATGGTATATATAGCTGCAAATGCCGAAGATATCATGCCTAAAATAATACCCAACTGAAAGGAACTATCTAGATGAAAGATTAAGCTAATTCCGAATAAGGTCAATGCACTTAAAAGCAGTTCTGAATATTTAAATGGACTTCGGTCGATAATAGGTTTAAATACCGCAGTGAAAAAACTAGTCAGACAGTAGCAGATGACACCTATTGAAATATTCGAATACTTAATGCTCGCATAGAAAAAAATCCAATGCACACTAATGAACATGCCGACCTTTGCGATATGGAGTTTTTCTTTCCAACAGATCTTAGATTTTATATTTCTCAGCTGCATAAGAGCGAATAAGATGATCGCTGAGATAATAAGGCGATACCAGGTTAATATGCCTTCATTTAAAGCAATTAGCTTTCCAAAGATGCCGGTAAATCCAGCAAGTATTACCGCAATGTGTAATAAGAGATATGAATTTTTCATATAGAATTATTCTCCCGTCCCAATAAGACAGAAATTTATGTATTAAAAAAAAATGGAAAATTAAATATATAGCCAGACAGGCCACTCAATTAGTAGCTGCTATATTTCTAAAATTTTAAGAAATACTAAATTCTTGGGGGAGGAAGACAACTCTTTCTGTTCATATTCTTTTTTTGCGAATACAAAGGTAGTAAATTAAATACTCGGTCAAGAGCAAAATTGCTAATAACCGAGTATCTGTGAATATACTGTATCTTATTAGTCCTAATTATTGAGCAATTAGGTTTTTTAATGTAGAAACGATTTCGGAATCCGTATAATCTCTTCCACCTTCAATACGCTCTACTAACTCTCCATTTTTATTGATAATAACGGTAGTAGGGATAGCATTACCTA
>DAIQRP010000010.1:32213-32966 GCA_036786125.1 Sphingobacterium sp.
TAATAAATCCTGAGGTACATCTGTGATAGCCATATAGACTGGAAGGCTATATTTTTTATTATCCATAAAAGCTTGGGACTGTTCAATCTCAGCATCTACGTCTACCGTTAAAAATACAATTTGATCATTTCCATCAAATTTTTGTTTTAACTCATTGATCGTAGGCATCTCTTCAATACAAGGAGGACACCATGTCGCCCAAAAGTTCATAAAAACTACTTTCCCTTTTAAAGAACTTAAGGAAACTTGATTTCCTTTACTATCAGATAAGGTTAAATCTGAACTAATTAATGTTCCAGCTTTGGCTTTAGAAGCATCACCGGAGGATTCATTTTGCGACTGGCTATTGCCATCGGCGTTATTACTCTGTTGACAAGCGACCATACTTAAACTCATGGCTATAAAAAGCGCGCTTGATAAAAAAAATGATTTTTTCATGTCGATAAATTTACTAATTAATTTTTCCTTCTCTAATTTCTTCAGATGGTTTTATAAGAATTTCTGCCTCTGGAGTTAAATTTCCAAAAATTTCCGTGAGGCTATCGACTCTTATCCCTTCTGTGATATTGATTTTAATAATTTCCTGATCCTTCAATTGAAGCACAAATAATCCAGATTGAGTTTTTAAAACAGCACTATTTTTAACCCAAAAAGTTGGCTGCTCTCGTTTTAATTTTAATTTCACCTGTGCATAATCTCCACCTTGAATTTTTTTATCGGTATTTTGCACATCAAATTCCAACGCTAGGGAGC
>DAIQRP010000010.1:32981-36147 GCA_036786125.1 Sphingobacterium sp.
TCTGCTGTAAAGAGCCTGCTGTTCGAGAAAGTTTTGTTTCAAACTCTCTGCCCGGTTGAGAGCTGATGGTAAAAGTCGCGGGCATGCCTAGCTGCACCGCTGCTGCATGCCTCTCCGGTAAAGATACCGTTAGGCGCAATCGATCACTCTGTGCCATCTTAAATAGATACTGACTGGAAGCCATACCGACTAAAGCCCCTACGGATATATTTCTCTCGGTAATAATTCCATCAAAAGGAGCCGTAATACGTAAGTACTGCTGTAATTCCGCTGCCTGAGCCGTACCAGCCTGTGCGGCTTCATAAGCTGATTTGGCACTCATCATACGCCCTGCTGCACGTTCCAATTCTATGGCTGCCACCGCTCCAGAAGTCTGCGCTGCCTCCTGCAGACGGTCATAAGCCTGCTTAGCAAATAGATAATCAGCATAAACCTGCTGCTGTGTAGACTTATCGGAAAGATACTTCTGCTTAATTTCCGGAGCTTCCAGTACAGCCAATAATTGCCCTTTACTTACCCGGTCTCCACTATCTACATAGATGGTTTTTACAAAACCCGAAACTTTGGCAAATACCGAAACCTGCTCATATGCTTTGAGTTCTGCTGGTACAGAAATTTCATATGAAGGATTGATAAAGCGAATGGGCTCTGTAGGAAATTCTACTGCAGATAACCCTTGCCCAGCATCTTGCTGTTGTCCCTGCTGCTGTTGCCGGCCCTGTTCTTGCCCCTGTTCTAGCCCTTGTTCTAGCCCCTGCTCTTGCCCCTGAACATCGGAGGTTTTACTTGCACAGGATGATTGTAAAAATATCCCTAATATGGAGATGAATACTATAAACCATCTCTGTTGATATAAGTTTTTAATTTGCATAATATTAAATAAATAATTAGAGATCACTTGGTTGTTTAACATAATATTTACTGTCCTTATCGTCAGGGTCCAAGGAAGGACTGCCAACGGCATCTGCTTTCATAAAAGAAGAAAAGAAATGAGGAACTAATAATAAAATAACGGCTGTGGATGCGATTAATCCACCAATTACAGCACGTGCCAAGGGTGATACTTGTTCTCCACCATCTCCAAATCCAATAGCCATAGGTAGCATGCCGGCAAGCATAGCTGCAGCTGTCATCAGTACCGGACGCAATCGCGAAGAGGCTGCCAGACGTGCGGCATGCGTAGATTTCAAAAACTGCTGTCTACGAAAATATTCCGCTTGATTAATAAGTAAAACTGCATTGGAAACGGAAACTCCAATAGACATAATAATACCCATATAGGATTGCAGATTTAAGGTACTTCCGCTTATCCATAACAGAATTAAGGAGCCCGCTAGTACAGCCGGCAATACGGAAAGTATTACCAAAGGAACTTTAAACGATTGATAATAAGCCGAGAGCATTAAAAATATCACTACAATAGCGACAGCCAGTCCGAGTAGTAGACTGCCTAAGGTATCGTCTAATAACTGTAAAGTCCCTTCCATCCATATACTAACTCCGCGAGGAGCTGTACCTGCATCTGCTATGGCTTTTTTAACTGCTGTAGAGGCTGAACCTAAATCTTTATCATATATATTCGCTATTACAGTGACATAACGATTGGGACCTTTTCGATTCACCTGCGCAGCTGAAGTTACACGACGGATGCTTGCGACATCTTCTAATACGGGCCGGAGGCTCCCTTTCTTTAACGGAATAGCACGTAAAGCTTGTTCGCTCGACATCAAAGCCTCAGGAATCTGCACCTGAACTTGAAAAACTAATCCCGATTTTGGGTCTACCCATAGATTTTTATCGGTAAATCGCGTGGAGGAAGTTGCGGTAATCAAACTCTTGCTGATATCCTGCATGGTCAAGCCGAACTGTCCCGCCAAATCTCGATTTACTTCAATTTCCAAAGTGGGATAGGCCAAGGGCTCTGCTATACGAATATCTCTTAAAAAAGGAATCTGTTGCAATTGATATTCGATCTTCGAGGCATGCGCATAGGCCGCTTTCAGCTGAGCTGCTCCGACTTTAATTTCTATTGGAGTTAATGCCCCCTGCCCCATAATCTTTTCCGTAAGTTCCATCGGTTCGAAATTAAACTTCGCCTCCGGATACTTTTTAAATACAGTCTGTCGTAGCCGTTCTTTTAAATCTTCCATCGAGCCTGTATACAGCTGCTGATTCACCGAAATCTGTAGGACAGATTCATGCGAAGCGGAGGTAAATAAAAAGATAGGATTAATAGGAGATCCTGCAGGATGCATACCTATAAATGCGGAACTTATGGAGACCCCTCCTGCTGGAAGCTGCCCTTGGATATCCGCTGTAACATGTTTCACCAAGGCTTCAGTCTTCTCCAATCGGCTACCTTCTTTAGCCTGGATACGTAATTGAAAATCGGCACTATTAGAAATCGGCATCACATCCGTTCCCACTAGACGCAAGAGTAAAATAATGGAAGCTCCTGCGATAGAGATATACATAAAAAATAAGCTTAATGATCGAGAAGACCAGCGCCGCATCCTATAGGCATAGCGAATTCTGAAAGTATCAAAATAGGTTCTTTTTCTGCTGCTCTGACGATGCAGCTGTGCCTTATCCTTCATCATCCAATTGGCTAAAATGGGCACAAAAGTTTGTGAAGCTAAGAAAGAGGCCATCATCGCAAAAGCTACAGCCATAGATAAGGGCATAAACATATCCTTAGGAATTCCTGTCATAATAAATGCCGGAGTTAATACAGCTAGGATACAGAGTAAAATTAGAAGTTTGGGAATTGAAATTTCTAATAGTGCATCTAATATCGCGCGTTGCTTAGGCTTACGCATATCCATATGCTGATGGATATTTTCTATAGTTACTGTCGCTTCATCCACCAGAATTCCGATAGAAAGGGCGAGACCACTTAAAGTCATCATATTAATAGTCTGCCCAAATACAGCAAGCACCATCACCGCAGAAAGTATAGAAATGGGAATGGTCAACATCACAATTATGGCTCCCCGGGTATCTCCCAAAAACAAAAAGATCATCAATCCAGTAAATACAGCACCCAGAAGACCCTCGTGAATCAGGTTGGATAAGGAGCGTTCTATATATTTAGACTGATCGAATTCATATCGAATATGCACATCTTCGGGAAGTTGATCTTTTAATTTCCCAAGTGCAGATTTCA
>DAIQRP010000010.1:36157-37793 GCA_036786125.1 Sphingobacterium sp.
AAGGTCGAGGCATCTGCCTTTTTTATTATGTGCAGGTAGACCGATCTCTTGCCATTCACTAACGCATAACCGACAGTCTGATCGGCCGCATCTTCTACAGAAGCGACATCCCGTACATAGATGGTACGATTCTCATGAGTTTTGACTGGAGTATTTAAAAACTCTTCAGGTCCTTGAGCGATGGAATTAATCGGAGCCATCAGATTATCATCTCCAATACGGATATTACCTGCTGGGGAAGGGAGACTATTTCGGGTAATGGCGGCGGTAACTTCTTCCGGACTTAAACTATGGGCTTGGAGAGCTTCGGGATGAATTTGAATTACCATGGCGCGCGCATTTCCTCCAAATGGGGCGGGCGCGGTTATTCCAGGAATTTCAACAAACATGGGTCTAATTTTGGTTAGCACCAAGGTTTGAATTTCATTTATAGAACGTTGCTCACTTTCAAAAACCAGCTGTCCTACAGGAAGAGAGCTTCCATCAAAACGCACCACAATCGGGGGCACAGCTCCAGGAGGAAGAAAACCCATAGCCCGGGAGACGGAGGTCGAAACCTCCCCCGCAGCCTGCGCCATATTTGTTCCGGGGTAGAAGGTCAATTTCATCATGGTCAGGCCCTGCACACTTTTGAAATCTATATTTTTCACCCCTCCAACAAATAGGAGGACTTTTTGAAATTCATTAGCCATAAATCCATCCATATATGCGGGAGATAATCCCCCATAAGGCATCGCAATATACATGGCTGGAAGTTCCACTTCTGGAAAGATATCTACATTAATTTTTTTTATGGTATTATAGGAAAAGAAAGCGATGGCAAAGACCATCACCATAATAGCGATAGGCTTTCGTAAAGCAAATCTGATGATATTCATAATTATAAGTGGTTAAATAGGAAATCAAAATTTTCAGTTAACTCCGCCTCTTCACTGAGCTGCAGCCAATATGCCCGAGAAGCTTCCAGTTGGTTCTGTTCCGCCTGTTCCAATAAAAGTCTAATCTGTAAGAGATCAGAAAGCGAAATCAGCCCCGACTTATAACGTGCCAAATACATATGATAAGCCTCCTGAGCTTGTCGGACCGCAATAATCGATTTCTGCACCTGATTAAATTGCTCCTGTATATTAGCCTGAGAGGCTCTTAAATCGGCCTGCATGGCTTGTTCATACTGCTGATGCAACTGCTGAACAGCCTGAGCTTCTTTCAGCATACTATTTCCTTTAAATTTATGCGTATACAGACTGCTGATATTCCAGGTCATCCCTAGACCTAGGAGTAGATTATTTGTACCCTGCTTAAATCCATCAGACCAGGCTCCCGAAACCTGTCCATCGCCCTGAATTCCTGTACCCCGGTAAGCATAGCCCCCTAATAGACGAATAGATGGCCATGCGGAGCGAAATTGAGTTTCTGCAGACAATTGGTAGACTTTCGCTTGTCGCTCTAAACTTTCTAATATCGGATGAGATTGTGGAACGGTTTGGTCTATCGCCCTTTCCATATCTAAGGGCGGTTCGATAAAATTTTTAAGGGAAGAATCATATGCTAAGGGTCCTTCAGGATATAATTCCTTTAATTTTATATATGCCGCCTGCTGATGCCCACGCCACTTATCCTGCTCTCCTAAAGATTG
>DAIQRP010000010.1:37803-40693 GCA_036786125.1 Sphingobacterium sp.
AAAGATTGAACAAAGGAAGAATAAGCTAATAGACTATCTGCAGCAGGGCGTAATCCCGAAGCTGATAAGGAAGCTGTAATCTGACGGATTTCATCTAATCGAAGGACATTTTTTGCTGTCCAAGATGATCTACTAGCCGTATAAACTAAGGTAATAAATCGTTCTGTTACGATTTTTTTGAGCTTTAATATATAGGAATCTTTATCGCTACGCTGTTTCTGCAGCATGGTCTCTGCCCTTTTATTATCCTTAGCTATTCTTCCAAATGAAACTAACTCCCAATCGATAAGGGCTGAGCCAAAGGTATTGGCAGTCATCGCACTTCCGGACAGGGGATTATTACTGCCACTGACATTAAAGAAACCCGCTTGAGGGAAAAATGCACCTGGACTTCCCTCAAAGGTTCCATAGGTATTTTGAAATTGTGTTTTCAGCTGAGGAAGCCGCTGCGTACGCACAGCCTGCTCCTGTAAGGACGCGGCTTGAATAAGTGATTCTTGATAGTGCACACCGACATAATTTTGAGCTACCGAAGACCATACTGTGCCTAAGGTTCCCTGACTTTGCTGCGCATATAAAGAAGGTATAACAGAGAAGACTAATCCCAAA
Source organism: Sphingobacterium sp. (assembly GCA_036786125.1). Lineage (GTDB taxonomy): Bacteria > Bacteroidota > Bacteroidia > Sphingobacteriales > Sphingobacteriaceae > Sphingobacterium. Next base: position 38,413 of record DAIQRP010000010.1, read on the forward strand.
AATAGGACTGCCGTTTTACTGTAATTCATCATAAATAGATCGTTTGTCTAATCCCAAATGGATTATTAAAAAAAAATGACACTAAAAGGTTGCCCATTGATTCTATTCAATAGGTACTTTATTATCTATCAGATGACTAAATGATCAGTTTACGTTGTTGTAGAAATAGTGGTATGGGGCCAGAAATCTTTACCGTACTATAATCGGGGTGACTATTGACTTTCGGTATAGCGAGGGCCAAAAAGAATAATACAAAGGCTGCCAGCATCGCAAAATCATGCCAATCGGCTTGCAATAGCGAAGTTTTCTGCGTTATAGAAACCTCATTTTTATCAAATGAAGAACAGATTTCCTGTGAAATTTGAGGCGACACTGTGGCTCTATTCGAGTTAGGCTGTTCCATCTTAGCAGGAACGCCCATAAACGATTTTATACCCATTTTTATGGGGCAGGAAGAAAATAAAACAAAAAGCAAAGCCAAGACCACGATTGTATGTCGGGTATAAAATGCGCTTAGATATGTAGATTTTATTTTCATGGAATAGGCTAAAATAATTAATATTCCTATATGAAGCAAGAATATACGCTGTTTCGTTACAATTCAAGTCCAAAAGAAGCTCAGGAATCTAGGGAAAACAAATTTCTTTAAAAATATTTGCCTACCTACTGGTAGGTTTGTATGTTTGTCAAAAATACAAACAGATGACGACCAGGGAGCATATTATACAAACGGCAGATCTATTTATCCGAGATCGGGGATACAATGCATTTAGTTTTTCAGACATATCTACTGCTGTACAGATTAAGAAAGCTTCGGTGCATTACCATTTTCCACAGAAAACGGACTTAGGAGTTGCCGTTATACAATGGCATATCGAGACCTTATCACAATTAATAGAACAGTATCAGGAGCAGCCTGCAGACATCAAGTTAAATCGCTTTTTAGCTATCTATACCGATTTAAAATCGGACAATAAGGTATGTTTAGTCGGCTCATTGGCTACGGATTTAAATACCGTAGACGGCAGTATAAAAGAAAAACTTGCAGAATTTGCAGAGCTTTTTTTAAACTGGGTCAGCTCCTTCTTAGCGGAAGGCAGGTCCGAAGGGATATTTCAATTTGAAGGATCCTCCAGAGATCAGGCTTTGATGATTATTACGAATCTATTGGCTATTGTACAGCTTTCCAGATTAACTCATACCGCGGATTTTGATACAGTAAAAGAGCGGATTAAAGCTGATTTAAAATTAAAAAGCTTGGACTAGCATAGAAAATTTTTAACATGATAATATAGGGAACTTCCTTATATAAAAATAGACATCAAATTCGATTTATTTCAGATGAAAAGAGTAGTAATTACAGGAGTTGGAGCCATTACTCCACTCGGAAACAATGTCAATGATTTTTGGAAATCACTGATTCAGGGAAAAAGTGGCGCAGGGCCCATTACAAAATTTGATGCCACAAATTTCAAAACGAAATTCGCTTGTGAGGTGACTGATTTCGATCCTCTGTTAAGCATGGAGAAAGCGGAAATTAGAAAATATGACTTATTCACTCAATATGCGATCGCTTCTGTTGCAGAAGCTGTAGAACATGCTGAAATTCATTTCGAAAACTTAAATAAAGACCGAATTGGTGTAATTTGGGCATCCGGAGATGGCGGAGTAAGTACTTTTGAGCAGCAGCTTCAAGAATTTCATTCCGGCAATGGCGTACCCCGGTTTAGTCCCTTTTTTATACCCAAACGGATTATCAATATTGCATCGGGCATTATCTCCATTCGATATGGCCTCCGGGGGGTAAACTTTACGACGGCAGCAGCTTGCTCAGCGAGTAATACCTCCATTATTGAAGCATTTAATTATATCCAATGGGGAAAGGCCGATATGATTATTTCAGGTGGTTCTGAGGCATCAGTTACCGCTAGTTCTATCGGCGGATTTAATGCTGCAAAAGCCATGTCTACACTTCAAACAGATTTTACAAGCGCCTCCCGCCCTTTTGATACCAGTAGAGATGGATTTGTATTAGGAGAAGGAGCTGGAGCTGTGATATTAGAGAGTTTGGAGCATGCACTAGCTCGGAATGCTCCGATTATAGCGGAGCTTGTCGGCGGAGGATTAGCGGCAGATGCGTATCATATTACAGGAACCCATCCCGAAGGTGCAGGTGCAGTCTTAGGAATGCAACTGGCCTTGGCTGATGCCCAGATTACCGCACAAGATATCGATTATATCAATGCACATGCCACCTCCACTCCTGCTGGAGATTTAAGTG
>DAIQRP010000185.1:0-1192 GCA_036786125.1 Sphingobacterium sp.
AACAAAAGATTCTATACGGTAGTCTTCCTGATTAAAGCCCAGTAAACCAGAAAGCTGATGCTTACCCTGAAACTGTTGATTATAGGATGCGAAGATATTATATATGTTATAGTACGAAAATGCAGCCTCCCGAAAAGCGGAACTCTCCCCTTCGGTACGGATATCCTCAGGGCCATAGCCTATTTGATATTTTTTCGTATACCGATTATTATTCATTGCATTACGCTGATAGGTATAATCAGCATTAATTTTTAATATGTCCTGAAATAGGTTTAATTCCAAATTAAAGGTCGACTGCAGGTCATTCCTTTTAACCGTAGAACTACCGCCATCTACCATTCGTGCTGCCATACGACCGACATCGGAATTTGCCCAGGAACCGTCAGGATTTATATTATAGGAGGTTGGAAATACATTATAGATATCAAATAGATCATACTGAGCAGGTTTCTCCCGAATGGAATTACCCAGCATGGTATTATTCCCAAATTTTAAAAATGGCCTAATATCGTAGGTAATTTTAGAGCGTAATGTATATCTATCAAAGTAGTCGTCTGCTAGCTGTATCGGTGAATTTTGCCTATTATAGCCGCCACTGAAATAATAATTTACTTTATCCGAAGAGCCCGATAGTGCCATATCGTGGTTATGTGTAAAATTTAGGTCTGAAAGAAAATATCTGGACCAATCTCTATTGCCCATATATTCCCATTCTTGCGGATTAGATGGGTTGACACGTACCGCAGCAATTTCCGGGTTATCGGAGCGCTCTTTTGCAAAAGCATAAAATTGATCCGAATAATTCACATTATTCCAAGGGGTATTATCAGTACTGGTCTGCAGGAGTCTGGAAAAGACATAAGGGTCCGTAATTTTGTCCGGCATAACTGTAGGTGTATTCCAGGTGAAATTGTTATTATAGCTGATCTTAAGTCCTCCCTGACCGGATTTGGTGCTGATAATAATAACTCCAAAGGCCGCTCTAGCTCCATAGATAGCTGCAGCAGATGCATCTTTGATAATTGAAAAGGATTCGATATCCTGAGGTGAAAGTCGGTTGAGCTCGGCAGAGCTGACTGGAACATTATCAATAAGAATCAAAGGGCTTCCTCCATTAATGGAGGTCATCCCGCGGATATTAAAATCTGCCGCTTCCCCAGGTGCCCCAGAATTGAATTGAATATTTAAGCTA
>DAIQRP010000185.1:1202-4687 GCA_036786125.1 Sphingobacterium sp.
TGTAAGCCTTGGGCGACATTGGAAATGGGCCGACTCTCTAAGAGCTTTGCGCTTATATGGTCTACAGCACCGGATAGATTCACCTTCTTTTGTCGACCATATCCTACGACGACAACTTCTTCTAAATCGGAAGATTTTGATTTGAGCAGGATTTCTATGCTATGTTCAGAAACGATATAGCTCTGATTTTCAAATCCCATGGAAGAGCAGACTAAGGTATCAGCTATGCGCATATCCATCTGAAATAAGCCATCCTGATCAGTCTGAGTCGACTGCAAGCTGCGTTGATTTCTTACTGTTACACGGGCTATACCGGTGCCTTCAACGTCTACAACCCGACCCCTGTTCTGCTGAAAATTGCTTACTATAGAATACACTGCGAAGACCTCTGCCTGCATACTTCCGATACATGCAACATGGAGCATCAAAATCAAGAATAACTTTGACTTTATAGTTAGTTTCATAAAAGGAATTAGTTAATGTCCTGCAATATCCTTTTTTAGGATTAAGTCTAGGTTAATATTAAGTTATATAATTAAATATAGAATAATATATTTTAACTAAAAAGAATAATATGAAAATATTTTGATCTTTGCGCTCTTGTTTGTTAGAGAATTTAAATGGAATATGGGTTAATCTTCGGCGGCTTTTTCGATTTCTTCAATCATCTCCCCCGCAGTTTCTTGTTTTAACGCTCTTTTCACATATATTTCATTGACGAAATTCACGATCGCCACCAATATTGGAGTGGCAAATAGTAAGCCTAAGGCGCCAGTTAAAGTTCCCATCAGTAGCTGAAAGAAGAGCACCATTGCGGGAGGTAAAGACAGCATTCTTTTCTGCACAAAAGGTGCAAATACGGCCGATTCTATAATCTGAACGCCAACGAAAATGGCGATAATATATAAGGCTGTAAGAGGGCTGTCAAGTAGACCTACTAATGCCGCAGGAATTAAAGCTAAGGTAGGTCCTAAATTCGGTATAAAGGTTAAAATTCCTGCAATTAACGCTAATATCAACCAGAGTTCTATTCCGAGGATAAGTAAGGCAATGGAGGTTAGGACAAAGACAAAAAGCATATCTAGCAGTTGCACTTTAAGCCATATTTTCAATTGTTCCGCTACTTTTTCCATGACTTCTTCGGCAGCAACTTTTCTTTTGTCCGGAAACAAACTCAGTATACCGACCATATATTCTCTCGGGGAAATCATCAGGAATATACCTAAAAAAAGAAAGGCATATAAATCTCCGAAAAAACCAAAGGTCCCAGTAAAAACCTGCGGCAGGTGTTGGATCACTTTATTCATCTGACCTTCGGCACTTTCAATATTTTCGATCAGATAGGATCCCCAATTTGTACTGCTTAGATAGGATTGTAGGTTATCGATCATAACAGGTAAAGTCGCTGCCAGCTCTTTATACTGCTTCACCGCGGTATTGCCTATAAAATAAAAGATAAAGCTGCAAAATAAAATCACCCATACAATAGCTAATAAAAGCGAAATTCTTGTATTTAATCCCGTCCAATGCTGGATCTTCGAAGATATGGCATGAAATAGGATGGAAAATAGTATTCCTCCAAAAAGAAGTAATAAGAGCGAAGTCGCTTTAATAAATAAGGCTGTTACCATGAGAAATAGTAAAACGATTAAACATACAGCCGCCGTTTTTTTGTAAATAGAATTTGTAGAAGTTTGAATCATAAAAAGCTTTTAATATTTAATGGATGCCCTGGACATGGACACCTTTAAAAAAACATAATTGGCAGGTATTTGTTTTCCAGGGGAAGGAAATAGCTTTAGTTTCTTGGTCTCTAAGGCGGTAGGTTTTATTTATTTCATTTTAATTTTTTCGTTTCGTATGGTTAAGCTGATCAGTTGATAGCCATTCTCCGTTCTTAAAAACTCATAATGATTTTGACTAAAATTCGTTTTCTTATTATGTGAGATAATGATGGACATTGTTGGATAAATCCAATCTTTGGATTCGCCACAATTATTATAATATTTCTCAAATTCTGCTCCTTCAAATATATAAGGATTTAGGCTGCCTGCTGAGATAAAATAATCCGTTTGTGGCTGCAAGATTTCCAACAATCCGTTTTTTAAAAGTGTAAAATTCTCAGAAATTAATTTTTGTTTATTCGTTTTTATCCAACCTTTTGGGGATTCACAGATTATTGTATCATAAGAAATACTGATTAACCTTTCCAGACTTAAGTCCTTTTGCAATTCATTTGTTATCCATTGGGTAAATTCCTTTTCGAAGTTGATAAAAGAATAGTAGCTTCCGTCTTTCGCTAAAAATGATTCCATAGTGGGATCTGAAAGTCGTGAATTTGTCTTTTCAACAGCATAAAAGTTTAGTGATTTATCATACTTGAAATTTTCAACAAGGATATTATTTAAAGTGTCAATCAATACTTCTTGGCCTCCCTCCCAACTAAAGTGATTACAACCGGATTCTTTATGTTCATCCCAAAATTTTTTTTCAGCGCCTTTTAGCCCAATTATCATACCGTTTTGAACTCTTGTCAAAGCATTATAAATCGCAGGTACGGCAATTTCTCCTGCTCTGTTGAACATCCCTTCTCTATCGGTTTTGCTATCTCTAAAACGAATAAAACCTTCACTTTCACAATCAGCACCATTATCGAAAATATGTAAACTATCTCTACCTATCTTCCGATTCGCTTTAGTCAGATAATAATTACTCCACTTGCCATTATTTTCTTCAGATACCGCAATAATATCATCAAACTTTTCTGCGCTTGTAAAACCTGTAAATTTAGGTTCAATCTTTACCCGTCCATTATGATCTTTATAACCAATCAAAGTGCTGTCATTATTCCAAAATGAACTCCAAGTGTCTTGAGTTTGCGCAAATAAAGTCCCCGTAGAAACTAGGGTAAAGAAGGTCAGTATGGATAATGTAAGTTTCATGGATTATAATACTAGCGTTTATTTTTTATAAGAATATTAATTATTGGATTTCTGACAGGTCATTACACACATCGTCGTCTGACCTTTTAAATCAGGCCAGTTGTTTATATAACTTCGTTATTTGACCAGCATATTTCTTTGCGCCTGGCATTCTGGTTATTTTTAAATATTGCAAAAGCTGGTCTTTGTCCTTATTTTCTAAAATATAAAATTCGCAAAATTTGTCCAGAAACAATGTGCTGGAAATACCCAATACCTCTATTGTTTCAGATTTGTTTTCTTCCCCTTGCTCTTCGCCTTCAGGGAAATCTCCATCATCTTCAGGTTGAGTATTAAAAAAGTTGATACAAGAGATGGTGTATGATACAAGTTTAAGTCTTCGTTGTTCCAAATATTCAAAAATTTGCGCGGTGGTTAAGCCTAAGAATTTATAGTCCCGTTCCAATCTATGTAAGATGTTTAAACCAAAGCCTTCTATATCTCGTGCGTCCAGTTTGTGGATGGCGACTTTAGCATAATCAATCAGCATTTGTTGATATATAC
>DAIQRP010000186.1:0-1437 GCA_036786125.1 Sphingobacterium sp.
GGCCAAGAGTTTCCTACCGGACATGTTATGGATGGAGACCTCAGTAAATCGGGTTGGTATGGAAAAGTTTTTAAATCCATAGATGAGGTTAGCCCTTTAGTTTTTTATGGTGCTCAGGAGGAAGATTTATTTTTCGCCGATCCGGGATTATTAACCTCCCTAAATGAACCCAACCGTTACCCTGTTTCTATTGTTCGAGATCAGGTAGAAACAACAGCCTATAAAGCGCGATTGAGAATGGTCTTACATCGCGGAAAGTATAGTGCCACGATGATTTACGATCAGTTGCCTATCAATGATGTATTTCGAAAAATCGATGACAATCATGTTTTTGGACTGATGGATTCCAAGCTTATCGATGCCCCTTATTTTTTTATTTTATCTAGAGATTAGACAGAAAAACAACAGTATTTTAAACTATAATTTAATCTAGAAAGAGATGTCACAAGAAGAAAAAAATTCCCCCGTTTTTGATGGTTTTGGTTATGAACCATCTCTGCATATCCGAGAAATGTTTGTCCCTCGGGTTACAGACTATAAGCCCATAACTTACGATCATGCGAATTTAGATTCCCATAAGAAAATTTTCGTCCTTTGTACGGAAGAAAAATATATGACCATGCAAAATGGTTTAAAATTTTCTACAGGAAACAATATAATAGAAACGATTCTCCCCCTATTGCATTTAACTGCCGCAGGTTTTGAATTTGAAGTCTATACCCCAACTGGAAAGCCTGCCGTATTAGAAAATTGGAGTCTTCCAAAAGATGATCAGCATGTATTAGATGCCTTGGAAAAATATAAAGCAAAATTCGATCATCCGAATAGCTTAGCAGAATTTATAGAGAAGGATTTTCAATCGGAAGCTCCTTATGTCGCCCTATTTATTCCTGGAGGACATGGGGCTATGTTAGGACTTCCAGATAATAAGGATGTAGAAAAGCTTATTCAATGGACCTTTGAGCGCGATATTTTTATTTTTGCATTATGTCATGGGCCGGCAGCTTTAATAGCCGCAGGTATAGATAAACAAAAGGAACAATTCCCTTTTGTAGGTTATCAGATTGTTTCCTTTCCAGATCAAATGGATAAAGGCTTGGATGAAACGGGTTATCTGCCTGGAAAAATGCCTTGGCTATATGGTGAAAAACTAACTGAACTAGGCATAGAAATCCTCAATACCGAAATTACGGGAGCTTGTCATACAGATCGAAAATTGATTACAGGAGATAGTCCATTAGCAGCCAATAAATTTGGTGAGTTAATCGCAAAAGCCTTATTATAAATTGACTTCATAGAAATATGGTCTATATTTCCAAAAGATAAAAATTGGATATACTAGAAGAATAAAAATTGGATATTTATAAAAAAAGGGTCTTCATGGAAGACCCTTTTTGTGCGCTCAAAGGGAGTCGAACCCCTAACCTCCTGATCCGT
>DAIQRP010000186.1:1725-4639 GCA_036786125.1 Sphingobacterium sp.
GTTTTTCTTGATTTTTCAAATATTTCAGGCACTTTTTTTCGTTTTTTCGACACATTCTTTTTATCTCATTGATTGTATTATATTTACATATAAAAATATTTTTTCTTTTTTTTATTTTAAGCTGTTTACTATGAGTACAAGATCTATAAAATCATCAAAAATCCGAATTGGGGACCTCTCCATATCCTATCTCGAACGCCCCGCATCCAATAGTACGACATTAAAATCCGAGAATAAGACCCCAAAAAATATTATTTTCCTCCATGGCTTCCCTTTTAATAAACACATGTGGAAAGAGCAACTCTTGGATTTACCGGCAGAATTTAGAGGTATAGCTATGGATATTCGGGGACATGGTCAGTCGACAAAAGGACATGGATATTTTAGTATAGATGTATTTGCAAAAGATTTAAAAGTATTTATAGAAAAGCTTGAATTGGAACAGGTTATCTTATGTGGCATTTCCATGGGTGGATATATCGCATTAAGAGCATATGAAATATTTCCTACGCTTATACATGGGTTAATTCTCTGTGATACACATTCCTTTGCAGACAGTAATGCTGGAAAACAAAAAAGATTTGATGCCATTCAAGCCATCTTAAAATTTGGAAGAAGACCCTTCTCCATTGGTTTTGTAGATACCATTTTCTCGAAAAAAACCTTATTAGAAAAGCCTGAACTCGTTGAATTTATTAAGAAAACAATTCAAAAAACAAGTATCCCTAGTATATGCGCTACACAGTTGGCTTTAGCTTCCCGAACGGATACCACAGCATCCTTAGCTCAAATTAAGGTGCCTACTTTGGTGATCCAAGGAAAAGAAGATCCATTAGTAACTGAAGAGCAGTTGCAGACTTTATTAACTCAAATTCCTACAGTAAGTTATGCCGAATTTGAGCATTCTGCTCATCTGCCCAATTTAGAAGAACGAGATAAATTTAACGAAACACTAAATAAGTTTATCCAAAGTTTATTTTAAACTATATCCTGAATTTTTATCTAAAAATATAATTAATATGGTTATATTTAATAAAAGCATCAACCCATGGATAAACAGATTAACTACCTTTATAAAACACGGTGTATGGAATGCCGGGATTATAATAACTTTTCTACTGCGGTTTCCAATTCAATCTTTTTAGGAATGATGAATAAATTTTTAAAAGAACAGCAGCTTTTAATTTGTCAAAATTGTAATAAAACTACATTACAAAAGCTAGTTTCCTGGGGTAGATAATACCCCAATTTTTAATCTTCTCGAGCCCTTTTATACTTTAACAAACTTTGGCTAGTAAGCTCCTTCCCTTTTCCTATTAAAAAATCTGCTTTTTCATAATCCCAAATTCCAACCAGATCTCTAGGGATATCTACTATAATTTCTGGTTTATATAAATCTAAGGCCAGTTGACCCATCTGACTGCGCATTGCATAATAAGCCTGTTGTAATATAGCCAGGGAGCCGATTCCATTCTTTCCAGGATTCACGTTATTGCGGATAAGCTGCTGGCTTTTCGCTTCGAGATTGACGGCAACAACAATGGTGTCAAGCTCCTTATTAACATATGAAAGGGGCAATGGATTTAGCACACCTCCATCTACTAAAATAGAATCTGAAGTACTTACTGCAGTAAATACCGCAGGTATAGCAATCGAACTTCTTACCGCTTCATAGAAACTACCCTTTTCAAAAACCACATCCTGCTCTCGATGTAAATCCGTCGCTACGGCCTTAAATGGAATAGGCATATCCTCAATATTAATATCTGGAATAACCGCTTTCAAAGCTTGAAGCACACGCTGCCCCTTCATCACTCCAGAGGATTGCCAGGTAAAATCCATTAAACTAAAGACCTCTCTCTTGGTTAAAGCCCGCATCCAATTTTCAAATTCAGTTAATTTTCCTAAGGCATACATCCCTCCGACTAAAGTTCCAATAGAACAGCCTATAATCTCCTTAATTTCGTATCCGGACTCTTCCAAGGCTTGAATAACGCCAATTTGCGTCAAGCCTCGAGCTCCGCCACTGCCTAAAACCAATGATACTTTTTTTGAGCCTGCTATCATATGATAAATGTATAAAAAAATTCGTTTAATTAATTCTGATAATCACCTATTTGTCATTTTAAAGTTTTATTATAATCCTGCTATTGCATTATAAATATCACATAGTTACTTTTGCTAACAGTGTTAACTAAATACAATAAAGATGAGTATTACGGCGCGGAAATTACGTCAACAAGAAGAACTAAGAAATCAAATTCTTAAACAGTCTTGGCAGATTGTCGAAGAGGAAGGTTGGAATGCCCTTTCTATTCGTAAAATTGCGGAGGCTATTGAATACTCCGTGCCTGTGGTTTATAAACACTTTGAAAATAAAGATGCCATTGTTAGATATTTTACATTGGAAGGCTTTAATCTGCTTTCAGAAGCCTTATCTCAGGCCGTGCAGCCTAACGCTCCCGTCAAAGATAAACTTCAGCAATTAGCCTGCGCCTATTGGAATTTCGCACGTACCCATCAGAAACATTATGAAATTATGTTTGGCCTTGGCATTCCACAATGTGAAGATGTAAATTCTGCAGCGGAAATGCAAAAAACGGCACATATTATGATTTCTGTAATTGAGCAAGCTATTGCAGAAAGTAAGAGAGAACATATTGATATACATTTAAAATTTAAAACCTTCTGGTCTATTCTACATGGGATAATCGCTATAGAGCTCCTATCGAATGAGACTATTATTAAAGAAGGTTCACCCATATTAAGAGAAGCTATTGACGGCTATATTTCGTCCTTTATTTAAAATTAAAAAACATGAATTTATTAGAAAACTTAAATTGGAGATACGCAACAAAGAAAATGAACGGTCAAGTTGTGCCTCAAGACAAGGTAGATTATATTTTGGAAGCAA
>DAIQRP010000011.1:0-8968 GCA_036786125.1 Sphingobacterium sp.
TTGGTTCGAATCCAGGTCGGACAACATTTAAAAGGGTTACTTTTCAGTAATCCTTTTTTTTAAAGTTTAGTTTTGAAAGAATATTGTTTACTTTTACCTTCGTTTCTAATACAACAATCAAATATACAAAACCATGCCTTTGCAATTCAACACGGTTAAGTTATTCGCCGGTTCAGGAACCTTAGAACTTGCTGAAAAAATCGCACAATCTTACGGGAAACCATTAGGTGACAAAACACTTTCCAAATTTTCTGACGGTGAAATTCAACCTTTCTACAATGAGTCAGTACGTGGATCAGATGTTTTTCTAATCCAATCAACAAATCAACCAACAGACAATTTAATGGAGCTGTTACTTATGGTTGATGCAGCGAAAAGAGCTTCTGCCCATTATATTACCGCAGTAGTCCCTTATTTTGGTTTCGCTAGACAAGATAGAAAAGATAAACCTCGTGTTGCCATTGGCGCTCGAATGATCGCCAACATTTTAACAGCCGCAGGTATCCACCGCATTATGACCATGGACCTTCACGCTGCTCAAATCCAAGGCTTTTTCGACATCCCCGTTGACCACCTAGACGCCTCCGTAATCTTCGTTCCTTACATCAAATCATTAAATCTTCCAAACTTAACTATTGCATCTCCAGACATGGGTGGTTCATATAGAGCACGTACGTTTGCGAAATACTTTAATGCTGAAGTTGTCATCTGTGACAAAACTCGTAAACGCACAAATGAAATTGAGTCTATGTCAATTATCGGAGATGTTACAGGTCAGGATATCGTATTAATTGATGATATCTGTGATACTGCAGGTACACTTTCTAAAGCTGCTTCTTTAATTATGGAAAAAGGAGCTAATTCAGTAAGAGCCGTATGTACGCATCCTGTATTATCTGGAAAAGCTTATGAAACAATTGCAAACTCTGCATTAACGGAGTTAATTGTAACAGATACTATTCCTTTAAAACATCAAGATTGCGAAAAGATTAAAGTATTATCTACAGCAGATTTATTCGCTAGAGCAATTAAAAATGTCAACCAACATGGTTCTATTGCAGAATTATTCAAAGTAGACTAATAAGCTTTTTATAATAAGCGGAAATTATATATAAGAGACTATCCAACATGGATAGTCTCTTTTTTTTGAATGAGTCGGATTGAATAACTCCCATGTTAGGTAATAAATTTATAATCAGTACTCCTGTCCGCTCCCTTTTAGGCCAAAAGCAGGCACAACAGCACCCCGATATTTATGCCTAGCAACAGACCTAAAAATTTGCTAAACCAAATAATTATAAATATCTTTGCACCTCAAAATTTAATATAATAAAAATGAAATCAATTGCTATTAGCGGTTCTGCAAGACAGAACGTAGGGAAAAGAGATGCAAAAGAATTACGTTACGAAGGTAATGTACCAGCAGTTCTTTATGGTGGTGCTACTCAAACGCATTTTTCTGTATCCGCAGCTGATTTGAAACCAGTTCTTTACACTCCAGAAGTTATCGTTGTTGAATTAAACATCGACGGAACTCAAGTAAAAGCTATCGTTCAAGACGCTCAATTCCACCCATTAACTGACTTAGTAACTCACGTTGACTTTTTAGAGTTAAATGATGAGAAAGAAGTGTCTGTAAACATTCCTATTAAATTAACTGGAACTTCTCCAGGTGTTAAATTAGGGGGTAAATTAGTTCAAAAATTACGTAAATTACGCGTTAAAGCATTACCTAATGCATTACCTCAATTTATCGAAGTTCCTATGGAATCTTTAGAAGTTGGTAAATCTGTACGTGTAGCTCAAGTAGCTTTAGAGAACGCAAGAATCTTAAATAACGCTGACGATACTATCGTTTCAGTAACAATGTCACGTGCTTTACGTCAAGCAGAACAAGAAGCTGCTAAACAAGCTAAAGGCGGTAAAAAATAATCTATTTAGATTTTAAATCAGAAAGGCATCGATTGTTCGATGCCTTTTTTTATTTCCATGAATTATAGTATTTTCGCATCAAACGAATAATAAGCAAATGAATTTTTTAATTGTAGGTCTCGGAAACATCGGTAAAGAATACGAAGATACACGTCATAATATAGGTTTTATGGTGGCAGATGCTTTAGTAAAACAAGCTGACAGCTCTTTTTCCACATTGAAACATGCCTATCTAGCAGAATTTAAACAACGTGGACATCAGGTATATGTTATTAAACCGACAACTTATATGAATCTATCTGGGAAAGCCGTAAATTATTGGATGCATGAGTTAAAAATTCCTATAGAGCATATCCTAGTGATAGTCGATGATTTAGCTATCCCTTTTGGCAGCCTAAAGATAAAACCTAAAGGTTCTAGTGCAGGACATAATGGACTCAAATCTATTGAAGCATTATGTGGTGGACAACAATATGCACGCCTAAGATTTGGTATTTCAGATAACTACCCGAAGGGCAGACAGGTAGATTACGTTATCGGCCCCTTTAATAAAGAGGAACAACTTGATCTTCCAGCATTAATTGATCATGCGGTAAAAATGTGTCAAAGTTTTGTGAATATTGGACTTCAACTGACCATGACCCAACTGAATAAATAAAAAAGGAGCAACTGATGTTGCTCCAAACATAAAACATAGTTGATTACTCGATCAACTACTTTTTGAGTATAATTTGAAGGACACCATTACTTCCTTTAGCTCCATATTTTAACATAGCAGTCTCTCCTTTGATAACATTGATCGATTCAATAGTATTGGGATCTAATGCTTTCAGTTCTTCAGACTTAATTTCCTTTTCATTTAATATAATTAATGGATCTAAAGCTATCGTATTTCCTTCGGCATCTGCAGTTTTTGGTCTAATGACAACTGTTTTTGAAATTAATTTTTGACCGGGATTATTATCGCTCTCTTTTACGGATTCTATAGATCGTATTCCATTCATTTTTCCTTTTAATTCCTCGGATAATGCTGCAATATCTTTATCCAAATTCGGCTTAGATTTCGTTTCCACCATAATCACTCCATTTAACTTATCGGCTTCGGAAAACTCCTTCCCTATGACTTGTTTATTTTTGAGGATAGTAATGGACTTGATTTTGTCTGAGGATATATTTTGAAATTCGTGATGAGAAGCTTCCTTACCATCTATAAAATATTGTGGAGAGACAAACATCGCTTCAATATATTTCTTATCCGGTATGATGCTATCCAAATGACTGCGTTCCGATTTCTTATCGAGCATTTTTTCTGTTTCCACAATAAAAGTGGATTTTTTAGCCGAAATGGTATCACTTTGTTCCATCCGGCTTGTATCTGCCTCAATCCAGTTACTTTTCAACGGGTTTTCCACAATTTGTGAAGAACTACGCTCTACAATCTCTTGAATATTGGACTCTGCCTTTTCTACCGTAAAGGCAGCTGCAGCGAAAATCATCCCTGGAATTAATATCCCATAAGCTGTCAAGGCTATTTTTTTAGATTTCTTTTTATTCATCATAGCTATTCTTTTTTTTAAGGCATTAAAATTAAACGAGTTAGCTAATCCACTAGCCTCCGCATGACTTCTAACAGAAATTAAACTATATTGATACGCTTTTTTATCTAATCCAGATGCTAACACCTGACTGTCGGTAAGAAACTCTAAGTTTTCCACAATATGTCTACGTAACAACCAAATTATCGGATTATACCAACATACAATACACATGATTTCAGAAAAAATACGATCATAACTGTGGTATCCGCTCACATGTTGCCATTCATGTTCAAAAACTTTAGTTAACTCCTCTTGATTATGAGCATCTGTATGTACATAAATATTCGAAAAGAAAGAAAATGGAGCAATTTTGTGGAATACATGTTGATAAGTAAACCTATTCCAAGTAGCTTCTTTAGAATTTCGATGTAATTGATAGAAACTTAAGAGTTGAATCAGAAAACGAATGAATAAAACCGTTATACCTACAGCTAAAAAAACATAGAAAAGCTGCAGATAAGTCCAAGCTGCAGGGTCCGCTTTCCCAAATTCTATCGTTTCCATATATGAAAATAAGGAAGGAATCTCCGGAACTATCGTCGGACTAAACCAGTTCTTAATATTTAAAAATGGATATAAAATACTAAACCATATCCCCATATTTAAATACATCCGATTCAAACGATAAAAAGTCAATCGTTCTAGAAATAATTTATATCCAATGTATATTATCAATAGCAATACATTGACCTGAATAATATATTGAAATAATGATTCCATAAGCTTATTTTTCTTTTTCTATCATATCCATGATTTCTGCGAGTTCTTGAGAGCTTAATTTCTGCTCTTTGACAAAGAAAGAAACCATATCCTTATAGGAATTTTTAAAATAATCGCCTACAAAGGAATTCATAAAGGTAGCCTTATACGCTTCCTCGGTAATTAAGGGTTCATAGCGATTGGCATTCGCATATTTAACGGCCTTCACATATTTCTTTTTCTCTAAATTCCTAATGGTCGAAGCCAATGTGGTATAAGGAATATCATCCGTTTTTAAATGAGTTAAAATTTCTTTGACAAAGCCACCCTGTAACTGCCATATCGCTTGCATCGCCTGCTCCTCTTGCAATGTTAATTTTTCCATAATTATACTACTCTTTTACTAACTAATCATAAAACTACGAATAAATCGTAAATAAAAGAAATAAAAAAAAGATATTTCTATTTTCCAAACATCTTTACTTTTTTAACAAATTCGTAAAATCAATAAATTTATATTCCAAATCAGTAAAAAATTAGTGTTAAGCCAAACTTAATTTGTCAAAAATGATACAATTATTGCAAATATATTCTAAATTACGTTCCACTTTACATTTCTATTTTATTACATTTGCAATTACATAAATACAAGAAAGTACGCTTATGTCTGAAACAGCAACAATTACTTTAAACGGTTCGTCATACGAATTACCAGTGATTACTGGTACAGAAAATGAAAAAGCAGTAGATATCTCGAAGTTGAGAGATCAAACCAGTTATATCACTTTAGACCCAGGATTTAAAAATACAGGTGCTACAAAATCTGCAATTACCTTCTTAGATGGAGAAAAAGGTATATTACGTTACCGTGGATATCCAATCGAACAATTAGCTGAAAAATCAACTTTCTTAGAGGTTGCTTATTTATTAATATACGGCGAGTTACCGTCTCAGGAAGCATTATTAACCTTTAGAGCGGACATTAAAAAACAAACAATGATCCACGAAGATATGAAAAACTTCTTCGCGGCATTCCCTTCTAAATCCCACCCAATGGGTCAATTATCTTGTTTAGTTGGCGCATTATCGGCTTTCTATCCTGAATCATTAAATCCAAATGCAACGGAAGAAGAAGAAAACAAATCGATCATCAACTTATTAGCTAAGATGCCGACGATTGTTTCTTGGATTCAGAAAAAATCATTAGGTCACCCTGTTGTGTACCCTAAAAACAACTTAAACTACATCGAGAACTTCTTAAATATGATTTTTGGAGAAGTGACAGGAGAAACAACTTTCGACCCTGTGGTAATCGATGCGATGCATAAATTATTAATCTTACATGCGGACCATGAGCAGAACTGTTCTACTTCAACAGTACGTATTGTAGGTTCTTCTAACGCCAACTTATACGCTTCTGTTTCTGCAGGTATCAATGCTTTATGGGGTCCACTTCACGGAGGTGCAAACCAAGCAGTAATTGAAATGCTAGAAGCGATTAAAGAAGATGGTGGTGATGCAGAAAAATATTTAGCTAAAGCTAAAGATAAAAACGATCCTTTCCGCTTAATGGGATTTGGTCACCGTGTGTACAAAAACTTTGACCCACGTGCTAAGATCATTAAAAAAGCTTGTGATGATATCTTAGAAAAATTAGGTGTGAATGATCCTGTTTTAGATATCGCTAAGAAATTAGAAGAAGCAGCATTAAATGATCAATACTTTATCGATAGAAAATTATACCCTAACGTAGATTTCTACTCAGGTATTATCTACCGTGCCTTAGGATTTAACTCGGAAATGTTCACGGTATTATTCGCTTTAGGTCGTCTTCCAGGATGGATAGCACAATGGAAAGAAATGCGTGCAAATAAAGAACCTATTGGACGCCCAAGACAAGTATATACAGGTGAAACTACACGTGAATATATTGACTTAGACAAAAGATAGTCTTTTTTAAAAATACTTCATAAAAGCATCCTAATAGGATGCTTTTTTTTATGACATTAAATTAATTTATGCGGTAAGTTTATCCATAAAAAAGCTATCTATTTTCAGTCCTTTTCATTAAGTTTGCATATTAATAATAGATTATTAATAATCATTATAAATAAGATTTGATAGATACACTGATACATATAATCACCCCTGTTGCTATATTTCTATTTATAGCAGCCTTTACTCTTTTTGCAGTTTATGCAGAGCGTAAAATTGCGGGTTTCGTACAAGACCGCTTGGGGCCCATGGAGACCGGCAAATATGGTGCTTTACAGACCATTGCCGATATTTTGAAGTTGCTTCAGAAAGAACATATCCTACCCACACAAACAGATAAGATTCTATTCAAAATTGCGCCTATTTTAATTTTTGCCGCAGTGTTCACGGGCTTTTCTATGATGCCTTGGGCTCAAGATTTTATCCCCGCGAATACACATACAGGCTTATTCTTTATTATGGCCGTGATTTCTATCGATGCCATTGGCATCCTGATGGCGGGCTGGGGTTCCAATAATAAATTTTCACTCCTAGGTTCCATGCGTGCTATTGCACAGATGGTTTCATACGAGATTCCGGTAGGCCTATCTTTAATTGCAGCAGTTATGATAGCGCAGACCTTAAATCTAAATGATATTGCTATTAATCAGGGAATTCACGCACAACACAGCTTTAAGTTTTTGGGCTTTTGGGAGGTAAATCATATCGGAGGTCTATTCGCCTGGAATATTTTTCAAGCGCCACATCTGATCGTAGTATATATTATATTCTTTATCGCCAGTTTGGCAGAATGTAACCGGGCTCCATTTGATATTCCTGAAGCAGAGTCCGAGTTAGTTGGGGGATATAATACCGAATATGGAGGTATACATTTCGCCTTTCTATTCCTGTCGGAATATGCAATGATGTTTTTAGTATCTATGATGGGCGTCGTGCTATTTCTAGGTGGCTGGAACAGTCCCCTTCCGAATATTGGAGGCTTAAAATTAGCGGATTGGACCACAGGTTTAGCTTGGGGAATCTTTTGGACGCTTTCTAAATCCTTATTTATAGTAGCGGTACAAATGTGGATCCGCTGGACGCTTCCGCGCTTCCGTGCTGATCAATTGATGAATTTATGCTGGAAGGTACTTACCCCCTTAGCATTTTTATGTATTGCCATCTCTGCAATATGGCGTATTTTAGTGATGGCTTAAATTCATAATATGAAATTTAAAACTACAACAAACGGATTTGCAACAGCATTAAAAGGCTTATCATTAACGATAAAGCACCTTTTTGGCGCTAATAAATCCCGTAAATCAATAGATATACGCGAAGAAAACTATTTTGCGAAGCAAGAAGGAGTAACTACGATACAATTTCCACGCGAGAAGATGCCTATGCCCGAGCTGGCCCGCTATCAGCTGGATGTAGAGATAGACGACTGTATCGTGTGTGACTTATGCGCTAAAGCCTGTCCAGTAGATTGTATTTCTATAGAATCCATAAAATCAACGGAAGCCATTGGAAAGACTTCAGATGGCTCAGTGAAAAGATTATATGCCGCTCAATTTGATATTGATATGGCCAAGTGCATGTACTGTGGATTATGTACTGTCGTATGTCCTACAGAGTGTATTACGATGACCGATAAATATGACCGTTCCTCTCAGAAGCTTACGGATTTAATATATGGTTTTGCTGAAATGAGCGATCAAGAAATTGCGGACAGAAAAGAAGAGTGGACGAAATTTCAAGCGGAGAAGGAGGCTGCCAAGAAAAAATAAAATGGAACAGTTTTTATTTTATGCCTTTGCCTTACTGACGATAGGCTCAGCACTTCTAATTGTATCGATAAAAAATACAGCCCGAGCTTTATTTTTATTTTTTATAACCCTCTTTGGGATGGCCGGCTTATTTCTATTTGCTCTCGCAGATTTTGTAGCCATTACACAGATTATGGTCTATGTTGGCGGAGTATTAATATTAATGATTTTTGCTTTTATGCTCTCCAATAAGGAGTTATTAGCCGACTTACAACTTTCCGAGCGCTCGTTTATTGCGATACCGCGTTGGCAGGCCCTTTTAGTAAGCCTCAGCTTCCTAGCCATTTTAATCTATGCCTTTTATACCTGGAGTCAAGATGATCTCCCAAACTGGATGTTGGACAATATGCGCAGAGGCGAGATTATTCAGGCTTCGGACAATAATATTCCGGCCTTAGGTATCAAATTTATGACGCAATATGTATTAGCCTTTGAGGTGATTTCTATATTTCTATTAATGGCTTTAATTGGAGCAGCGCATATCTCCAGAAAGGAAGAAACTAATGATTAGTATTACTCACTTTTTAATTGTTTCTGCCTGTATATTCTGTATTGGTTTATATGCCGTATTGGCCAAGAAAAATACCATTATGATATTAGTGGGCATAGAATTAATGATTAATGCGGCCATTTTAAATTTTGTAGCCTTTGGACGATATGATAAGGAGAATTATGGCGGACAGATTTTTGCCCTCTTTGCTATCGTGCTCGCTGCCGCAGCAGTAGCCGTGGGACTCGCGATCATTTTAAATGTATACCGCTATTATAAAACAATTAATCCCGATCAGATTCATGATTTAAAAGATTAAAATTTTGGAAGATTCAACGATATTAACCACTTTATATAGTACAGTGATTGCGGTAGCTTTACCTCTCATTGCTTTTCTGATACAAGCTATTTTAGGGAAACGTAGCTTATCTGGAGCGCCAGCAATT
>DAIQRP010000011.1:8978-11494 GCA_036786125.1 Sphingobacterium sp.
CTCTATCTATGTCGGTGTACAGATATGGAACCAGCCTGAACTGCAGTTTCAAAAACTATGGTTTACCATTGGTGAAAGTCAATTCTATATAGGTATACTATTAAATAACCTCACTGCTGTTATGCTGATTTTAATTCCAGCGATTGCAGTACCTGTTCATATTTATTCTACAGCTTATATGAAAGGGGATCCAGGCATTCATAAATATTGGATGTACCTCAGTCTATTTTGCTTTGCAATGATGGGATTAGTTATAGTCGATAATTTACTATTGATGTATATCTTCTGGGAGCTTGTTGGTTTTGCATCCTATCTGTTAATTGGATTTTGGTATACCCGAGATCAGGCTGCTCAAGCGAATAAAAAAGCTTTTTTAATCAACCGCATTGGGGATTTAGGCTTTTTAATTGGAATTTGTATTATATTCAGTCAGTTTGGAACATTAGATCTTCGCGTTCTATTTTCGGAAAATGGCCTTCTAAGCCAAGTTTCCCAAATGGACTCTGGCCTCATGACCGCCGCAGGTATCGCCTTTTTTATCGGTGCTATGGCGAAATCTGCTCAGTTTCCATTGCATGTATGGCTACCCGATGCGATGGAAGGGCCTACATCTGTTTCCTCATTAATTCATGCTGCGACAATGGTGGCAGCCGGAGTATTTTTATTATGTAGAATATTCCCATTATTTAATGAGACGGTCTTATTAATTATGGTTATTATAGGGACGATTACAGCGCTCAGCTCTTCCTTCTTTGCTTTAGGCCAATATGATATTAAAAAGATTTTAGCGTTCTCCACCATTTCTCAATTAGGTTTTATGATGGTTGCTGTCGGTATTGGGGCTTATGATGTGGCTATGATGCACTTATTTACCCATGCCTTTTTTAAATGTCTACTTTTCTTATCCGCTGGAGCGGTAATCCATGAGATGCAACATGTGAAAGATCAGGTTCAGGGGGATTTCGACCCTCAGGATTTAAGAAATATGGGCGGATTGAGAAGATATATGCCTAAAACAGCCTTATGTATGGGTATTGCTTCCTTAGCCTTAGCAGGAATTCCTTTAACATCGGGATTTATTTCTAAAGATGCTATTGTTATCTCTAGCTTAGAATGGTCCATTTCATATGGTGGATTCTATTACCTAATTCCGATAACTTTAATTATTGTTTCCATATTTACGGCATTTTATATCGCCCGATTAATGGCAAAAGCTTTTTTTGGAAAAGCGAAGCTGGATGTTATCCGTCAGCATAAGGCACATATACAGGAGGCAAATGTAGCGATGATTATGCCGATGTTCTTTCTCAGTATATGCTGTCTATTTCCAGTAATTAGCTGGTCTCCGATTTCCGGAGCCTATTCTTGGCTAATTCAAGGGTTAGAACAACCCCTACCCTTTACCGGAATACATCTATTACATCTGATAATTCCTATCATACTCGTGAGCACAGCTGGGATTTCATTTTTTATCGCCTGGAGATGGTATGTTCAGGGGAAATATCCTTTAAATCCGAATTCCACTATTATATTATGGGCCAATAAGCAAGCATATATCAATGAGTTTAATGATAAAGTTATTGTTAATAACATACTTAGACTTGCTAAAATAGCTTATTGGTTTGATCGAAATATTATCGAAGGGCTGGTCCATATTTTTGTGGAATTAACTCATTTATTATCACGCATTGCCGTATGTATAGATCGGTATATTGTCGATGGTTTGGTCAATGGTTTAGCTAAAACGACCTATTGGCTAGGGCATATCTTCAGACAAGTACAAAATGGAAAACTTCAGACCTATCTTTTTTCAGTCTTTATGATTGTCTGCATAGGATTACTTTACCTTATTCTAAGTTAATTGAACATGTTATCATTACTTATATTTTTACCTTTAGTGGCTACGGCAATTATTCTTGCACTACCTGCTACATATAGAAACAGCTATAAATATATTGCTTTAGTATTTACAGCAGTTCAATTACTTATTTCCGGTTACCTGTATACGCAATTTAACGGACAGCTTGCTGGGGTTTTAAATGAATCCAGCTTTCAGTATGTAGAACATATCCCTTGGATTCGTTTGGATCTGGGAAGCATAGGCCAACTAGAAATCGATTATTTCCTAGGCTTGGATGGCATCTCCCTTCCTTTAGTCGTGTTATCCGCATTTGTCATGCTAATGGCTATAGGAGCATCTTGGAATATCAGCAAAAGTTTAAAAGGTTATTTCGCCATGATTATGGTGTTAAATACTGCCGTTATGGGAATATTCTGTGCATTAGACTTTTTCCTTTTTTATCTTTTCTACGAGGTGATGTTACTTCCACTTTATTTTCTAATTGGTATATGGGGAGGAGAGCGCAGAGAATATGCAGCCATTAAGTTTTTTATCTATACACTTTTCGGCTCCGTATTTATGCTCCTGATTATCGTCGGTCTATATTTTTCAGTGATTAACCCAGCAACTGGAGCACATACCTTTAATATGTTACTGATGATGGATCCGGCGAATT
>DAIQRP010000011.1:11504-21491 GCA_036786125.1 Sphingobacterium sp.
GAATTATCTATCAGACTCCTTCTTCTCTTTAGCAGCAGGACATGAAGTCTTGGGAATTTCGGCCAGACTCATTGGATTTATAGTCTTGTTTTTTGCCTTTGGTATTAAAGTTCCTATCGTACCCTTACATACCTGGCTACCTGATGCCCACGTAGAAGCTCCTACTCCAGTTTCTATTATCCTGGCGGGTATTTTATTAAAAATTGGAGGTTACGGAATCATACGAATCTGTTATAGCATCTTTCCGGATGCCGCCATCTCTTCCACTTGGTGGATAGGACTTATTGGGGTGATCTCGATTATATACGGCGCTTTAAATGCCATTGCACAACGGGATTTAAAACGCATGATTGCTTACTCTTCAGTTTCTCATATGGGCTTTGTTTTATTAGGCATTGCGAGTCTGACTGCTGAAGGAGTTTCTGGTGCAGTATTCCAAATGGTTTCCCATGGATTTTTATCTGCTGCATTATTCTTTTTAGTCGGAGTGATTTACGATCGAGTGCATGACCGTGATATCTATCACTACCGTGGATTGGCGAATATTATGCCTAAGTATACCGTATTTGTGGCCTTAACATTTTTCGCCTCTTTAGGTTTACCTGGTTTTTCAGCCTTTATTGGAGAAGCCTTTATTATTATAGGGACTTTCAACTCCGCATCTTTAGGTATTGATATTCCACGATGGATGGCCATAGCTGGTTCTATAGGTATCTTAATGTCTGCGGCTTATTTTCTATGGACTTTACAGCGCATGTTTTTTGGTCAGACACGATTATTTGGCGCGGAAGCATGGTCATCTGCTTTAGTAGATCTCGACCGCAGAGAGCAAATAATATTATATCCTACCTTAGCTTTAGCTTTAATTTTAGGAATATGTCCATTTTTAGTATTTGATAACTTAAATAGCTCTGTCTTAATCTTTGTAGAATTAGTCAGACAATATATATAATATTAATGAACGGTTTTACTCCACATATAAGCTCTACTTTAGATCATATTATCGATTCGATGCCTATATTAGGTCCCGAGTTAATAATTATTGGCACCTTTATTTGTAGCATCTTCAGTAGCTTATTTCTCGAAAAAAGAATCCCGAAGATAAGCTGCTATATCAGCATGTTTGGAATCATAGGCTCTCTTTATTTCTTAATCCAACAATTACAATTAGGAATTAATCAGACGGCTTTTTCAGATTTACTGTATATAGATCCGATGAGCATCTATGCCCGTATCTTAGTGGCCTTAAGCAGTCTCGTCATTCTTTTATTTATAAATAATTATATCTCAAACCATCCCCAAGTAAAAAAAGGTGTAGATATCTACAGTATTGTATTGGCTGCCATTTTAGGTTTATACCTACTGGCAAGTAGTACACACTGGTTACTTATATTTATTGCGATAGAAACCATTTCCATAAGCTCGTATATTTTAGTCAGCTATTTTGCGACAGAGAAAAAGCAATCTGAGGCCGCTATGAAATATGCTTTATTTGGCTCCATCTGTGCAGCAGTTATGTTATATGGATTGTCCCTAATCTATGGTTTCACGGGAAACCTAGATTTTACGTCTCAAAAACATTTAAATGGACTTGCCGCAGCTCCTGAACTGATTAGTAGTATTGCTCTACTATTTATTATGACAGGAATAGGCTTTAAATTAAGTTTTTTCCCTTTCCATGTATGGGCACCGGACGTATATCAAGGAGCCCCGACTCCAATCACCGCTTTCTTATCTACCGTACCTAAGATATCGGCTTTAATTCTACTGGCCAGATTAGTACAAAGCTGGACGATATCTCCATTTTTCTATTCGGAATTAGTGATCAATGGGCTTAGTCTAGTGGCCATAGCAACGATGTTAGTCGGAAATATGGTGGCTTTACGTCAAAAAGATATCAAACGTATGATGGCCTATTCTTCTATAGGGCATACCGGAATTTTATTAATGGCCGTATTAGTTTATATGCAGGATGATCCTTCGATACTCCTGTTTTATATTACTATATATACGATTATGAATTTAGCCGTATTTATCTATATCGATATATTGGAACGTCAATTAGGGAATACCAATATCAGTAGCCTGCAAGGACTTGGCAAGAAACAACCCCTATTATTTGTTTCCTTTAGCTTTGTTTTAATTTCTTTAGTAGGCTTACCGCCTACCGCCGGCTTTGTGGGGAAATTAATCGTCTTCTCTAAAGTTTTTGAAACATATCAATCTACGGGATATGCCCTATACTTACTTCTCCTGATCGTCGGAGCCTTGACCGCGGTAATTTCTTTATTTTTCTATTTGAAAATTCCAAGAGCGGCCTTTCTTCAAGACAGTGCCACGGAAATACAGCAGAAAAAGAAAAGCTCTTATTCCGCTCTCTTTATAATCGCATTGATCGGCAGTATATTGATCTTTATATGGGGTATTTTCCCTTCTCTATTATTAACGTTATTTCAGAGGTAAAGCGCAATTTTTTAGCCATAGCCTTTGGAAATAGATAAAAACATCCGACTCCAAAAGGCTATATTTCTTTAGATATTCTAAAAGTCTTATTACCTTTGAACACCATGGAACAGCAATATCAAGCAATTGTTATAACTCCGGTTAAAAATGCAATTGAAAATACCTTAGCTACAATTCAAAAAATTGCAGCTTCTTCAATTCCCGTCCTTCACATTGTTTATAATGACTATAGTGAAGAGGAAACTTATACACAGTTAGAAGTGCATAAAGCACAATATGGCTATGAACTTATTCACCTAGCTGATATTACAGATACCCCTTCACCAAATTATAAAATTGTATTGCAAGATGCGCAACGGAAGGCCTTAGCGGCCAATCTACCGTTGATTATTGTCGAATCTGATGTAGAGGTTAAAAAAGATAGCTTAGCAAAATTAATTGCTTTTACAGAGGAGCATCCACATGCTGGATTAGTAGGTGCAGTGACTGTAGACTAAAGAAACCTATATCAGTACGAATAGAAGTTTAAGTTTTTGCTGTACACTATTATCTATCCCATTTCTTAAGTCATATAGTTTTATGGAATTAGATAGTTCCAAAGATTGGTTTGATACCAGTATCTCTGCACAGGCCATAAGTAATTCTTTTAAGAACTATGTCTTGTTTGATATTCGCGTATTACATAAACCTCATGGCAGCAGACCGTGGAAACAATTGAAATATAGCAATCCACTCAAATATTACTGGTTGAAATTTACCAAAGGAAGAGATAAAATTTAAGCGCGAGGATATGATACAATTTCCCAATGAGTTAACATCCATCCATGAAGTTCCATTTGTCATTTGGTGCTATTGGGAAGGGGCGGCTATGGACAATAATAGATTGGAAAGTTTCAATCTATTAAAAGCGCATATTGAGGTGCCGATTTGTCTATTGACTCCACAAAATATCCATCATTTTGAATTGGCAGAACATCCTTTTCATGCCGCATTACCCTATTTAAGTATTGTGCATCGTTCGGATTATATCCGTGCTTATATGATGCATCATTATGGGGGTGGATGGCATGATATCAAAGCCACTCGCATGTCTTTCGCCGAATGCTGGAATGTATTTGAAGATCCTACAGTTTATTTGATAGGCAGACCGGAATCTTATAATGGGGCTGCTAAGGTATATAATGAAGCGGGTTTATATATGCCTGATTACTGGGCTGATCTGGTCTCTGTACCCGCTTGGATAGCACGCGGACATAGCCCCTTAAGCTTACAGATTATCAGCCAAATGGAAGCTTACTTAGATACTCAGCTTCCTATATTAATAAAACACCCTGCAAAACATCCGAGGGAGAAGTATATAGCGCCTAAGCATCTATTGCATTACCTATTCATCCGGATCAAACATTTTTATAGTAAAAGAAATCCTTACTATCCAATTCCTTGGACACTATTCGGGAATATATATCATCCCGCAGTCTATGCTTTTCGGGAACATGTCTCAGATAAGCTTCCTCAGGACAGCATCAAAAATGCAGGTATCTATCATCGCTCCTAAATATTAGCATCACTCCTAAATTTTAGTATCGATCCTAAATTTTAGTATCGATCCTAAATTTTAGGGAGAAGTCCGATGAGATTTAATAAGGTATTATATAATTTTGAGTAGCTCCGCATACTGCGTAAAGGACCATTGAGATAACGATAAAAAAAAGCTTTATGCTGCTGATTTAGATAAGCTATTTCAGCATTTTTTTTATCTGTAGTCATGCTTTTACGCCTGGATATGGTATGAATACGATAATAGAAACCTACAAAAGGTAATTTGACGACCTCCCCGCCATCTTTCAGCATTTTAATCCAAAATTCCCAATCTTCACGAACACAAACTGGATTTTCTGTATAGCCCCCTACTCTACTCCAATCTTCTTTCCTATAGATAGCACTCACATAAATCATATTATCTTTCGCTAAGTTAGCTATGGAAAAGTCCTTTAAATTCCAAGGCTCATTTTTTAAACCAAATTTCTCTGCCTCAGCATAGACCACCTTTACCTCCGGTCGGCTGGATAAGATACTTACGGCCTCCTCCAAATAATTAAATGCAATTTTATCGTCGGCATCCAAAGCTAAAATATAAGATCCTGTAGCTTGAGATATACCCGCATTTCGAGCTTTCGAAGGCCCTCCATTTTGTTGTTGGATTACCTGTATAAAGGGATAGTCGGCTGCAAACTTATTCGCAATCGCTATAGAATTATCCTGAGAACCATCATCTACAATAATTATTTCTATCTCCTGATAACTCGAATTTAATACCGACTGAATACAGTCGGGTAAGAAATTCGCATAATTATAACAGGGTATAATAACCGATACCAAATCTCTAGATGCCAATGACTCCATAGTATATTAAAGGATTAATTCATCAAATGAAATCAAAACGACCTCCGTCCGATTTCTCTGTATAGCTGCAAATTTAGAAGGATAATATGAATCCCAAAAAATAAGCTTAGAAAAACTATAAAAATAGCATTTGGATTTATTTTCTTATCTTAACATCTAGCCCCTAAAAAAGAAAAATGAAAAAATTAATTCTTATGCGGCATGCTCAGGCAGAGCCTATACGTACAACTACAGATTTCGAGCGTTCCCTACATGCTGAAGGGATTCAAGAAGCAGAACGAATAAGTTCTTATCTTGCCAGTACGCTTGAGTATCAGCATCTATGTATATTAAGCTCCTCTGCGCGCAGAACAATGCAGACCGCTCATATACTCGCCAAGGCTTTAGGTTATTCAGAAACGCGTATACAAAAGGAAGACAAATTATATTTAGCTTCAGAAAAACGCATCTTAAAAATAATAAATAAAATCGAGGATGCCTATGATTGTGTAATAGTCGTCGGACATAATCCTGGAATTACAGACTTTGCTTCATATATCACTGGAAATCAAGATATTTATATGCAGACAGCTGGTATAGTGAACATTAGCTTAGAAGAAAATTTCAATTGGAATATGTTATCCCTGAACTCCGCCTATTTTAATTTCTACAAATCTACTGATGAATACTGAACAGGGCGCGAATAAAGCAGGCCTTATAGCAGCCCTATCTTTCATCTAAAATTCTTAATTTCGCTTCTATGGCTAACAAACTGCAACACGAAAACTCTCCATATTTAAAACAACATCAACATAATCCAGTACATTGGATGCCATGGGGTGAGGAGGCATTAGAAAAAGCAAAAGCTGAGAATAAATTAATTATTGTCAGCATAGGATATTCTGCCTGCCACTGGTGTCATGTCATGGAAAGAGAAAGTTTTGAAAATCAAGCCATCGCAGAGCTGATGAATAAGTTTTTCGTGCCGATAAAAATTGACCGAGAGGAACGTCCCGATATTGATCAGGTGTATATGATTGCCGTACAGCTTATGACCAATGCAGGTGGATGGCCCTTAAATTGTATCTGCCTGCCCGATGGAAGACCCATTTATGGCGGCACTTATTTTAAACCTCAAGATTGGCAAAGCGTTTTACTACAAATAGCTCAAATGTGGGAGAACCAGCCTGAAGTAGCTATAGATTATGCGGAAAAATTAACACAAGGCATTCAGCAAGCCGAGCGACTTCCACTGCTGGATATTCCGGCAGCCTATACCGCCGCTGACCTGGAAGAAATTATTCGTCCTTGGATGAATCATTTTGATTATACAGATGGTGGATATAATCGTGCTCCGAAATTTCCACTTCCCAATAATTGGGTTTTCTTATTACGCTATTCCATCCTCAGTAAAAATCCAAAGTTGACAGATTTTGTACATTTCACACTGCATAAGATTGCTTCGGGAGGAATTTATGATCAGGTAGGTGGTGGATTCGCTCGATATTCCGTCGACCCCTTATGGCATATTCCCCATTTTGAGAAAATGCTTTATGACAATGGCCAATTAATTAGCTTATATGCGGAGGCTTACCAACAAAAGCCAACTGCTTTATATAAGCGTATAGTAGAAGAGACTATTCATTGGGCATTAACAGAAATGCGTGATGATAATCATGGATTTTATTGTGCTTTAGATGCAGATAGTGAAGGAGTAGAAGGAAAATTCTATAGCTTCGACCAAGAAGAGATAGAAATTATCCTAGGCAAGGATGCCCAACTTTTTATAGATTATTTTAATATAACCGAAGAGGGCAACTGGACGGAGGAAAAGACCAATGTACTGATCTGTGACATCGACGCTGATAAAATGGCAGAAGATGCCGGATTTTCTGACATGGAATGGGAATCCTATCTCAAAGAAATAAAATTAAGACTTAAAAATTACAGAAACCAACGCGTACACCCCGGCCTGGATCATAAACAACTCTGCAGCTGGAATGCCTTATTCTTAAAAGGGCTCATAGATGCCTATCGAGTATTTAATCAAGATGAATATTTGAAGTATGCCTTAGAGACTGCACAATTTATCCAAACTTACCTGATACAAGAAGATGGCTCTATATTACATCAACCCGCTGATAATAACCGTAGTATAACCGGATTTCTGGACGATTATGCATTTACCATCGAAAGTTTTATTGCATTATATGAAGCAACTTTTGATGAAAACTGGCTTCAGGAAGCACGCCAATTAGCGGATTATGTCCTGAAAAATTTCTATCATTCAGAAACCTATACCTTCTATTATTCACAATCGGATGAGCTTATCGCGCGTAAATCTGAGATTATGGATAATGTCATTCCGTCTTCGAACTCCACTTTTGTAAGACAATTAAAAAAATTAGGCTTATTTTTTGATGATGTAAATTATATCAGTATTGCCGATCAGCAATTTGCCAATGTATTTCCACAGATTAAAACCTATGGTTCTGCATACTCAAATTGGGCAATTTATTTATTGGAAGAGGTCTATGGATGTAATGAAATTGCCCTAACAGGAACCCAAGCGGAAAGCTTTAGAAGAGAGTTAGATCAGTATTATATTCCAAACAAAATCACATTGGGGGGAACAAAAAGCGACTTACCTTTGTTATTAAATAGAGCGGGTTTGGAATCAAAAGCCTACCTTTGCCGTAATAAAACATGTAGTCTTCCGCAGGAATCGATTACATCACTTTTGAATATCATAGAATAAATAACAGGGTTAATCCCCATAATTAAAATCCAATGGCAATAGTACCTAACGACGTAGTAGCGTTAACTTACAAACTTCACACAGTAGAAAATGGTGAAAAAGTTTTTGTAGAAGAAACAACAAAAGAAAATCCTTTAGACTTCTTATATGGTGTAGGCATGATGCTTCCTAAATTCGAAGAAAATATCGCTACATTATCTGTTGGTGATACTACTTCTTTTGAATTAGCGGCAGCAGATGCATATGGTGAAAAAGATGAGCGCGCAGTAGCTCAATTACCAGCTGATATGTTTAAAGAAACTGGTTTACCTCCAGTAGGTGAAGTATTACCTTTACAAGACAATGAAGGAAACCAATTCCGTGCAGTTGTTGTAGAAGTAACTCCAGAAGCAGTTATCGCTGACTTAAACCACCCTATGGCTGGTAAAAGTTTACATTTTGAAATTGAAATCTTAAATGTTCGTCCAGCAACGGAAGAAGAGTTATCTCATGGTCACTCTCACGGTGTTGACGGAACTCAAGGTCACTAATATAAAAAGAGCCTATATCAAAGATATAGGCTCTTTTTATTTATAACTTAATGGCGCGTAACATTTCTCGCTTCCCCGGAGCTCCTGGGACCTTCTGTATGGTAAAGCCCAAACTCTTCATCGTTCTTTTTAAGTTTCCAGTAATCGCATAGGTTACAAATACACCTCCGGGTTTTAAAAACTGACAGATATGAGCCAGGGTTTCCTCCGACCACATCTCCGGTTGATGTATTGCTGCAAATGCATCAAAATAAATTATGTCTACCTGCTCTTCCAATAGACAATCTAACACCTTCTTAGGATGAATTCTTAATTCGACCTGCTCATTGAGCTGTCGACTTTCCTGTAAAGCCAACGGATACTGACTTAGAAAATCCGACCATATAGACGCATCCACATATTGCTGATATCCCGATTGTCCAATTAAAGCTTCACTTAATGGATAAGCCTCGATACCGATATAATGAATAGCTAACTGATGAGTTAAGGCAAATTGACTGGTATTCAGAAAATTTAATCCCGTTCCAAAACCTATTTCCAATATAGAAGCTTGCTGCTGTTGAGATTGCTCTAAATAATAGGCTAAGCCCGTCTGAATAAATACATGTAGACTTTCTTGCTGAGCACCATGCATGGAATGATAATGCTCCCCTATCTGTTCATTAAATAGAGTCTTTGATCCGTCATTTGTCGTAATAAAATCCATCAACACAATTTTTCTGTAAAAATAAGCTAAAAAAGACCTATTTTAGATTCACAAATGGAAAAATCTTTAAAAAGCTTTTTAGAAAACTATGGGAATATATTATTATTACTCCTAGGCATTACTATTGGAAGTATTATAGGCATCAGTATGCCTAGTCAAGTTATCTATCTTAAGCCTATTGGTGATATTTTCTTAAATTTTCTATTTGTATCCATTATCCCTTTAATTTTTTTCGCTATTTCCTCTGCTGTAGCTAATATTGAGGGAGAGCATAAGCTGGGAAGGATTTTAAGCATTATGGCTTTTGTCTTTGTCTCCGGCGTTGCAATTGCTGCCGCAGCAACCATAGCTATGGTTTGGTTATTTCCCGTGGAAGCGCCAAAATCTATTGGGGAGATTCAAGAAGTCATCAGTCAAACAAACACCGATAGCTGGGGCGATAAAATTGTGCGCTTTGTTACCGTTTCCGAATTTGGACAACTCCTGTCCCGACAAAATATGCTGGCTTTTATTATTTTTTCTTTTGGAGTAGGTATCGCTACGCGAAAAGCTGGAAAAGAGGGTCTGCTATTTTTGAATTTTCTAAATGCAGGAAATGCAGTCATGAAAAACTTACTCCTGCTATTAATGAAAGCTTCCCCTATCGGGTTGGGCGCATATTTTGCGTATCAGGTCGGAACTTTGGGCAATCAGCTATTTGGTTTCTATGCCAAGCCATTAGCGCTATACTATGCCTTTGGCACCTTTTATTTTTTTGTTTTCTTTAGCATCTATGCCTTTATAGCTCAGGGAAGAAAAGGAATTCCTAATTTTTGGAAAAATAATATTCTTCCATCCATCACCGCATTAAGCACCTGCTCAAGCCTTGCTACCTTACCCACGAATCTGGTCGCTGCTCAAAAGATAGGTGTCCCTGCTGCTATTGCAAATGTGGTTATCCCTCTGGGCAATACACTCAATAAACATGGATCTTCCATCTCTTCCATTGTTAAAATATATGTCTGTTTCTTAATAATGGATTGGGATTTTTTCACGGTGGAGACTATTGCTACAGCCATCGGAATTACTATTTTAGTCAGTATTGTGGCTGGAGGAATTCCGAATGGTGGATATATCGGAGAGATGTTAATGATTTCTGTCTATGGCCT
>DAIQRP010000011.1:21501-38956 GCA_036786125.1 Sphingobacterium sp.
TGGCTACGGTACTCAATGCGACAGGAGATACAGTTGCCGCCATGGTGGTCACCCGTCTTTCGGGGGAGAAAATAGTCCCGCCCCCTGCGGAATCATCTATCGCTTAGAAGCTATAGGACAGCACTAGTTGAGCATATTGATGTCTATGGAGCATATCCCGAATCGTTCTCGATTCAAAATGATAGATGACTGAAGTTGCCCAGCGCTTTCTATTCCATTCAAAACCAATATCATGGGCCAGTACCAGAGGTTTAAGCCGATATAACCTTCCTATCGGATCATCCCTAAATAATCCGCCCTGTACAGTAGAATTGTAAAACTGAGCTTTAATAGAGGGTTTATACAGCACATAAAACTCCCGGGGATTCTCTATTTTCCCCTGCTGCAGATGTCCTTTAGTAAAGTATGAATCTCGAAATGATTTTAATCTTCCATACCGGAGGGGTAGAGAAAACTGAATATCCGTATGGTTCATGCCTAAGTTAGCCTGAATATCCATGGATAATTCCACTTTCTGGGCGCTCGCTCCCTGAGTTAAAACCTGTTGATAACGCCCCTTGAGATCGACTCCAAAAGCATTTTGCAAGCGATGATCCCATCCCGCTACTTTATAGAAGCTAAAGGTATTATGTATAAATTCCTGTGCCGCTTGTCCTAAAGCATGATTTCCAACCTGCCCCAGTTCTATACCTGCAGTGAAGATAGCATCTGTAGTATAGCGACTCCAGGCTGCAGAAGCAAAAAGATATCCCGTAAAGGGCATGTCCCATGGAATCTCATGCCAGGAACTATTTTCTACTCCATTATAAATCTGCTGACCTAAACTTAATGTTAATAGTTGCTTATGCTCAGGGCTACCCAAAGCCTGCCGATAATGGAATAATACACCATTTGTATAATAACGATCTTGATTAATAAATAAATAGACGTCATTATCATTTTGAAAACTAATCTCCTGACTATATTTATTTTGCGCTAGAACATGCTGTATATTCCAGAGAAGGGCTAAGCAGATAATAAAGCGCATAGATAATGGCAAAGTTTTGTAATATTTACGTGATTCAAATTTTTACTCCTTTAAAAGTACCCGATTAATCTCATAGACAAAGCGTTAAGGCGAATTTATAAATTATTTATATCAATTCTAAATAGGTTCTAAATTTTGCAATATTAGTTACTTCATAACGCAATTCGTAATTTTGCAATTGATTTAGTATCAAAAATTATAAAATGAAAAAAAGTTCTATAGTGTTAATCGGTATCATTGCCATAGCAATAGCAATGATTTTAGTTATTTATACAGACTCTAGTACCTATTCCACGTTTACTGAAGCGAAAGAAAAGGATACTGAATTGTATGTGGTGGGTGTGCTTAATAAACAAAAAGAATTAATCTATGAACCTACAAAAGATGCCAATCACTTTTCATTCTATATGTATGATAATGATAGTACAGAATGTCAAGTCGTCTTTAATGGATCAAAACCACAAGATATTGAACGTTCAGAGCAGATTGTATTGACGGGAAGAATGGACGGAGATGTTTTTCATGCCAGTAAAATTTTAATGAAATGTCCTTCGAAATATAATCAGAATGAAGTAGAAGTGATCGAATCAACGGCTGCTGCAAAAACAGCTTACAATAACTAATAATAAATTACATATTCAATGGACGTAAATTACGTAGGTGAACATCTATTACCTGGAAAGATAGGACAGTTTTTTATCATTCTAGCCTTTGGTTCTGCCTTATTATCATTATTATCCTATTATTTTTCGGCTACTAATCAACAAGATAAATCTTGGAGAAATATAGGTCGTCTAGCTTTTTGGATTAATACCATATCCATAATCGCTATTGCGAGCACCTTATTTTATATTATCTATAATCATTTATTTGAGTACCATTATGCCTATGCGCACTCTTCTAAATCATTACCGACCTATTATATTATTTCCTCCTTCTGGGAAGGTCAAGAAGGTAGTTTCCTTTTATGGACTTTTTGGCAAGTCGTATTAGGTGCTATTTTAATCTTTAAAGCTAAATCCTGGGAAAGTCCAGTTATGACCTTTGTGATGTTAAGTCAAACCTTCTTAACATCTATGATTATAGGTATTGAAATCTTTGGAATGCGTATTGGTAGTTCTCCATTTATCCTCTTAAGAGAGGTAGTGGAAGGCCCTATATTCTCAGATCCGAATTACCTGTCTATGATTGCCGATGGTCGCGGATTAAATCCTTTATTACAGAATTACTGGATGGTGATACACCCGCCGACCTTATTCTTAGGTTTTGCTTCGATGATTGTACCTTTTGCATATGCTGCATCTGGTCTATGGCAAAAGCGTTTTGGAGAATGGATTAAACCTGCTTTACCTTGGGCTTTATTTGCCGTAATGATATTAGGAGCAGGAATTATTATGGGCTCTTTCTGGGCATATGAAGCCTTAAACTTTGGTGGCTTCTGGGCTTGGGATCCCGTTGAAAATGCATCCATTATTCCATGGTTCACTTTAATTGCAGCTGTTCACGTTATGATTGCTTACCGTAATTCGGGGCATTCTTTCTTTGCAGCGACATTTTTAGCAATGATTTCCTTTGTTTTAGTGATCTATGCATCCTACTTAACCCGCTCGGGTGTATTGGGAGAAACATCGGTACACTCTTTTACAGATTTAGGACTAAATGAACAATTAATTGGATTTAATTTAGCCTTCTTTATTATTATGATCGTAACGCTAGTAGTCAATAAAAAGGCTATGCCTACGACCAAAAAAGAAGAAGAGGTATATTCTAGAGAGTTTTGGTTATTTATCGGTGCATTGGTATTAACTATTGCCTGTGTACAAATGGTAGCATCGACTTCCATTCCAGTCTTTAATAAGATTTTTGGAACTAAAGTAGCCCCTCCTATCGATCCGATTCAACATTATAATAAATGGCAAGCAGGTTTTGCCGTTGTCGTGGCTTTCTTATCTGGATTTGCCCAGTTCTTAAAATATAAAAAGACAGAATCCAATAAATTTCTTGCAGCTACAATTGCGACATTTATAGCTTCGATCATTTTAACTGCCGTAGTGGTATATATTACCAAAGTATATACCAACGTTATGTTTATCTTAATTACCTTCTCTAGTGTATTTGCCATATTAGCGAATATGCGTATTCTTGGAGAGGCCATTAAGGGAAAATGGAAATTAGCCGGTTCTTCGGTAGCCCATATGGGATTCGCTTTATTACTTATCGGAGCATTAGTAGCTGCAGCGACCAATCGTGTTGTTTCGGTCAATAACTCCGGGTATATTGCTGTTGCTGGATTTGATAAAGTGGAAAAACCAGGGGATAATTTGTTCCTAACAGAAAATGAACCTGCACAGATGGGGGAATATAGAATCACCTATGTCGGAGATTCCGTAGTGGCTCCCAATGTATACTATAAAATTAAATACGAACGTATAGATGAGGAAACCGGAGCTGTAAAAGAGTCTTTTGTACTTAAACCATTTGCTCAAAATAACCCTCAAATGGGGGGCTTAATTGGGACGCCGGCAACTAAACATTATATTACACATGATATCTATACGTTAATTACTGCCGCAGCTTCGGATGTAAAACCGAATGCTGGAAATGGAGAAGAAGAAAAAACAGGTTTCGAAGATTATGAAGAACCTGCTACCTATGAGGTTAATGTAGGAGATACCTTACGTTATAGAAATGGATTCTTTGTTATTGAAGGCTTAAATAGAAATGCGAAATTAGAAAATATCCCTAAAGCAGATGACGATGTTATCGTAGGCTTAAAAATTAAAGTCGTATCGGCCAAACAAGAAGAATATCATGTTGAACCTATCTTTTTAATTAAGTCTGGAACTACATATGATTTCAATAAGGATGTGAATGAGCAAGGTTTACGTTTCCGTTTTTCAAATATCTTACCTCAAAAGGATAAGTTAGAGATTATGGTTTATCAAAAACCATTACCGGAGAAAAAATGGATTGTATTTAAAGCCATCAAGTTCCCGTATATCAATTTCTTCTGGGCAGGAACGATTATTATGACGATTGGATTTATCATGTCTATCTTCAGAAGAAATAAAGATCTCAAAAGAGATCTTGCTAAAGCACAAAAATCATGAAAATAGTACTTATCGGTAGCGGAAATATAGCCTCACATTTAGGACAGGCTTTTATTAATCAGGGCGACCAGATACTTCAGATATATAGTTTCACTAAAGCCAACGCAGATGCGTTGGCTTTACGCTTTCATGCCCATTCCACTTCGGACTTAGCGACAATATCTACAGCAGCTGACCTTTATCTCATTGCCGTCAAAGACGACGCCATAGCGGAAGTTGTCGAGCAACTTCCCAGCAGCTTAAGCGGAATAGTAGTGCATTGTTCCGGGGCGACAGATATTTCTATATTAAATAAATTCAACGCATATGGAGTAATCTATCCACCTCAATCTATATCCAAACAGTTGGCACTAGATTTGCACGATATACCCTTTTGCATAGAAGGAAATACGGCCGCGGTAGAAAGCCAGTTATTGAGCTGGATTCAAGTTATTGCCCCTTTAAGTATTCCTTGTAACTCGGCACAACGCTTAGCACTTCATTTGAGTGCCGTTCTGGTGAATAATTTTACAAATGTCTTATTTCAGATGGCCAATGAGCTTATGGATGAGTATAAATTACCTTTTAATTTACTCTATCCTATTATTTCGGAGACCGCGAAAAAAGCTCAAAATCAAGCACCTAAGGACGTGCAGACGGGTCCAGCGAAAAGAAATGATCAGCTGACGATGAAAAAGCATTTAGACTTTATTAGTCAGAAGAAAGAAATTAAAGAAATATATCAACTTTTGAGCGCTGAAATTATCAAAAGAAACAAATAAAGGCATATTATTTACTAAGATGACAAAACATTCAGGAATGACTTTATTATTTTATTATACCATAGTAACTTAGTAATTTTGCTTCAGGTTGATAGAATTTGAAAAATCTAAATAATTGAAAAGAACATAAAAAGTTGATCATTTTCTATCTATAAAAAACACTTATAATAAAAAATACTAACAAAAATTACAATTTAGATAATTAGTCTATTATGGCAGTTAGAAAATTAATCCTTATTTACGTCATTTTATTAAATGTACTTGTTCTCGCATTCGGCCTTATTTTTACCCCGGGCTGGTATTGGTTACTTGTGGTAACTGCTCCATTTGCGTTAATGGCTATTTATCATAGTATACAAACTAAACATGCCATTCTTAGAAATTACCCATTAGTAGGTTATTTCCGTTATTTCTTTGAATCTATCCGTCCGGAGTTACGTCAATACTTTTGGGAGTCCGATACCGATGGTAAGCCGTTCAACCGTAGACAGCGTTCCATTGTCTATCAACGTGCTAAAAATGAAAGAGAAACTGTAGCCTTCGGTATGCAGACCGATCCGCAGGCAATTGGTAATGAATGGGTAGCCCATTCGGTATTCCCTTGTCATATCAAAGATCATGACTTACGTACCATGGTTGGTAATAACCAATGTAAGCAACCCTATAGCTTATCGGTATTTAATATTTCTGCAATGAGTTATGGGGCATTAAGTAAAACTGCCATTACAGCATTAAATAAAGGTGCTGCCTTACAAAACTTTGCTCATAATACAGGTGAAGGAGGTATTTCAGAATTCCATAATTCTGGAGGAGATTTAATCTGGCAAGTAGGTACTGGATATTTTGGATGTCGTAATGATGATGGCAAATTTGATCCTAGAAGATTTGAAGAAAAAGCAAATCGTCCAAATGTAAAGATGATTGAATTAAAGCTTTCTCAAGGAGCTAAACCTGGACATGGAGGTATTCTTCCTGCAGCGAAAAATACAGCTGAAATCGCTGCAATTCGTCATGTAACTCCAGGTACAGATGTTATGTCTCCCCCAGCTCACTCGGCATTTTCGAATCCAGAGGAAATGATGGAGTTCATCCAAGAATTACGTGTTCTTTCAAATTACAAACCTGTAGGTTTTAAAATTTGTATTGGCGATAAGCAAGAATTTATCGATATCTGTCAAGCAATGCAAACCAGCCAAATCTTTCCGGATTTTATTGCTATAGATGGTTCAGAAGGAGGTACAGGAGCAGCACCATTGGAATTTACCGATAATATTGGTATGCCTTTATATGATGCATTAACTTTTGTGACCACCACGCTAATCTCCTTTGGTCTTAAAAAACATATAAAAATTATTGTTTCCAGTCGTATTGTAACAGGTTTCGATTTATTAAAGGCTGTTGCCTTAGGTGCCGACGCATGTTATTCTGCACGTGGAATGATGTTTGCCTTAGGATGTATCCAAGCGTTAAAATGTAATGAAGATATCTGTCCTGTGGGGGTTGCTACACAAAAACCTCATTTATATAAAGGATTAGATGTAAACGATAAATACGTTCGTGTAGCCCAGTTCCATAGAAATACCTTACGTGCGACTGTAGAAATTATGGAAGCTTGTGGATTTAAAACTTTAGATGATGTGACGGCAGAGAAATTCTTCCGTAAAGTAGATAATAGAACGACCATGAGTTTTCAAGAGATTTATTTTGAAAATCAAGGTAAATTAATCAATAGCCATACCGATTTCGAAGCTAAGATTAAATCATATTCATAAAATTATTCTTGAATAAAAAAGGCAGTCGTTAGACTGCCTTTTTTATATTATATGCTATAATTAGCGCAGGTTTTTAAACACATGAAATAAGGTTTTATGCGCATGATCGATATCTTCCTTAGACAATCCATCTAAAGCCTCATCAATCGTCTTATTAGCCTGTTCCATGCTTTCCGACTTTAACTGTCTGCCGGCTTTCGTTAAGTATATTAAATTCGAACGTCTATCTTCCTTATCATTCACACGAATAACAAGCTTCTGTTTTTCCAGATTATTAATCAGTCGGGTAATACTAGGCTTATCTCTAAAGGTACGATGGGCTAATTCTTGTTGAGTTAATCCCTCTTCTAACCATAAATTGTATAATATACTCCATTGCTCAGCAGTAATATTTATACCTACCTCTTTAAAATTCCGTTGCATTCTTCGGGACATCGCCGTTGAAGCTTTGCCCGTTAAAAAGTCATAGAAATCAGTACTATATATAGTATCCTGGTTTATCATTGTTGATTTCGGTTTAAGTTGTTTGCACAACTAAATAACATAAATATAATTAGTCTTAGTTTATTTCGGAAATGAAATTTAGCTAAAAAAATTTATAAAAGTAAAGTTTGATTCCTATAAAATTAGCAAATTCATTCTCATTTGCAAATTTTATTACGAAAACAGAAATTTTTTTTTATATTTAAGGATATGGAAAAGGTCATACCAATACTTATTGCTTTGGCAATCTTTGCAATTCAGGCGTACAAAAAGTACCAGGAAGAACAAGTGAAAGCGGCTAAAAGAAAGGCGAATATGCCTCAGCCTTTACCTGTGGAAATTCAAGAACCGAAATCCAACTGGATAGATAAATATGAAGCGGAAAAAGAAGCCCGCTTAAACCCCCTTTCAGAAGTACAGCGAGTTCAAGCTCAAAAAGCCAAAAAGCTTAAAGCACAGCATGCTGCCATTCAACCGAAATTAGAACTCATAGAATTAGAAGCCCCTTTGGCCTTTGATTTAAAAACAGCGATAATTCAAGAGGCCATTTTAAATAGGCCTCGTTATTGATAGCATGGGCTTATATTAACATTAGCCTATACTAAAATGATCTGCATCTTTTAGAAATTGAAATTTGGAACGCACCTCCATTAAATCCTTGGGATTTAAGGTAAAGGTATATAAATCTTCGTCCTCGGGTTTGTAATAAACAACATCCCCATTGGCGGAGATACACATCGATCCTCCGGAATAATAGATTTCATTGCCATCATGCCCTACCCGATTTACGCCGATCACATATGCTTGATTCTCAATTGCTCGAGCAGGAATTAATGAACGCCAGTGTAAAGAGCGCTTATCTGGCCAGTTTGCCACATAGATTAACAGATCATAAGCCGACTCCTGATTTCTAGACCACACTGGAAATCGGAGATCATAACAGATCATCGGAGAAACCTTCCATCCTTTGAGATTGACTACGACACGAGCATCTCCGGCTGTAAAGTGTGCATCTTCCTGTGCCATACCAAAAAGATGCCTTTTATCATATTTGACATAGGTGCCATCTGGAGACATCCATATAAATCGATTGTAATATCGACCTTCCTCTTCAATAATTAAAGAACCAGCAATTACACAGTCAAATTTCTGAGACATTTCAAACATCCAACGCATGGTCTGCCCATTGGATTTTTCAGCACATTTCTCTACGTTATTAGTAAATCCCGTATTAAACATTTCAGGTAGAATAATCAAATCCGTCTTCTCACGAAGACTATTTAAACGGGTTGTTAAATTTTTTAGATTATTCTCTATATTCTCCCAAAAAATATAAGCTTGGAAAATGGTAATTTTAATAGGTTCCATATGAAGTCTCTCTGCAAGATTTATTCCATTATAATAAATACAAATTACAAATTAATCCCGCAAATCGCAAACTCCACTTGAGAACTCTTATATTTCACGGATTAAAAGCTCTGAAGCGAGTATTTCTAATGCTGTTTTATTTTCCTTAGCAACGCTAATTTTTTCTAAAGCAGCATAAGCTAAATGTGTATAATGCTCTTTTTCCTGTTCAGCTAAGGCCTTAATATGGTACTTTTCATACAGCTCCATAATGGCATGCACCTTATGTGGGTGTTGATAACCATCCAGAGCTATTAAATCATTTAATAAGGAAATATCCTCTCCCTGAACGGCATTGAATAAAGAGATTAACAAATAGGTTTTCTTATTGGATAGAATATCTCCTCCCACCTGCTTTCCAAAAGTTTCGGGATTTCCATATACATCTAAAATATCATCTTGCAACTGAAAGGCCAAGCCTACATTGACA
Source organism: Sphingobacterium sp. (assembly GCA_036786125.1). GTDB lineage: Bacteria > Bacteroidota > Bacteroidia > Sphingobacteriales > Sphingobacteriaceae > Sphingobacterium. The sequence goes on from DAIQRP010000011.1 coordinate 30,492, forward strand.
CCAAAATTATAGATATGCTGCTGATCTGCTGTGGAGGCAGAGGCTAATATAGCCCCCAGCTGTAAGGCGCCTCCCAATAATACGGATGTTTTAAGTCGAATCATTTCTATATAAGACTCCAAAGATACATCCACTTGCTGCTCAAAGTCCATATCTTGCTGCTGTCCATCACAGACTTCCTGAGCCATTTTATTAAATACATGCAATAAGGCTGGAACTTTACTGCTCTCACATTTAGCCAGCTCCATATAAGCCTGTATTAATAAGGCATCTCCCGAAAGAATAGCGACATTAGGATCCCATTTTTCATGTACAGTAGCCTGTCCACGACGTAAAGGCGCATTATCCATAATATCATCATGAATAAGTGAAAAGTTATGAAAATACTCCACCGAAAGAGCGGCTGGAATAACCGCCTCAACTGCTTTAAAACCGAATAAATCTGCCGCCATTAAACTTAATAAAGGGCGAATCCGCTTTCCTCCTAATTTCAAAATATAACGAATAGGGTCATATAGATTTTGAGGTTGAACCGGAAAACTACGATGTTCAATCGCCTGAAGAAACTCTTGTCTTAAATGAGAAGTACTGTTCATTTGCTTTTTGATTTATGCGAAGATAATAAAATAGAATCCTACATTTGTATAAATCCTGAACATATGCGCATACTTATCATTCATAATTTTTATCAAGATGCCGGTGGAGAAGACATCGTATTCCAACATGAAGTACGTGCTTTATCCGAGAAGAATGAGGTAGAAACCATACAGTTCAAAAATAAAAAAGGTTTCCCTGGCCTGCGCCAATTTTTCGGCAGTCCATGGAATATTTCAGCAGCTCAGCAGGTACGAAAGAAGATCAAAAGCTTTCAACCCGATATCGTTCATATTCATAATACACAATATGCCGCAGGGCCCCTATTGTTTCGAGCCATTTCTAAAGCTGGAATTCCACAGGTGATGACAGTACATAATTTCAGACTGCTTTGTCCTTCAGCCAGTCTTTTCTTTAAAAACCATCTGTTCTTAGATTCTATCACCAAAAAATTTCCTTGGAAGGCCTGCCTACAGGGCGTTTTAGATTATTCTATTGCCAAGACCATATGGGTAAGTCTCTCCTATTGGATGCATCGACGTTTAGGAACATGGAATAAAATCGACCGCTATTTTGTGTTATCGGAATTTTCTAAAAATCTATTTGCCAGCTCCACGTTTCCGGTGCCTACAGAAAGATTTAGCGTTAAAAGTAATTTTATCAATCCGCTAAAAGCTAACCTGCAAAATAAAGACAGTCAGACTTTTCTTTATATCGGCAGGCTGTCTGAAGAGAAAGGTATAATTCCTCTTCTCAAGGCTTTAAAAGGAACTTCTTTTTACTTGAAAATAGCAGGTACAGGACCCCTCAGCAAAGAAGTAAAGCAATTAATCCATCATGAAGCTCGAATAAGTTACCTGGGGCAACTCTCCCATGCCGAAATCGCATTAGAGCTCGCTCAGTCGACGGCTTTAATTGTCCCTTCAGTCTGTTATGAAGGCGGCTTTCCCTTAACCGCAATTGAAGCCTTTAGTATTGGTGTACCCGTTATAGCCTCTTCTATAGGGGTTTTAAAAGAACAGATTATCAAGGATTTTACGGGGGATACTTTCGATATCCATACTGCAGAATCTGTGCAACATACATTACACAGATGGTTAGAAAAACCAGCTTCAGAAAAAGAACAGATTGGCAGAAATTGTTATTCTATCTTTCAATCTCAATATAGCAAAGAAGCAAATATGAATCTATTATTACAGTACTACGAAGAGATTATTTCTGCTAAAAAAAAGAATTAGTATCTTTGATATAAATATAAAAAGCTATGATTATTGTACTTGACAAATTAAATATAGCCCCTGAAATCCAAAAAGCTTTAGAAACTGTTTATGATCCGGAACTTAAGCCTGCCAATATTGTGGACTTAGGTTTAGTCTATGAGATCATTACTAAAGAAAATGGAACTGCCAAAATTGTTATGACCTTAACGGCGCCAGGTTGTCCTGTTGCTGGTCAGATTATGGATGAAGTGCAGCAGAAAGTAGCGGCTGTGGAAGGAGTAAAGGAAGCTTTAGTAGAATTGACCTTTGATCCACCTTGGAATAGAGATATGATGAGTGAAGAAGCAAAATTAGAATTAGGCTTTATGTAATCACTACAGCTAAACTCCCATAAAAAATGCCTCAACATAACTTATGTGGAGGCATTTTTTTATCTGCATGATATATCTTGATCTTTTAAAATCTCTATTTTAACTCTGGTCCTTCGCCGTCATTCGTCCGCACCTCCAAGTCAGATAACTTTTTGCTGGCCTTTTTCTCTACCTTATCCTTCCCAAAAATCTTTTCCCATAATGTTCTCGATTCTTTGGTTAATAAAGGAGCTACAATAGATAAAATCAATACATAGACAACGACAAAAGATTGCACTACAGGAAGTAGACCTCCCGCCTTACCAATATTAGCCATAATAATCGAAAACTCACCTCGGGCAGATAGCGTAAATCCAATATCAAATGTGGTCTTCCGTTTCACACCCGCAAATCCAGAGGCAAAATATCCTGAAATCACATTAAATAATATGGTCACCACTGCCGCTATAGAAGCCCACATTACAGCCCCTCCTAAAGAGAAAATATCTATCGATAGCCCAAAACTAAAGAAAAACATCGCCCCAAAGAAGTCTTTATAAGGCAATACCATCGCTTCTATTTTCTTAATATACTTCGAGTCTGCGAGCACTAATCCGGCCATTAAAGCGCCAATAGCTTCTGCCACATGAATCGTTTCTGAAAATCCAGCGACAATAAATAATAATGAAAATATAACTAGAATAAAAAGTTCTGAAGAGTTTACCGTTAGAACTTTGTCTATAGCTGGAACCAACTTTCTACCTAAAATTAAAAAGGCTAGAATAAATCCTAATGCTAAAAGGGAGGTTCCCGCAACGGTCCAGAAAGAACTTGAACCGGTTAATATTAATCCCGAAAGGAAGGAAATATGCATCGCGATAAATAAATCATCAAACATAATCATTCCCATAATCACCTCCGTCTCCGGATTAGCCGTACGTTTTAAATCGGTTAAAACCTTGGCTACAATCGCTGTAGAAGAGGACGTCATAATTCCACAAAGGACCATGGTCTCCTTAAATGGTAGATTCATTAAAAAACCTATTAAAAGTCCAGAACAGAAATTTAATAAGACATAAACGGAACCTCCAGAGACAATCGATTTGCCGGATTTAATAAGCCGCCCTACAGAAAACTCCAATCCCAAATAGAATAATAGAAATAATACCCCCAAACGCCCCATAAAATCTATAAAGGGTTTGGATTCTGTAAAGGTAAGATCTACCGTTCCTATCTGAGGCGCATGTTGCCCTAAGACCATCCCTATTAAAATGAAAAATGGAATAACAGAGCATTTTAATTTATTAGCAAATAGACCTACTAATGCAACTAAACCTACGGCAATACCAATTTCTAAAATCAGGGTGTGTGACAACATATACTAAATATAACTTATTGGATAACTTCTTTTAATAATTTAATATGACTTCTTTTACCAGCAACAACCAATGTCGTATGAGGCAGGATAATATAATCCGGACCCGGATTAATAACGGTGTCATCTTCACGGATCGCCGCAATAATGGATGCACCAGTACGCTGACGAACTTCCAATTCCCCAATAGACTTATTGATACTAGCTGCCGTTCCAACAACTTTATACCATTCAATACGCAGATCATCTAAGGCAACTTCAATGGTTTCCAATGCTTTAGGCTTATAAGAAAGACCTCCTATAATACCTGCGATTTGTCTCGATTCCTCATCCGAAAGGGTCATCACACATCGTGACTCATTTTCTTCTTCGTCATACCGATATAACTCCCGCTTTCCATCATCGTGAATTACTAAAACCACATTGTCACCTGCTTCAGATTCAATCTGATACTTTTTACCAATACCGATAAGGTCAGACTCTCTTACAATAGACATAAAACTGCTTTTTAAAGAATAAATATAAGTTAAGAAGGCTGAAACCCTTTATTTTAATACGGGAATCACCTGATCAAAGATAACGAAATTCATACAATAAAAAAACTACTAATCCAGTATAGAAATATTATCTTTAACTAAATTTAAATCACATGAAAAACATTCTATTCACTATTATTTTATTCAGCTTCAGTCTGAGCTCTTTTGCGCAGCAGCAGTATACCGTAGATACTCAAAAATCAACTTTAAATTGGGAATCTAAGAAAATCGTAGGTTCCGGAAATAAAGGAGCTATTAAATTAGCTAAAGGGAAATTATCCCTTAAAAACAATCTGCTTTCTGGCGGTGAGTTCAGTATAGATATGCAAAGTATAACGGATGAAAAAGGATCCGAAAGACTTGTGGAACATTTAAAAAATGACGACTTCTTTTCAGTAAGTAAATACCCTACAGCGACTTTTGTCATTACAGAAGTGAAAAACAATGGAAATAATGCGCAGATTACAGGGAACCTTTCCATTAAAGGAATTACGAAAAAAATCAGCTTCCCTGCGCTAATTACTTATAATAAAGATAGTATTCACGCCATTGCCAAAGAGGTTAAAGTGGACCGCACATTATATGATATCAGATACCGTTCTTCAGCTTTCTTCTCCGATTTAGGAGATAAAGCCATAGAGAATATCTTTACCTTAACTATAGATCTTACCGCAAAGAAATAATAAAAAAGCCACTGAATGAATTCAGTGGCTTTTTTATTATTCTGCTTCAACTAATCTATAGCTGCCATCTTCTTTTAATAGACCTTTTCCCAAGGCAAATGTCCGAGCATGGTAGAATAAGTAAATCCAGCCTTCAGCTGCTCCTTCCTCCCAATATTTCTGGCGCATTTCCTTCGATTGTCTTCCATTGAAATCATACTTTGCAATATAGTTATGTACAATCTGTTCAGGTTCTGGGAGCACATCTCCTCCAAAGAAATAATGCTCTCCTCCAGTCCGAATATGAAAGGCCTGATGGAATTCAGTATGCCCTCCATTAATTTCATAACTAATTTCCTGATTTACGACTCCATCCCCTTCGACAAGCACTAAATTTCCCGAGCGCTGTACGACATCAAAGATATCCGTTTTATAAGAGGCAGAAATTGCCGAATAGGCATCCTCCCACTCTCCACGTTGCACAATATACTCCGCTTCAGGAAATGCAATTCTCGCAATCCCATCTTTGAAATGTACCATGCCTCCAGTATGATCTTTATGCAAATGAGACATCAATACATACTTGACATCTTGAGGATCGAAACCAAGTTTCTTGATATTATTATGAATCATAAGTTCGCCCGCTTCATCTGTAAATCCTAAACCTGTATCACAGAGTATAAGACCTTCGTTGGAGGCGATTAAGAATGGATGAACGTCTACAAACATAGACCCTGGTCTATCTTTCACATCATCTACTGCAGGATTAAATGGAATGAACTTTTTCGAACTATCTACTGAAAATGTCCCTTCATATAAGGAATGAACTTCTAACATCTTTATTCAATTGGAAACTTGTAAGTTACAGTTTTTAAGCATACTTACCCCATTATAGCATTAGGTAAGTCGAACTACAACATGTATATTTACACCTAATAATTATGCAAAGATATGCAAAAAAGGTGGGTACTTAAATCTAAAAGCGAAGACAATAAAATCAATCAACTTGTGGATGAAATGCACATACATCCTGTGCTGGCAGATTTACTTGTACATCGACAGATTGAAGATAAAGCTCAAGCTGAAACATTCTTCAACCCTAGCCTTGAAGACTTACATCATCCTTTTCTGATGAAGGATATGGATGTGGCCATATCTCGTATAGAACGTGCTATTGGACAAAATGAAAAAATCCTAATTTATGGAGATTATGATGTCGACGGCACGACAGCCGTGTCGGTGGTCTATTCTTTCTTTAGAGAATTTCATTCCCGAATAGAATTTTATATTCCCGATCGTTATGCGGAGGGCTATGGCATCTCCAAATTAGGTATTGACTATGCCGCAGCACATAATTTCAAACTTATTATTGCCTTAGATTGTGGTATTAAAGCCATCGAAGAAATTGACTATGCAAATGAAAAAGGCATAGACTTTATTATTGGTGACCATCATCTTCCTGGAGAGCAGATTCCAAATGCAGTGGCTATTTTAGACCCCAAACGCTCGGACTGCAACTACCCATATAAAGAATTAACAGGCTGTGCTATTGGATTTAAAATCCTCCAAGCATTTATCCTAAAAAATAAAATGGATGTCAATCTCTGCTATCAGTATTTGGATCTCGTAGCGGTAAGCATTGCATCGGATATTGCACCTATTACTGGGGAAAATAGAATTTTGACCCATTTTGGTCTCGCAAAATTAAACTCCAATCCCAGCTGTGGCCTACAGGCATTAGTAGACTTATCTTCCAATAAAAATAAAATATTCTCTGTCAATGATATTGTCTTTCAGATAGGGCCACGGATTAATGCTGCAGGTAGAATTGACCATGCCAAAGATGCGGTAAAACTGCTTATTGCTAAATCTCTTCACGAAGCCAAAGAATACTCTGAAATCATCGACGATCAGAATAATGTCCGAAAGGATTTTGACCTACGCATTACCGAAGAAGCGCTGGCCCTTATCGATCAGGATATGGACTTACAACAGAATAAATCTACAGTGCTCTTCAAACCCGATTGGCATAAAGGTGTTATAGGTATTGTCGCTTCCCGACTGATTGAAAAATACTATCGCCCTACGGTAATCTTAACGGAAACCAATGATTATATCGCCGGTTCCTGCCGTTCTATTATAGGCTTTGATATTTATGAGGCCTTACAGGAATGTGCGGAATTGCTCGAGCAATTTGGAGGACATAAGTATGCTGCTGGCCTGACGATGAAAAGAGAAAATGTGCCAGCCTTCCAACAGAAATTTGAAGAAGTAGTGGCCCGAAATATTACGAAGGATATTCTAACCCAAGATATCTTAATTGATAGTACACTTCAACTGGCAGATATACATAGAAATTTTTACAAAACACTCTATCAATTTGAGCCTTTCGGTCCGCATAATGATGCTCCTGTATTTGTCTCAGAACAGGTTCATCTGATTGGACAGGCATATGCCGTAGGGACAAATCATCTTAAATTTGTTATTCAACAAGATCATAGTGCAGCTATAGATTGCATAGGTTTTGGACTGGCTTACCATTTAGAGCAGATTAATTCCGGTATAGCATTCGACTTATGTTACTCTATAGAAGAAAATATCTGGCGAGGCAAGAAGAATTTGCAATTAAATGTAAAAGCGATTCGATATTAATATATTTGTGAGAAAATGTGTATTTTCCATCACACAAGACATAAATTGATAATAAATGATTCTAAGAGCAGAAAATCTGATCAAGAAATATAAACAACGTACCGTTGTTAATGATGTATCCTTTCACGTTGAGCAGGGAGAAATTGTGGGTTTATTAGGCCCTAATGGAGCCGGAAAGACGACTTCATTTTATATGATTGTAGGATTAATCAAACCTAATGATGGACATGTCTACTTAGATGATATCGATATTACTCAAGATGCCATGTATCAACGTGCCCAGCGAGGCATTGGCTATTTAGCTCAGGAAGCCTCCGTCTTTCGGAAACTATCGGTAGAAAATAATATTTTAGCGGTCTTAGAAATTCACTATCCGAACAAAGCGGAAAGATTAGCGAAATTAGAAGAGTTACTGACTGAATTCTCCTTACACCGTGTACGTAAAAACCGTGGAGACCTACTCTCGGGAGGGGAACGCCGGCGTACGGAAATTGCGCGTGCATTAGCCGCTAATCCATCCTTTATTTTATTAGATGAACCCTTTGCCGGAGTAGATCCTATTGCTGTAGAGGAAATTCAAACGATTGTCGCCAAATTAAAAACCCGAAATATCGGTATTCTCATTACAGACCATAATGTGCAGGAAACGCTATCCATTACGGATAGGGCCTACCTGCTTACCGAAGGAAAGATTATGCTGACGGGAACTCCGGAAGAAATTGCAGATAATGAATTAGCACGTAAGTTCTATTTAGGTAGACACTTTGAATTACGTAGAAAAAAATTATAATTTAGCTTTATGGCAATATTAAACTCCCTATTTACTTGGTTTATGAAAAAGCGCATTCATCAGATTGAGCTTTTTATGAAGTATCCACATGATGTTCAAGAAGAATGGTTTCAGAGTTTAATATCTACGGCAGAAGCAACAGAATGGGGGAAGAAATATGATTATAAATCTATCCTTACCCCAGAAGAATTTAAGCAACGTGTTCCTATCCAAGATTATGACAGCGTCAAATCTTATGTAGACCGTATGATTAAAGGGGAGCAAAATTTACTTTGGCCCTCCGATA
>DAIQRP010000011.1:38966-40546 GCA_036786125.1 Sphingobacterium sp.
GATATTAAATGGTTTGCAAAATCTTCAGGAACCACCTCCGATCGAAGTAAATTTATTCCGGTAAGCATAGAGGCTTTAGAAGAGTGTCACTTTCAAGGTGGTAAAGATATGCTCACCGTCTACTGCCACAATAGACCAGACAATAAAATTTTTAATGGTAAATCCGTAGTATTGGGCGGAAGTTCGCAGATTAATAGTTTCAACTCCGAATCGTATTATGGAGATTTATCATCTATTATCATCCGTAACCTCCCCTTTTGGGCAGAGTTCAAACGGACGCCGAATCTTGAAGTGACTTTAAACCCGAACTTCGAACAGAAAATTGAAGATGTAGCCCAGATTACCATTAAAGAAGATGTAACAAATCTAGCCGGAGTGCCCACCTGGAATGTGGTGCTGGCCAAAAGAATACTGGAAATTACAGGAAAGTCCAATCTGCTTGAGGTATGGCCTAATTTGGAATTCTATAGCCATGGAGGAGTCAGCTTTAAACCTTATAGGGAGCAATTTAAAACCCTTATCCCTTCGGCAGATATGTATTATTTGGAAAACTATAATGCTTCAGAAGGGTATTTTGCTTTGCAGGATCAGTCTGATTCCGAAGATCTGTTGCTGATGTTGGACTATGGGGTATATTATGAATTTATGCCTATAGAAAATCTACATGATGAGCAACCTAAAACCCTGGGATTACATGAGGTGGAACTGCATAAAAACTATGCGTTAATTATCTCTACGAATGCAGGACTTTGGAGATATATGCTTGGAGATACCATAAAATTTGTCAATTTAAGTCCTTACCGCATTCAGATTACTGGAAGAACCAAGCAGTTTATCAATACCTTCGGAGAGGAACTTATTGTCGATAATGCCGATACAGCGATCCAAAAAGCTTCCAGCCTCACTCATGCTAAAGTAAAAGATTATACGGCAGGGCCAATTTATTTTAAAGATAATCAAGCCGGAGGGCATGAATGGGTCATTGAATTTGAAGAACTGCCCGATAATTTTGAAAATTTCTGCCAGATTTTGGATAAAACCTTACGTGAGATAAATTCCGATTACGACGCTAAAAGATTTAATAATCTCGCTCTGCAATTTCCACTTATACATATTGCTCCAGCCTATACCTTCTTTGAATGGATGAAATCGAGAAATAAATTAGGGGGTCAAAATAAGGTTCCTCGTTTGGCCAATAATAGAGATTATTTAGAACCTATTCTATCACTGATAGGAAGCGGAAAATAGCGGTATTGAAGGAACCTCAGGGAATTACTCGCAGATGGGTCTACAATACCGACATAAAACCTATACTATGGCTTAATCGCCGTCTTGTATAGATAGATAAAAAATCCTAGAAAAAACTTTACGGAATGACCAAATTTTGAATTCCTAGAATTTCCTGCATTTAAAGTAATTTTATTATCTTCAAATGCGTTTTTTGGGTTTTCAACAATCTGCATTTATAGTATATTTGGTTAAGTAATTTTAATAATGTAACAGCTGTTATTTGTATAGCTCATAATACACATCCCAGGCGTATCTTTCTATATCAGAAAAAAAGAACAAGTGTTAAGAGA
>DAIQRP010000187.1:0-274 GCA_036786125.1 Sphingobacterium sp.
TATAATGCCGATCCAATGACATTTATTCCTATCCGATATGGCGTTGAATTACCTTTTCTTAATGATCAAGGTACCGCAAACATTCCTGTTCCTATAATTTTACAAACATCTTTTGTAAACCGAACCACCTCTGTTTTTATGAATGCATCTTACAGTTATGATAAGCGTTACATCTTTACTTTTAGTGCACGTAATGATGCAGCTAATATTTATGGTATAGACGCTAGTGACCGTATTAAGCCCAATTGGTCTGTTGGAGGTGCTTGGAATATAC
>DAIQRP010000187.1:284-3748 GCA_036786125.1 Sphingobacterium sp.
ACATAATGAAAATTTCTTTAAGTCGGAGATTTTGCAGACACTAAAACTTAGAGCTACCTACGGATACATGGGTAATGTGGTCAATACCGTAGCTGCTTATCCAACTATTACCTATAGTTCTGTACCCCATATTATAACAGGTTTAAATTATGCTAGAGTAGCCACCCCGCCAAATCCACATCTGTCCCCTGAGCGTACCGGTATGTTTAATGTTGGACTGGCTTTTTCTTTGAAGGGTAACCGACTGTCAGGTACATTGGAATATTACGATAAACGTACAACTGATCTGCTAGCACCGACACTCCTCGATAACAGTACGGGGTTTACTAATATCATCCGGAACTCTGCAAATATGAAAGGGAATGGATTTGAAGTCAATCTGCAATCTGTAAATTTTCAAAATAATAATTTTAAATGGAGCACAAATCTACTTTTGAGCTACACCCGCAATATCGTAACTAAGTATCTATTGCCCAAACCAGATGAAGGGCTGTTTTATGTACCTACATCGGGAGGATCTCTTCCTTCACAGAATTATCGAGAAGGGCAGGCTCCATTTACGCTTTATACCTATAAATTTGCAGGATTGGATCCGCAGACAGGTGATCCATTAGGTTATGATGCAAGCGGTAATATAACCAATAATTACGCAGATATACTTAGAGCGAAATATAAAGATTTAGAAAATCACGGGTCCATTATTCCGCTTTATTATGGTGCATTTCGCAACACGGTACAATGGAAGTCTTTCTCACTATCGGCTAATATCTTGTATAAATTTAAGTATAAAATGAAAAGGGCTTATTCTAGTCCACAAGTTTTATTTGTGGATAATGCGCTGCCAATTCCTCTATATGGAGAACGTTGGCAGAAACCTGGAGATGAGAAGTGGACGAATATACCATCTATCAGACTAGGGGAACGAAATTTTTCGCTGGATCAATTTTATACTTCTTCATCTGCTCTTGTCTTTAGTGCTGATCATATTCGTTTAGAGGATATTCGCTTGGATTATAGTTTCCCTAAATTTGGACAAGTGCTACGTGGTCTGCAAATTTATTGTAATATTAACAATTTAGGTATACTCTGGCGGGCGAATAAGTTAGGTATTGATCCGGAGTCTTTTGATCAGCCCCCTCCACCAAGAACGATTACTTTAGGCTTTAATGCAAGTTTTTAACAGTAAATAATAGATAAATTAAAATGAAACATTATAAATTTTTTTTAATCAACAGCACGCTGTTGTTACTATTACTGTTACTGACCAGGTGCGAGAAAGATTTTTTAGATCAGAAACCCGACCTGAGTAAGGCAGTACCTAGTACGCTTGTTGATTGTCAAGCCATGCTTGATGATTACGATCAAATGAATGCGAGGTTTCCTGATCATGGAGAAGCAGCAGCAGACAATTACTATATAACAGATGCAAATTATGATAGATTGCCACAAGCGAATGGTATACCAGAACAGCGTTATAATTATAGTTGGCAACCTGAGGGCGAGCATGTGTCACAATGGTCGAGTGGTTATCAAGTAATCTATAGTGCTAATATGGTCTTGAGTGGTCTGGATAAACTATCTTCCAGTGACCCTAGTTATAACACCGTCAAAGGATCGGCCTTATTCTTTCGGGCTTTTGCTTTTTACCATCTGGCGGAATTATTCTGTAAGCCCTATACAGCCACAACAGCGAAGACGGATTTAGGAATACCTTTGCGCTTAACGCCAGACCCCAATGAAGTATCTGCTAGAGGTACAGTAAAACAAGTATATGATCGGATTACAGCAGATTTGATAGAAGCAGTTTCCTTATTGCCTTTGGAAGTTGTGAAAAAATCGCGTCCTTCTAAAACCGCTGCTTATGCAGCATTGGCACGAGTTTATCTTGCTATGGAGGATTTTATAAATGCAGGTAAGATGGCGAATGAATGCCTAAAGTTGCAAAATACATTGATTGATTACAATGCGACAAGCAACCCAGTGACTGCAACAACAGTGAATAGTAATGTTAATGGTCCATCTTTTATGCGATTCAATAGTGAAGTTATCTTTCAGGCAGTGACTCAAGGTGGTATTTTGACACAAACAGGGGCTGTAATTCACCCAAGCCTTTATAATTCTTATAGTTTATCAGATCGCAGGCGGACTGTGTTTTTTCAAAATGCTGGCGCTAATGTTGTTTTTCGGGGTAATTATGATGGGACGGAAAGCCCTACTTTGTTTATGGGGTTAGCGACCGATGAAATGTACCTGATACGAGCGGAGTGCTATGCTCGTGCTGGGAATACAGTTTTGGCTATGAGGGATTTGAATACCTTAATGTCTAAGCGAATGGTACCTCCCTATGTCAATCGGACTGCTACAAGTCCCAATGATGCATTAGTACAAATACTTGTGGAACGAAGAAAAGAGTTGATTTTTCGAACATTGCGTTGGACCGATCTTAGGCGGCTGAATAAAGATCCTCAGTTTGCGGTTACCTTGCGACGTGATATGAATAATATTACTTATGAACCATTAAAACCTAATGATTTGCGTTACACTTTTTTAATTCCAACCAAAGAAGTGATTTTGTTAACGGGGATGGAGCAAAATCCAAGATAAGGATGTAGTTCTGATTTACCAATTGATAATTTAAGAGATGAAAAGATGAATATCATGAAGATAATGTTAAAAACAGGAGTGACATGCTTGCTTACGCTTACAATTGGGTTTCTGCTTTCTTGCCAAAAGGATGAAGTAATTGGAACGATTGGTATTGCTAAAGTAAATGTGGTTAATGCAGTTGTCGGAGGAGGAGGAATTAAGGCTAATGTGTCTCCAAAAGAAATGAGTTGGAGTAGTATGCTTGAAAATCAGGTAATAGGATATGGTACGGGAAAGCTGTATGTGGTGTCTACAGACAAAAGTACTCATTTGAAAGTGGTACCTATTGTGGATACGACCCAAATTTGGTACAATAGTAATGCTAATTTGAAGACGGAAACGATGTATACCTTATATTTATCAGGTACTCCTAGTGCGGTGGATACATTATTTCGTGCAGAAACCAAATTTCCAAAACCTATCTCTAGAGATCCAGGGCATTTGATTCCTGCAACGGATAGTGTGGTGAATATACGTTTCGTGAACTTATCCTCTTCAGGGCCTGCTGTGGATATTAATATAGCAGGTTATACAACCAATGAAGTTTCAGGTTTAGGATATCAGAAGTTTACAGATTTTAAAAGCTATTTGGCAACAGATCAGAACCAAGGAATTTCCCTGGAGATTAGAAACTCTTCAACTAAAGAGGTAATTGCAACTTACTATGTGGATGTATCGAAATGGGGAAATTTGTTTAAAACAATAAGTATTGTAATTATGGGTATTTATGATCCGGATTGGAGCTTACCTATACCAGATCAAGATCGTTATATGGTTATAGAAGTTCCTTATGATAACTTGACGTATTAGTATTTTTA
>DAIQRP010000187.1:3758-4575 GCA_036786125.1 Sphingobacterium sp.
CATTACTTGCTTATTAAAAAGCACACTATAACTTATTATTAAAGTAAGAGTACCCTTGTTAAGGTTTTAATTTAACGTTGGTTCTATCAATTCTGTTTTCTAATGCTAATGCAATTTCAGCTAGCAAAGTAAAATCTATATCAGGTTTCCCCATATTGTCATTTGCTTGTATAGCACATGTGAAACTGTTGACACCAGGACATAGGGGTGCTGAGCCTAGTAAGGTGTAATTGTTTGGGTCAGCTGGAGAGAAAGGAGCTGATCCCAATGGTGTGAATGAATACCAAGGCATAATAATAGTGCTTTTATAAATCAAAAAGCATAAACTTTAATTGGTTGCTTACTCTGTTGACAGGGTTTTCAGCTTCGCCCTTTACCTACTCGATTACGGATTTTCGGCCTGCTCCGTTTTTAATTGATTTGCTTTGGCTGATAATATTGTTGTTTCCGTCTTTTTTTTATATTTTTTACGTGTTTGCAATTAATCAGCTTAGCTGCACTTTATTTAATTTTATTCACGCGCGTGTGAGAAAGTGTCATTTTAATTTTTATGTGCCTTTAGTTTTTTTAAGGTTTTAAAAACACATTGACAGAATTCGTTTTATTTTCCAAAGCTCTAACGATTTCACAGATTAGCATCACGGTCATGATAGGTTGTCCCATATTGTCTGTTGCTTGAATAGCACATAGATAATTGTTAACTCCTGAACAAGCTGGAGGATTCATTCCAACAAGCGTATACTGATTGGGATCACAAGGATCTCGGGAGAGTCCAGAAGGTGTAAATACATACCAGGCCATAATCGCAACGCTTTTA
>DAIQRP010000188.1:0-406 GCA_036786125.1 Sphingobacterium sp.
AGCATCTTTAGTATTATATAATATTAAGTACTTCACTCCTTTTGGAAAATCTTTTTCCGCCTTTTTCATCAACTGATCGATTTGGATCTGAATTTCATTTGCATTCGATCCCGCCAATTGCATCGTGGCGATATTCGCTCCAGGCTTTCCATTAACCCGCGTATTTGTTCCATACGTATAAGAGCCAAATTCTACTTTAGCGACATCTTTTAGACGTAAAATTGAACCATCACTATTGGATCTGATAATTATATTTTCATAGGATTCTTGATCATTTAACTTTCCTTTGTATTTTATGACATATTCAAAAGATTCCGTGCTGCGTTCTCCGAATTTGCCGGGTGCAGCTTCGAGATTTTTATCTTGAATAGCATTCATCACTTCATTTGGACTTAGATTATAGGTC
>DAIQRP010000188.1:416-874 GCA_036786125.1 Sphingobacterium sp.
TAATTGCGATGGATTTAACCATACACGCATCGAGTAATCTTTATTTCCACCAAATACTGTGGACTGCCCAACCCCAGGAATACGTTTGATTTCCGGGATAATATTGATCTGCGCATAGTTTACTAAAAAGGTCTCATCATATGCTTTTTCATCTTCTGCATATAAGGATACAACCATTAAAAGACTATTTTGCTGTTTGGTCGTATTTATACCCGCACGTATTACCTCTGCAGGCAGCTGATTCGTCGCCTGAGCCACACGGTTTTGCACATTTACTGCCGCTTGATCCGGATCAGTGCCTAATTTAAAATAAACCATAATGGAGAGTGAACCATCATTACTTGCTGTAGAGGTCATGTACGACATATTCTCTACCCCGTTGATGGACTCCTCTAATGATGGAGCTACAGCACGCAAAACGGTCTCCGCATTCGCGCCCGGATATAAAGCCGTTACCA
>DAIQRP010000188.1:884-2046 GCA_036786125.1 Sphingobacterium sp.
GGAAGGAGGAGCTATATCTGGGAATTGCTGTAAAGGGAGCTTACTTAATCCTAAGGCTCCAAGGATGACTAATATAATCGATATCACCGTTGCTAATACCGGTCTTTCGATAAATTTCTTAAACATAAATATCTGATTTCTATAAATTATTTATTAGCAAGTACTTTAGAAGTAGTTGCAACGGCAATCTCCTC
Organism: Sphingobacterium sp.; assembly: GCA_036786125.1. GTDB lineage: Bacteria > Bacteroidota > Bacteroidia > Sphingobacteriales > Sphingobacteriaceae > Sphingobacterium. Next base: position 1,079 of record DAIQRP010000188.1, read on the forward strand.
TCCTTCCGTCAGGTTATCAAATCCGCGAAGAATAATACGGTCGCCAGATTTTAAACCCTCATCAATTAGATAATGCTGACCTGAACGTCCGGCAATATGTACGATCTGCTTGCTCACTTTATTTTGAGCATCCACGACATATACAAACGTTTTATCTTGGATTTCTAAAGTAGATTCTTGAGGGATAAGTAAAGCATGATCATGTTGCATATCCAGTCTAATCTTTCCCGTATTTCCAGAGCGCAACAATCCATTTTTATTAGGAAAACTTGCACGTAGCGTTATAGCCCCTGTATTTTTATCAAATTGACCGTCGACTAAATCTATTTTCCCTACTTCTGGATAGGCCTGCTTATCTGCTAAGATCAGCTTAACGGGATCGGTATTCTTAATTTTTTCATTTAATGTCTCGCCTGCATACTGAGATTTAAAATGTATAAAATCAACTTCCGATAAGGAGAAGTATACAAAGACTTTGCTCACATCTGAAAGTGTGGTTAATGCTTCCATATCCGAGCTAGATACTATACTCCCTTGTTTTTTAGGCAATCTCCCAATATATCCACTGACTGGAGCCAGGATATCTGTATATGCCAGATTTATATGCGCAGATTCCAATACCGCTTTTGCTTGTTCAATATTAGCCAAGGCTAAGGCATGTGCGGCTTGAGCAGATTTTAATTGAAAATCCGATATGATTTTATTCTGTACTAAAGGATTTAATTTGTCCAATTCAATTTGCGTATTTAATGCGGTTGCCTGAGCAGCGGCTAAATTCGCACGGGCTTGATTAACCGCTTCTCTAAATGGGGAATCGTTAATTTTAAATAACTTTTGTCCTTTTTGAACATAACTTCCTTCTTCCACTAAGACTTTGGTAATAATACCGGATATCTGTGGTCTAATTTCAATATCTACGGAACCTTGAATGCTAGCCGGATATTCCTGAGTGGTTAAGGTATTGGCTT
>DAIQRP010000188.1:2098-4439 GCA_036786125.1 Sphingobacterium sp.
CATTCTTCTGTTGAACCACTTCCTGGTTTTTTGGGGCACAACCTATTAAAAGATAGGTTAAAAAAATGCTAGTTATCAGCACTGTTTTCATGAAAAATATAGTTTAATTAAAAATAAACAACATTAAATAATCTAACGTTGTTAAGTAAGGGGTGAAAAATTGGGCATAAAAATTACCATAGAGATTTTATCTCCATAAATTTGTCTCGGCCTTATGCCCGATAATACTAAGTTGATATATTATTATTAATTGTGGGTTATTTATTAACAATTATTTAATGCTATTAAATAATCTAACAGCGTTAAATGTAGGGTAATAGGTTGTTGAACTTTCGCATGATTCGTAAAATTTAAAAAACTTTTTATGGAAAATCTCTATTTTAAAGAATGGATGATAGCATGAACTGCATCTTCAAAAATACGTTGATTACAATCTTGTTTTAAGCGGTCACCGACTAAATTAATGGAAATTAAACCATGAATGACAGAAAAAAAGGTATAATATTTCTGTTTAATCTCATCCTCTGTGGGATGTTGATCTTTCATGATTTCAGAAATATGTTGTAAAAATAAGGTGGTGAGTTGTTCAGACTCCTCTATATGTTTTATACAGCAGGTCATTTCAACACCATACATCACGCGATATAATTCTTTTTCTGCAAAAGCAAAGTTCCAGAAAGCGACCCACATCCGTTGCAATTTAATGGAAGGATCTGGACTACTGTCTTGAGCTTTAACAAGATCTTTATACAATTGTCTACAGCCTTTTTTAGTCAGTTCAACTAAAATGGCATCTTTATTGGAAAAGTATTCATAAATAATAGGTGCCGTATATTCAATTCTATCGGCAATTTTACGCATATTAAGACCCTGCCACCCCTCTTCACGAACGATATCATGAGCAGCCTCTAGAATATTCACTCTAGTTTCTTCCTTTTGACGAAGTATACGGTCTTTGCTTGCCATCCTATTAAATTATTTAACAATGTTAGGCAAATATACACTGTTAATTTAAATTTCTATGTATTGCGTTTATTTATGACAGTTTGACAACAAATTAAGCGCTATTAATATCGCCTATTAGGCTGTAGGTACTTTAACCTAATAAAGTACCTACACCCTACTGATTTTAAAGGAGACTTTTAACCTTAAGAAAGGTGATAACTTTGGTTTTGAAATTCCATAGCTGAATAATATTCATATTTCACCTTATCTAAAGGGTAATCCCAACAGCCCATGCGATGAAATATTTGTCCTCCAAAACCTGATTTAAATCGATATAAACCATACATGGGATGAGAGGGATCAGCTTGGGGTGCAATTCCAAAAAAATCATACTCGGTACAGCCCTTTTCTTTTGCTAATTGCATGGCTTTCCATTGCAAAGCATATGTGGCCATATAATTTCTATTTTCTGTAGCCGATGCACCGTATAGATAGGTAGCTCTTTTTGCAGATACAACGAGAAACATGGCCGCTAATGCTTGTCCTTCTACTTCTGCCACCAGCAGATATACATCCGCTGGAGATAAGGTATCATTCGCCCGAGAGCTCAATACAATTCGAAAGTAATTAATATCATGAAGGAAGAAATTATTTCGCTTGGCCGTCTGTCGATATAATTCATACCATATATCTAAACTCTCTAAGCCTAAAGACTTAATCTCTACACCTTTGCGTACCGCTAAATTTATATTGTATCTAGTTTTTGGCTTCATTTTCCCCAATAGTGTATCTTCTTCCTGTTTTAAGTCCATAAAAATGGTATTGGAAGGTAAGATATCGGTATTTGCTTTCCGTAGATTCCAGTGTTCGGTATTAAAATTTAACCTCATTTCCTGAATTCTTCGATCCGGTACGCCTAGCCAGTTGCCATGAAGGTCATAACAATCTTCCTCTTTGGCCCAATGGGATTCCCAAGATAAATCATAACGTATTAAAATACAGTGTGAAGGTAAAAAAGTGCGTAAACTTTCAGAGAGTTGCTCTAGGAAATATCCTTGATTTTCTTCCGAAGGTTCAATTTCAGGGCCATAGGGAACATAAGCAATACTATGTGCGGCATCCAAATGTTGAATAATAATTAAAAAATCGCCGATAAAGTATGTTTCATCCGTACTTTGAACAAATAGGTCAGATACTTTACTGTTAAAATTAAAGGCTTGAGATTCTACTCCCTGTAATTTTTTTACGTTAGACCAATAAGCCGTTTGCTGAATAATGCCGGTGCTATACAGGTCTTCTACTTCTTTACTTTCTAAATCTGCAATCATGATTTTAAAAACAATAATAATAATATGTGGAGCTATGATTAAGCTTAAATTCTTAGCCCAAAAACGGC
>DAIQRP010000189.1:0-4392 GCA_036786125.1 Sphingobacterium sp.
TCGCAAAGTGAGAAGCGATTGCTTTTATCTGTATTAGAGCAGGTTCGTAGATATTCTGGTTAATATAGGTGATGAGCTCTTCTTGCTCAGGTTGTCCATTTTCAATGCGGATTTGCAGATGCGCAGCAGCCTCTTTAATCAGTCCGAAGATCGAAAGAATTTGGTAGAACATCAGGGGAGAGCGTGCGATGTCTTTTTTGCAATTATAAGCTACGATATTTTCTATGGTATTTTTAAGGATGGAAGAACAAGGCTCATGCATTTCTAATTTTTCCTCTTTAAGTAATCTATTACGCATAATATGCTCTGGCGTCAGGTAGATAAATGCATCCCCCTGATAGTACATTTTATGCCCAGAAAAATATTCGTCTGTAAATTTTATAAAAGTGAAGTGTGTGGGTTCCTGAATATCAAAATGATGCCTGTCCTCTGGAGAAAGCATAAAGATATCTCCTTGCTGATAAGGGATTTTATTGGAATTGAGCAGGTGTATACCGGAGCCTTTGCGGATATAAATTATTTCATAATAGTTATGACTATGCGGAGGAAGATGGAATATATCTTCTTCAAAGTCATGTATGACTAATGGCTCAAATTGTAATTTTTTCATAACATTCAAAAATCAAATAAATGTACAAAAAGGCATGATAAATATACCTATTTGTTCGAGGTATTTTCTTGTAAATTCGTTCTAGGATCACAAACGGATGAATGTTTCACCTGTTCAGCACATATGCCCCGCTGATAATTACTACGCGGAAAGCCTGTATTATTCAATAGGGTGGGGTTATTAATATAAAACAGGTTGATTAGCATATTCGTTCTGTGATTAATAAATAATATGTATGAATCTTTAATGAAAATAATATGGAGTATAGATTTTTAGGAGCTTCGGGACTTAAAGTTCCGGTATTAAGTTTTGGAACCGCAACATTCGGTGGTGGAAATGATTTTTTTAAAGCTTGGGGAAGTACTCAGGTGGAAGAGGCGACTCGCCTAGTGGATATCTGTATGGAGGCTGGTGTAAATCTTTTTGATACAGCCGATATATATTCCGATGGTATCGCAGAGGAGGTTTTAGGAAAAGCAATTGCAGGGAGACAGAGAGATCAGATTTTGCTTTCTACGAAATCTACCTTTACTTTTGGAGAGGGAGTTAATAACCAAGGTTCCTCTCGTTTCCATATTTTAAAACAGGTAGAAGCGAGTCTAAAAAGATTAGGAACAGACTATATTGATATCTATCATATGCATGGTTTTGATGGAAATACACCAGTCGAGGAAACATTAAGAACTTTGGACGATTTAGTTCAAGCGGGTAAGATCAGATATATTGCCGCATCGAACTTTTCAGGCTGGGGGCTCATGAAATCCTTAGCTGTTTCAGAAAAGTATGGCTGGAATAGATATGTCGCTCACCAAGTCTATTATTCTCTGGCTAATCGCGAGTATGAATGGGAGTTAATGCCTTTAGCAGAAGATCAAAATGTTGGAGCGATAATATGGTCCCCCTTATCTGCAGGAAGACTAGGTGGAAAATATGGAAGAAATAAACCCATTCCTTCAGATAGCCGCGTTGCACAGGGAGGTTCTCCAGTTCCAGATATGGTAGTTCGTGAAGAAATATTCTACAATACCGTAGATGCGCTTCATGAAGTTGCTGAGGAAACTGGCAAATCTGTAGCTCAGGTTGCCTTAAACTGGTTATTACAACGTCCTACAGTTTCCAGTATTATTATTGGCGCGCGTAATGAAGAACAATTAGTTCAAAATTTAGGGGCTATCGGTTGGAATCTAACTGTAGATCAAGTGAAAAAGTTGGATGCAGCAAGTGAAGTTCCACCTATATATCCGTATTGGCATCAATGGTTAAATAAATCATTAAATCCGACCCCTGATTTTTATAATTTTTAACTTTTGCAGACGCATTTTTATAAGCCCTATTTCTAACTTAGAAATAGGGCTTGTCTTTGTTTTTTTATTACCTTAGATAAAAATAAATAGCTAAAATTGGCTAGGCATAACATCGACTTATCTTGATTGTCTTTAGGTTATTAAGTGATTGATATTGAGTTGTAAAGCTGAGGGATAGAATATACAAGATGGAATATACGCAATCAGTTAAAGGGTATGAGAGTAGTCCCTTTTTAAATTTTGTAATTGAACGAAAATATCGTTGGATTCGGCATTGTCTGATTATCGCTGCGATAGTAGGTATACATTTTCTTCCGACATCTGAGCCTCCACATACACAAGCTCAAAATGAAGACTGGATTTTGGTGACCAAGTTTATCTCCATATTTATCTTATTGTCATTCTTTTATATCAATCATTATCTACTGATTCCTTCCTTACTGCTCAAAAATAGATTTACCTCCTATATCCTGAGTATTTTTGGTTTTTGTACGGCTACTTTCGGCATGATGTTGATTTTGGAGCAGATGGATTTACCCTTTATCGATAAGCGGGATGAAACGCTATTAAATTGGAAGGATTATTTAGTGCTGCTTATTTTACTTTTAGTATTTATTGCTGCGGTGAGTAGTTTAAAATTATTTAAAATATGGATTATTAATTTAATTCGATTTAAAGAGTTTGAAAATAATACCTTAACTATCCAACTCGAACAGTTAAAGAGCCAAATTAATCCTCATTTTCTTTTTAACACATTAAATAATATCAACTTTTTAATTGATGAAAATCCCAAATTAGCATCTAATGTACTTTTGAAGTTAAGTGAGATTCTTCGAAATCAGCTATATTTAGGAAAAGGGGAGAAGATTGCCTTAAAAGAGGAGATTTCCGTCTTACAAAATATTCTTTTTATGGAGGGTATACGCAGAGATGACTTTATAGTTGATTTTCAGATTCCCGAAGGTTTAGATCATATTCAGGTTCCTCATTTTTTATTTATTCCTTTTATAGAAAACGTAGTGAAACATGCCGCGCATCAGCAGATGGAATCGGGGTTTCATGTGCAGTTATCTTTTGTTAGACAGGAGGGAAGATTGATATTTACATGCGAAAATCGGCAAAAGAAAAAAGCTAATCCAAATGACTATGGCGGTTTAGGATTAACTAATATCCGCAAACGATTAGAGATTTTATATCCCGGAGATTATACTTTACATATAGTGGATGACACTGAAAATTACAAGATATATTTAAATATTCCCTTAGCAGAAAGTTCTTATGAATATAGATAGATTAAAGTATATTGTTATTGAAGATGAGCCCTTAGCCAGACGTGGATTAGTTAAGTTATTAACTGAATTTGACTTCTTGGATTGTGTAGGCATGTATAGCAATACGGAAGATGCTCGCTTAATTATGGATCAGCAACATCTAGATTTGATTTTTTTAGATATTCATCTGCCCGAGGAGAGTGGGCTTGACTTTGCAAAGGCTATCCCTGCCCATACGCAGATTATATTTACTACGGCCTATGCGAACTATGCCTTAGAAAGTTATGAGCTGAATGCCTTAGATTACCTGTTGAAGCCTATTGCAGAAGAACGTTTAAGAAAAGCTTTAGATAAAGTGCTACAGCATTTTCAAACTAAAAATACAGGCAATGAAATCTCCAGTCCGAAGGACCATATTTTTGTCAAGGCTGATCGTAAATTATTCCGTTTAGAGTTAAATGATATCCAATATATTGAAGCCATGAAAGATTATGTGATGATACATACTTTAGAGAAAAAATTAATGGTGGCCATGAATATAAAAACAATTTTTAATCAATTGCCTGCTGTAGATTTTGTGCGTGTGAATAAGTCCTTTGTCGTCAATCTCAATAATATACAGTCGGTAGATAACCATTGGGTCACCGTAGCAGGTTTTGAAGTTCCATTGGGTGCAAGCTTTAAAGATGATTTATTAAAACGTATTGAAAAGCATACCTTAAACCGATAATACGAAAAGAGCTGCCCTAATTAGGGCAGCTCTTTTGGTTATTTCACGACAATAGTTTTACTAGAACTGCTATGGCTACTAAAGTAACCCAGAACTGTAGGGCTGATATTATTCGGAGGATTATTCGGAGTAATTCCTGCGCCTAGAGATTGTTGCATAAGCGTAAACCAATAGGTGTACATATTTTTATCGATGGCTAACATCTCCACACGTATTTTATCTCCAGCGACAATATCGATATCATCATCCGGTCGAATGGTCAGACTTACCCGATTTCCATTATTAAAATCATCATTGCTTACGATAATATCTTTGGTTTGTTTATTATTTATAAATACGATAAAGCGGTAATAATTCGATACCTCTTTAGGGTCTTGGTAGAACACCTTAATATGACGCGTATCTTTATCTCCAAGTTCGGGTTTTTCCTCTGCAATAGAATCTAAGAGTACGCGTTCTGGCATTTTGGAATGGGCG
>DAIQRP010000190.1:0-4382 GCA_036786125.1 Sphingobacterium sp.
AGTACATTCACATCTTCAAAATGTAAACCTGTAGTCGGTTCATCTAAGATATAAAATGTATTTCCGGTATCTCTTTTAGATAGTTCTGTAGCCAGTTTAATACGCTGTGCTTCTCCTCCGGAAAGGGTGATCGAAGACTGACCTAAGGTTATATATCCGAGACCTACATCCTGCAATGTTTTTATCTTGCGATAGATCGAAGGAATATTTTCAAAGAAAACTACAGCCTCATCCACACTCATATCTAACACATCAGAAATAGATTTACCACGGTAGCGTACTTCTAAGGTTTCTCTATTATAGCGTTTTCCATGACAGGTTTCACAAGGGACCTGCACATCGGGAAGGAAGTTCATTTCTATCACTTTCATTCCTCCACCTTGACAGGTTTCACAACGCCCTCCTTTTACATTAAAAGAGAATCTTCCAGGTTTATACCCTCTAATTTTAGCTTCAGGGAGTTGGACAAATAAAGTCCTAATATCCGAGAATACACCAGTATAAGTCGAAGGATTGGAACGTGGAGTCCGCCCAATGGGGCTCTGATCGATTTCAATAACTTTATCAATATGCTCTAAGCCTTCAATCTCTTGATATGGGAGTGGGGTCGCTTTTGCGCGGAAGAAATGTTTATTTAAAATCGGGTATAAGGTCCCTGTAATTAAGCTGGATTTTCCCGATCCAGAGACACCGGAAACTAGGATTAATTTCCCTAAAGGAAATTCTACACTAATATTTTTTAAATTATTCCCTTTTGCTCCTTTTAAAGTTAAAGTCTTTCCATTTCCTTCACGGCGTTTCTCCGGAATAGCCACCTCTTTACGCCCGTTCAAATAGGCTGCGGTTAATGAATCGGCTTTAAGAATCTCTTTTGGAGTTCCTTCAGCAACAATCGTTCCGCCATTTAAACCTGCAGCAGGGCCTACATCGATAACATAATCTGCATTTAAAATCATATCCTTATCGTGCTCGACTACAAGGATGGAGTTTCCAATATCGCGAAGATTTTTGAGGGAGTTAATTAATCGTTCATTATCGCGCTGATGCAAGCCAATGCTGGGCTCATCTAAAATATATAAGACGTTCACCAACTGTGAACCTATTTGTGTCGCTAATCGGATCCGTTGGGCTTCCCCTCCTGAAAGTGTTTTTGCAGTACGGTCTAATGTCAGGTAACTTAAACCCACATCGACAAGAAATCCAATTCTAGAACGTATTTCCTTTAATATTTCGGTCGCAATAACACGTTGACGTTCGTCCAAGCGTTCTTCAATTCCTTCTAGCCATGCTAATAAAGTGACAATATCCATCGTTGCAAGCTCATGAATATTCTGGCCATCAATTTTAAAATGTAAGGATTCCGGTCTTAATTTAGCACCTTGACAAGCCGAACAGACACACTTACTACGGAAGTCGTCTAAAGACTGAATATCATCCGAGTTTTTGCCTCCATTCTGATCTTCCAAGAGCTTAAATATGCCTTCGAAGTTGACTTTATAATCTTTAATATTATAATTATTATAAGCTACAGTCACATATATAGGCTCTTCTTGCCCAAATAGAAGCATATCAATTTGTTCTTCCGACAGCTTTTCTAAGGGGCTTGTCATGGAAAACTCAAACTTCTTAGCGACAGCTTTTAACACCTGGAAATTCCACGATTCCCGATATGGACCTAATGGGGCTAAAGCCCCTTTTTGAATACTTAGTTTCCGATCAGGAATCACAGCATCCTTATCAATTTCAAAAACATAACCTAAACCATCACACTTTGGACAGGCTCCATATGGGGAGTTAAAAGAGAAGGTATTAGGCTGAGGCTCATCATAGGAAATCCCTGATTCTGCATCCATAAGGTAGCGGCTATAAAACTGCTCCACATTATCTTTATTCGAAACTTTGATAATTCCTTTGGCTGTTTTCATCGCTTGTAACACGGAGGTATGAAGCCTTTTTTTATCCTCTTCTTCAATTTTTAAGCGATCCACGACAATTTCAATATCGTGTATTTTATATCTATCGACCTGCATCTTTGGACTGATATCCAAGATTTCTCCATCGACACGGACTTTTACATAGCCTTGTTTGCGGATAGATTCAAAAAGTTCCCGATAATGACCTTTACGACCTTTTACTACAGGGGCTAATATATTGACTGCCTGACCGTCAAATTCTTGAATAATGCGGTCTACAATTTGCTCTTCGGACATTCTTTCCATGCGCTTGCCAGTTACATAGGAAAAGGCTTCCGATGCACGTGCATAGAGCAATCGCAGAAAATCATATACTTCAGTAATCGTACCTACAGTAGAACGCGGGTTTTTATTGGTGGTTTTCTGTTCTATAGAGATCACCGGAGACAGACCCGAGATCTTATCGACATCGGGACGTTCCATACCGCCTAAAAACTGACGGCTATAGGCAGAGAAAGTCTCCATATACCGGCGCTGCCCTTCGGCATAAATCGTATCAAAAGCTAAGGAAGATTTTCCAGATCCCGATAAACCTGTGATAACAACCAATTCATTTCTAGGAAAGGATACGTCAATATTTTTAAGATTATGGACTCTAGCGCCAAATACTTGAACTTCTTGCTGTTCGCCTAAATCTGGGGTGATCTTCTTGCTCATTAATGTTGAATCTATGAATCAAGCAGAATAATTTCTGCAAGTCGTAAAAATACTGAATTTTACTCGAAATCGGAGGGCTTCTGTAGCTTCTTTACTGCAAATTGCTACAATTTGATTTTTTTCTGATAATTTAGATTAAAACTAGGGAATATAGCAAGATATGAAAAAAATAGATGTGACCAAGCAAGAGAAGGAATCGTTGGAAGAGGCCATAGATTTTTGGGAGAAAGAAGGCTATCTAGCTCCGGAAAAAGCGGTTGAACTTCGGTCTACATTAGATGAGAAAGGATTTGATTGGAGTAGACTCGCGCGCTATGCCTTTTGGATTGCTTTAGCATCCTTGGTGTTTGCGGTATTTTCTCTTTTTGTAGATGAAAGTTTTATTGAATTTATTGCCAAGCTCTCGGATGCGCCTAATATTGTATTTCTTATATTTTTTGTGTGCATAGCCGTGTTATCCTTTACAGTAGGCTTAAGACAAAAACAAAAAACTCCCGATCGGACCACCCTTTCCAATGAGACACTGATGCTGGTGGGGGTATTTGCTACCGCTGCGGCTGTAGGTTTTTTAGGCAAAATTTTAGATAAAAATTCATCCCATTTTTCGCTGCTCTTTCTGCTTTCGGTAGGCATCTATGGATATCTGGCGGTAAAGTTGAAATCCCAGTTAATCTGGTTATTTATGCTGATTAGTTTAGGAATTTGGTTTGCTACAGAAACGGCGTATCATAGCAACTGGGGATTTAAATTTTGGGGAATGAATTATCCGCTTCGATTTACGATCTTTGGCCTCTTAGTCAGTCTTGTGGCGGTATATGTACAACCTAAATTTAAGCTACTTACACCCTTCTCTGCTCTGAGTAAGGTGATTGGAATTTTATATTTAATGATATCCTTATGGGCACTTTCTATATTTGGGAATTACAGTGATTTTGAAGCTTGGACGGAGGTTCGACAATTTCATATTTTCTATTGGGGATTATTATCTACGGCAGTTTCCTTAGCTTTTGTATTCTATGGGCTGAAGAATAAAGATAATACCATTAGAGAAATGGGTTTTGTATTTTTTATTCTGAATATCTACACGCGTTATGTAGAATATCTATGGGACAATTTAAATCGGGCGATTTTCTTTTTGATTTTAGCGGTTTCTTTTTGGTTCGTAGGCCGTTGGGCAGAAAAAATATGGCAAAAAAAATCCAGTGCTGAGCAGATTCCAGAGCAGCAATAAATTCCTATGGGCATGAAGTCTGGCTTTATGCCCATAGGTAATGGTTTAATTAATCTTAAGGCTATAGCTAATATCTACTCCTCCGGCAGCTAACATATCATGTACTGAGCAGTATTTCTTAACGGCTAATTCCGCAGCTTTTAATGCTTTACTTTCATCTATTTCACCTGTTAAGGTAAAGGTAATATGAATATGCGTGAAGATATTAGGAACTTCATCCCGACGTTTTCCCTCTACAGCAACCTGTATATCTTGAACATCCTGACGTTGTTTTTTTAAGATGCTGCTTAAGTCAAATACCGAGCAAGAGCCCAAAGCCATTAAAACCAATTCCATCGGTCGCACACCTTTTCCTTCGCCACCGATTTCTGGAGATCCATCGATATGTACGGTTATATCTGACAATTCACTATGCGCTTCAAAGTGAACGGCTTCATTTTTTCTATTTAAGGAGATTTTCATATTTATAATGCTTTAAACAAATATACTCATTCTACAAGTTATTTAACTTGTTAGACTTG
>DAIQRP010000191.1:0-1978 GCA_036786125.1 Sphingobacterium sp.
GTTTGAAAATTTGTAATGGTATGGCTGAGCCCATATCTTTTTGTATAGGAGCTAGATATTTGGAATCCCATGCTATATACATTTTGCTGTCTATAGAAACTGATAGGTATACTCATCTGTGCCGTTATATGATGGTCTCTCCAATCAAATCCAATTAGACTATCGGGATTACTTTGAGCTCTGGCCGATCCGACCTGCCCTCTATTTTGATAACGTATAGTAAATTTGGGGAAATATTTTTGATACGCTAGCTCAGCGATATAGTTGGATTTATGGCGATCAGTATCAAATTCATATCCTAGAGTTGCTTGCGTGGTATTAAGCACATTATTTGAAATCCAAAATAGGCCAGGTTTATAGTTGTCAAAACTATCAAATTGCGTTGAACTAATGCTGAGACTGTGAAAATTAAATGTTCTCCCTAAGCCTGAATAAGGTTGAATAGGATTTGTATGAGCTAAGGAGTCTGTCGCGAAGCTACTGCTGGAATACCCGTTTTGACTTCTATCTGTTTGCTGCTCTATATATGCTAAGCTCGGCTTATAATAGTGGGTAAATGCATCCTTCAATTCCTGTAATGGAATGTCTTTTAAACTATCTAAGGATAGCTCTACTGCCTGATAGCCCAGATATTGATAATCATTAAATAGGAGTTGATTATTTTGAATGTCGACTTTCGGGTTAAATGCGCCATAGGTTGCGTCGGTTAACTGATAAATTTGACGGTTGGCGGCCTTCCAGCGATAGATATTGTCCGTCCCATTAAAATGAGCTTTAAAGATAATATCATCCAGCAGATAACTCGGGCGTTCATACTGTTGGTTTCCCCAAGCGCTAAGATAGTTTAATTGCTTTGTTGCGATATCTATTTCCAATAAGGCTGTACCTAATTCTGAGATGGCAATACAAATTACTTTTTCTCCCCTGGCATTGAATTCTGGCTGTTGTATATGTATACCCTCTGGCATTTGAATCTCGAGAACGGCCTCTCCATGATGCTGATCAAGTAAGACTAAAGATGCCTGATTGGATAAAGATACTTCCACTACAGCAAGCTGTTCTTTAAGTGGATGGAAGGTAGGGGAGTAGTAGCGGGACTTATAAGTAAGTTGTTTGATCTTCTTCGTATGCAGATTATAGATATTGATGACCTGATAACTATTGACTTTATATCTTTCATCTACACGATACTCATCCCAGGTAATTAAGGAATCTTTCAAGCTGTAATGAGCGGCAAGTTGAGATCCTAAAAAAAATAACTTTTCTTCTTTTTCACCTGCTATACGGACCAGTTGAGGAAGTATTTGTACCCCTTGTCTGATGGCGAACAGTTCATTTTGTGCATTTCTTTTGGGAAGCAAATAACTGCTCGGGTATTTCGATTCTTGCTTAAAAATTTGGGGGTAATTAGACCTGTCCTTAGCTTGCTGCTGTTCCTGCCAGCGGCTTTCCAGATCGGACATCATGGATGTAAAGAAAGGTTTAGGATGTTGTGCAGTAACTTCTTTAAATGCTTTTTTAAAATTATATGGACGTATAATATGGCTGTTGATACTGGAGTAAAGCTGCTCATGAGCCTGTGGTCCAAACTCATTTTGAAGTTTGCTGACTAGCAGATACCCTATCGAATAATAACTCGGAATAGGCTGTCTGAAAGATCCTAATATATATTGATCATAACTAAAGCGATGTCCTGAAAGTTGGTTGGCTTTTAAGGGCATTTCCCAGCTTGGAAGGCGCCCTCGACCTCCTTGCGCATAAAGGGTTTCATGTAAGACGGCATCTCCCTCAAAATACCAAGCAGGCAGGTTTAAGCCATACCAAGCTAAGGCCAATTGCTCGAAGAAAGGCTTCTTTAGCTTTCCTGTTAACTGATGCATCTGCGCAATATGGCGGAGTTCATGTAAGGCTAAGTTCGAAAGCCAAGCTTGATTGTCCGTCATACTCGAGGGGCTAGAAAAGAGTTCAGATTTTCTAG
>DAIQRP010000191.1:1988-4303 GCA_036786125.1 Sphingobacterium sp.
CGCTTCCAAACTCATATTTTGAACGACTATCGGAAATTTTTTAGGATAAACTTGAAGTTCAGTTTGATTGGAAATATGCGCCTTATTGATGAAATGCAAAAGTGGGTACGCCAGGCTATCAAAAGTGGATGGAAAAATTAAACGATAGTTCTCCGTCTGTATTTGATGCCAGGAAATACGGGGTTTACTTTGTACAAAATCAAAAATCTGCGCTTCTGCAGAGCGAAAGAATCCTAGAATAAGAAGAGCAATTAGATAACTTTTTTTCATGGACTATACTTTTGAGATTCAGCGTTTCATGTAAATATAGAATTTCTTTTGTCTTAATTCGATAAATTAATGCGCTTAAATAATAAATATTAAGCAGTTATTCAAGCGCAAACAAAAGGAGTATTTAATCTGTTTTCACTTATTTATCAGGGACTTGACATTAGGAGAGTTTTTATAAAAAACTTCCTATCATATATTTTTTAAGGCTCAGTAAAAAAATGATTATAATTTACGGTATAAAAAAGCGACTTTTGCATAAAATTTTTTTACCAATGTAGGATTTATTTAAGGAAGGGAATTATGGAAGAATTAGATATGCAGGTACTGCAAATCAAAGAACTTATTGAGTCTGGAAATCAAGAAGAATTAAAAGAGTATTTAGATGAACTGAATATCTCTGATGTAGAAGCATTAATAGATGAGCTCCCTGATTATGGACCCAAATTCCTGGAAACCTTAAGTTTAAATCGTGCGGTTAATGTATTTCGAATACTCGATTTCCCAACGCAGGAGCGTATCTTCAAAAAACTTTCTGGACATAAAATTCGTGAGATCATTAATGAAATGCCTCCCGATGACCGTACGGCATTTTTTGGTGAATTAAAAGGTGATGTCGTTAAGCAGCTAATTATTCTCTTACCTCCGGATGATAGAAAAGCTGCACTTTCCCTATTAGGCTATCCCGAAGATTCTGTGGGACGTCTGATGACCCCAGATTATATTACCGTTAAAGCACATTGGAATATTGTACGTATTCTAGAACATATCCGTCGCTATGGGAAAAATTCCGAAACTATCGATGTGTTATATGTCATCGATGAAAGCGGACGTTTAATCGATGATATCCGTATACGAGATATTCTATTAGCAGATCCTGCTACAGAAGTAGGAAGCTTAATTGATAATCGACTTATTTCCTTAAATGCCAATGACCCACAAGAGGAAGCCGTTAATATATTCCGTATGAATAATCGCGTGGCTTTACCCGTAGTCGATGAACAAGGTATTATGCTAGGTATTGTTACCGTGGATGATATCCTTTGGGTAGCTAATGAGGAATATACTGAAGATATGCAACGTATTGGGGGTACGGAGGCTTTAGATGAACCTTATTTAGATGTATCCATCTGGCACTTAGTTAAAAAAAGAGCGGGTTGGCTTATCGTCTTATTCTTAGGTCAATTACTGACCGCTACGGTCATAGAGCACTTTGAACACCAACTCGCTTCAGCAATTGTTTTATTCGCTCTGATGCCTTTAATTATGTCTTCAGGAGGAAACTCTGGGTCTCAAGCCTCAACTTTAATAATTCAAGCTATGGCTTTAGGGGAAGTTACCTTAGGAGATTGGTGGCGCGTGATGAAACGTGAAATTCTATCGGGCCTAGCTTTAGGCTTAATCTTAGGAACCTTAGGTTTTCTGCGTATTATGACTTGGCAGAGTTTCACCCATGTTTATGGTGAATATTGGTATCTGGTAGGAGTTGTCGTTAGTCTTTCCTTAGTCGGTGTTGTATTATGGGGTTCATTAATGGGCTCTATGTTACCCTTTATTTTACGTCGTTTAGGGGCCGACCCCGCAAGCTCATCAGCTCCATTTGTATCCACTTTAGTGGATGTAACTGGTTTAATCATATATTTTACTTTCGCTACATTAATACTTTCAGGAGTTCTGCTATAAATTTATTTTAAAATTTTCCCGCTGTATTTAAGAGAGTTGCAAAAAGTTCTTTAAAAATATTTGGAGGATTCATTAAATCTTCCGATACTTGCATCACTGAAACGGAAATAACCGCGAAGTAACAAAGAGAGTTTCCTGAATAGCTCAGTTGGTTAGAGCATCTGACTGTTAATCAGAGGGTCGCTGGTTCGAGCCCAGCTTCAGGAGCCAAATACCTTTAGCGAGTAAAGGTAAATAAAAAAATAAGGATAATATATCCACTAAAGAAACCAAAACGTCATGTTTTGCAGAGTTTCCTGAATAGCTCAGTTGGTTAGAGCATCTGACTGTTAATCAGAGGGTCGCTGGTTCGAGCCCAGCTTCAG
>DAIQRP010000012.1:0-1099 GCA_036786125.1 Sphingobacterium sp.
ATTGTTTACAATTTGAACAGCCCAATGGCTTAATATTAGAAAATTTAAATTTAAAAGGTACGGGTGGGATTAAATTGTCTTTTTATGCTAAAAATTGTAAAATTGAAAACAATATCATAGAATCAAATCAAGAATATGGTATTTGTATTAAAAATTTTTCGTCAAATAATCTTATAAATAATAATAAGATAATTTTTAAAAAAATTAATACTGATAAAGGTGGAGATGCATCAGTTTTACTATTAATGGGGTGTTTTGAAAATGTTATCAGTAATAATTTATTAGTTAATCAAGGTAGTCGAGAGAAAAACTTTGGTGGTATATTTGCCCATGCATTATGTTTTAATAATAAAGTTGAAAACAATAATATTAAAGGAGCAGCGGAAGCCTTAGGAGTTTATTATGGAGCATTTAATAATTTATTTATTAAAAATAATGTTTCAGATTCAAAAATTGGACTATTTTCTTATTATAGTCGGGGTAATGAGTTTAGTAAAAATTTAATAAATATTAATTATGATACTAAAACAAACACCTATGGGATTTCAGATTTTAGTTCAATAAATAATTCTTATTCTGCTAATGTATTTACTGGAAATATGATATTTGGAGCTAATTTCCAGTCGAGTAAGCCTATAAAATTCGATTTAAATAAATTTACACAAGGTGTGAATACTTATTCTGTAGGATTAAATAATATTAATTCAACATTGAATAAAACAAAATTAAATAATTCTTATAATGGCTTTAAAGTTCAAAATTTAACAAAATAATTATTCTCTATTAATGTTCAGCGTTTTATTATCGATTTATAGT
Source organism: Sphingobacterium sp. (assembly GCA_036786125.1). Taxonomy (GTDB): domain Bacteria; phylum Bacteroidota; class Bacteroidia; order Sphingobacteriales; family Sphingobacteriaceae; genus Sphingobacterium. Next base: position 817 of record DAIQRP010000012.1, read on the forward strand.
AAAGAAATTCCTGAAAATTTACAGTTATCCTTAGATAGCATAATTAATCAAAGTCTTCCACCAACTGAAATAGTTTTAGTAAAGGATGGTCCGCTAACTCAAGGGTTAGAGAATGTGATTAGTCAATTCATAATAAAGTATCCAAATCTTTTTAATATAGTCTCATTAAGTGAAAATAAGGGATTAGGTATTGCATTAAATGAAGGTTTAAAATATTGTTCTAATGAATTAATTGCTAGAATGGATACTGATGATATTGCCTATTTTGAAAGATTTGAAAAAC
>DAIQRP010000012.1:1109-6627 GCA_036786125.1 Sphingobacterium sp.
GTACTGCAGTGCAGGAGTTTAATGTTGAAAAAGAAGATTTAGGTCAATTCCGTACTCCACCATTACAGCATGATGATATCTTAAATTATTCTACCTATAGAAACCCTTTTAATCACCCTTCTGTTATGTTTAAGAAATCGGTTATTTTAAAAGTGGGTTCTTATGCAAGTATGCCATATTTTGAAGATTATTATTTGTGGATAAGGGTATTACAAGCGAATTATATAGTTGCTAATTTGGACGAGCCTCTTCTACATTTTCGAATCGGTAATGATATGATCGGTAGAAGAATTGGTTTAGCTTATCTAAAGCATGAATTACGCTTTTTGAAACGTGTAAAAGAATTAGGTTATATCACTAAAAGTAAATTTATCATTTCAATATTTTTAAAGGCTCCATTAAGGTTATTACCAAAAAAATTGCTGACTATTATTTATAGTAAAACTTTAAGAAATCAAAAATAATATGAAATTATTAATATTAGGTGGTTCAGGGTTTATTGGGAGTAATCTTTTTCATTCTTTAAAGAATTATCATGATTTAGAGAAATTATCCATTAGAGAACCAGAGTGGAATGTTCATGTTTCAAATGCAGATGCATTAATTAATTTAGTAGGTAAAGCACATGACCATAATGGAACAGCCTCTGAAGAAGATTTCTATTTTGCTAATTTAGAATTAACTAAAGAAATCTTTGATTTTTTTTTAAAATCTAAGGCTAAATTACTCATTCATATTAGTTCTATCGCAGCAGTCGAAGAATTTGAATCTAATTCTTTTTTATCAGAAGGGTCTCCTGCAAACCCTATTTCTTTTTATGGTAAATCTAAATTAGCTGCTGAAGAATATTTGAGTTCTCAAGAATTACCTAAGGGGAAGAAATTAATTATATTGCGTCCCACAATGGTTCATGGACCCGGAGACAAAGGAAATTTGGGTTTACTATACAAATTTATAAGTAAGGGTATCCCTTATCCTCTGTCAGCATTTGAAAATAATAGATCTTTTTTAGGTATTGATAATTTTAATTTTTTCATAAATCAAATTCTTTTAAAAGCAGATCAAATAGAATCAGGTATTTATCATATTTGTGATGATCAACCATTGAATACAAATGAAATTATTTCAATAATATCAAAGACTATTAATAAAAATGTATATAAATTTAATATACCTAAATTTTTAATATATGGAATGGCAAAAATTGGAGATTATATACCTATCCCTTTAAACTCTAAAAGGTTGAAAAAACTCACCAATAATCTACTTGTTTCTAATCAAAAATTAAAAACAGCTTTGGGGATAACAGCACTGCCATTTTCTGCTATTGAAGGTGTAGAAATTACAATTAAAAGTTTTGTTCAAGAAAAATAATGGAATATCTAATTATAATAATTATTTTATTTATTTCGGAAATTCCTTATTTTAAAGTCGCCGATCATTTTAATATCATTGATAAACCCAATCAACGAAGTTCGCATACTCAAATTACTTTACGTGGAGGAGGTATAATATTTTACATTGCAGCATTACTGTTTTTTATACAATCAAATTATATATATCCCTACTTCTTTTTGGGATTAACATTAATGACGGTAATTTCCTTTTTGGATGATGTTTTCACTTTGTCAAATAAGGTACGCTTATCCATCCATTTAACCTCCGTATTATTGTTAATACATGAGCTTGATCTATTTCACCTTCCTTGGTATTTTATTCCTATTGCAATAATTTTTATTATAGGTACAATTAATGCATATAATTTTATGGATGGAATAAATGGAATAACCGCTGCATATAGTTTAGCTGTTTTGGCATTAATGAGCTATATGAATAAACAAATTAACTTTGTGGAGGCGGATCTATTGTATTACACATTGCTATCTGTTGTTGTATTTGCCTTTTTTAATTTTAGAAAGAGTGCCAAATGTTTTGCTGGTGATGTGGGATCTGTAGCCATCGCTTTCATTGTTTTATTCTGTTTAGTGAGTTTAATAGTTTCAACACAGAACTTTATTTATATTCTATTTATTTCAGTATATGGTATTGATGTGGTATGGACAATTGTTCGCCGTTTATTAAAAAAGGAAAATATTTTTCAGGCACATCGTTCACATTTATACCAATATCTTTCGAATGAAGCAGGAATAAATAAATTAGTCGTTGCTAGTAGTTATGGTATTTTACAGATTTTGGTTGGAACAATGGTAATTTATATTTCGAATTATTCCCTGGAAATACAAATTGGATTTTCTATTATTTTGTTACTATTCTTAAGTCTGATTTATTTGTACATAAAACAGCAGCTTATTAAAAAATATTCGATTAATTAATAATATGCAAGATTATATTTTATATGGTTCTGGCGGTCATGCTCGAGTTTTGCGTGATTTAATAGAGCTTCAAGGAGATCGAGTTGTTGCAGTGTATGATGAGGAAAATGAGTATGATAATAGCTCAAACCTCAATGCTTTATTAGTTATAGCTATAGGGAATAATGAAGTAAGAGCACGTATTGCTCAAGAAGTATCTCATAAATTTGGAACATTAATTCATCCAAATGCATATATAGCTAAAGATGTAAAAATAGGAGAGGGATCAGTGATTTTAGCACATGCAGTGTTACAGGCTAATTCATGTATTGGAAAGCATGTAATTATAAATGCAAATGTAGTAGTTGATCACGATGCTTTTGTTGATGATTTTTGTTCCACTTATCCAGGAGTGTATATTTCAGCGACGGCTCGAGTTCCTAAATTATTGAAATTAAATGCTCATGAAACCTTTTCTGCTCATTAATTAAAAGTATTCTTATCGTATCTATAATTCATCCTTTTTTGTTCGGCTTTCATTTTTAAACTTTTAGGATTAGAAGTATTAGATGGTGTATAATTACTTATAAATATAAGCTGAACAATTATTATACCTGTGAAAATTGTAACCAATAATAACGCTCGATAACAAGTATTTAACTCAAAAATGGATAATATTTTCATATATATAGAATAATTGTATGGTTAGTAATGCAAATTCTATGCCAATAGAATTATTTTATTCTTATTTGTAGATGTAAAATTATTTGATAATTTGCTTATATTCAGATTATTATAATTTAATTATCAAAAAATAACAATTATTATCTTAAAGTGAGGTAGATTGCTTTTTAGTAGATAATTTAGGCGTCTTATTTTGAGAAGGAAAGTTTACTGTAGATCTTTCTATAAGAATTATCTCAAAAGGATGGAAGTATGTTTTAATAGCAGAATAAAACTATAACCTATGAGTTTAGAAACCGCTCATACATAGATGTTCTTTTAATATGTTTTAATTTAGTTTGTCTTAAATTAATTAAATAAGACATTTGCATAAGCACAATTATAAAAAAGACAATAGATAAAATTAAATACCTATGTTTATAATTATGCTGATTAAAATATGCCTTCATGGGTTTGGTCAAAGTAATTAATTCATTACAAATATATTAAATATTGTGTTAATGTATTCTTATTTTTTTAGAACTACGCATAATTAGACAATAATATATCAGTTCTAATATACTTTCTCCGAAAACGTTTGCGATTATAAATCCGTCAATTCTCCATATTACCTAGAATTATTTCATTAAATTAGATTCTTTAGAGCTCAATCTCAAGAGGATAACCAATTAATATGAAAAAGTTTTTAGATGATAATTTTCTTCTGCAATCTAGTATAGCGCAAGAATTATACCATAACTACGCCAAGAATCAACCGATTATAGATTATCATAATCACCTATCTCCACAAGAAGTATCGGAAAACAAACAATTTCAAAATTTAAGCCAAGCTTGGCTCTATGGCGATCATTATAAATGGAGAGCCATGCGTGCCAATGGGGTTTCAGAGCATTTTATTACTGGAGCCGCGAGCGATGCTGAAAAGTTTCAAAACTGGGCAGATACCGTTCCTTATACCATGCGTAACCCCTTATATCATTGGACACACTTGGAACTTCAGCGGTATTTTGGAATATATGATTTGTTGCGTGGGGATAATGCCAAACAGATTTATGCAGAAGCTTCAGCGCAGCTGCAACAGCCCTCACACGCTGTTCAAGGTCTACTTACGCAGATGAAGGTGGAAGTTATCTGTACCACAGATGATCCATTAGATAATTTAGCTTATCATCGGGCCTTTGCGGAGCAGGGGGCTGGATTTCAGATGTTTCCAACATTTAGACCGGATAAGGCTATGCATGCGGAAGATACGGAGGCTTTAGCGCTGTATATCCAAAAGCTCGAAGAAATAGAAAATATAGAAATTAGAAGTTATGCAACTTATTTGGAAGCTTTATACCGCAGGCATCAGTATTTTGCGGAACATGGCTGTCAGCTTTCAGATCATGGTCTCAGCCATATGTATGCTTCAGAATATACAGATGCAGAAATAGAAAATATATTCCAAAAAATCCTTCTTAAAGAGCAGTTAAGTACTATAGAGGTCAATCAATTTAAATCTGCCATGTTACTGAGTTTCGCAGAATGGGATCATGAAAAAGGATGGGTGCAGCAGTTTCATCTCGGTGCTCTACGCAATAATAATTCAAGATTATTGCAGCAGTTAGGACCCGATACCGGATGGGATTCCATTGGAGATTTTAAGCAGGGGGAGCTGCTATCTAAATTTTTAAACCGTCTGGATCAGCGCAATAAATTGGCAAAAACCATTATTTACAACCTAAATCCTGCGGATAATGAACTTTTTGCGGCCATGGTTGGAAACTTTAACGATGGTACTGTAGCCGGTAAAGTACAATTTGGCTCCGGCTGGTGGTTCCTGGATCAGAAAGATGGGATGACTAAGCAGCTTAATGCCTTATCCAATATTGGACTCATCAGTCAGATGGTAGGCATGCTGACCGATTCCCGGTCTTTCCTTTCCTTTCCAAGACATGAATATTTCCGAAGAATTTTATGTAACCTATTTGCTCAGGATATAGAAAATGGAGAGCTTCCGAATGATATCCCTTGGCTAGGCGAGTTGATTGCTAATATTTCCTATCATAACGCAAAGAAATACTTTAATTTTCCGGTGGGAAAATAGCTGCAAAGCTCTTAAAAAACTAAAAAACCAAAAAACCAATATTACCAATTAAACATATAATTATGATCGGGAAGTACCGTTGGACCATCTGTGCGCTTCTATTTTTTGCCACAACTGTCAACTATTTAGATAGACAAGTCCTAAGTTTATTACATACAAGATTAGAAGAGGAATTCAACTGGACGAATTCTGACTACGCAAATATTACTGCAGCCTTCCAATTTGTCTATGCGATCTCCATGCTATTTGCGGGGCGTATCATTGATAAATTAGGCACTAAATGGGGTTATGCCATAGCCATTATCGTCTGGTCATTAGGAGCGATTCTACATGCCGAAGCGATTTTCGTGGGAGAGGCCTTAGTCCATATTTTCGCCTTGGTGGGTATCGGAGGTCTTTCTGTTTCTGTGGTCGGATTTATCGTTTCCCGTGCTGT
>DAIQRP010000012.1:6637-11987 GCA_036786125.1 Sphingobacterium sp.
CTGTACTTGCGGTTGGGGAAGCGGGGAATTTTCCGGCAGCGATTAAAGCTACAGCAGAGTATTTTCCAAAAAAAGAGCGTTCCCTAGCTACGGGAATTTTTAATTCTGGAGCGAATATTGGCGCTGTCTTAGCTCCATTGACTGTGCCTTGGATTGCAGAAGTCTGGGGATGGGAGATGGCCTTTATCTTAGTGGGTGCAGTTGGGTTTATCTGGCTGATCTTCTGGTTGATTTTTTACGATAAGATTGAAGATCAAAAACGGATCTCTCAAGCTGAAAAAGACTATATCCTGCAAGATGCTGAAGAGGAGAAAGAAGTTCCTGTAGAAGATGAAATCGGACCTAAAGTATCCTGGCTAAAATTATTTACTTACCCACAAACCTGGGCCTTTACCATTGGAAAATTACTGACCGATGGGGTATGGTGGTTTTTCTTGTTTTGGTTGCCTTCTTATTTAAAAGCGCAATATGGTATGGGAAATACAGAAATTATGTGGCCTTTAGCAATTCTATATTCCATGACAATGATCGGCTCCGTATTTGGAGGTTGGTTTCCAGCGTACTTTTTAGAGAAAGGATATAATGCTTATGAGGGACGTATGCGCGCCATGTTTGTGATTGCCTTATTCCCATTAATTGTATTATTAGCACAACCTTTAGGGCATTATTCATTTTGGGTTCCCGTTATATTTATAGGTATTGGAACGTCTGCGCATCAGGCTTGGTCTGCGAATATCTTTACCACCGTTTCTGATATGTTTCCTAAATCAGCGATCGGTTCTGTTGTCGGCATTGGCGGTATGGCAGGCGGAATAGGAGGGGTTATTGTCTCCAAAGTGGGGGGAGCATTATTTGATCATTATAAAGCCATCGGTTCGATACAGACGGGTTATACGATTATGTTTTCGTTTTGTGCTTTAGCTTATATTATTGCCTGGTGCATTATGAAAGCCCTAGTTCCAAAAATGAAATTAATCAAACTTTAAAATAAAAAAGCCGCAGGACCTAAAAGATCTTGCGGCTTTTTTATAAAATTAGAAAAATGCTTATTTAGAAACGCGGTCTTTCTCTTCAGTATCTAAGTTTTTTACCTTAGAACGAATATTTAAGTTTCCGAATTTATAGGTATAAGTCAGTTTGAAAGCACGGCTATCGTGGTACTGTCTGATTTTAGTATCGAAGTTTCCAAAACTTGTCGATAGGTTATTTAAGTTAGTTTTGAAAATATCGGTAACGGCTAATTTTAAGCTATTACGTTTATCTTTAAAATTATGAGTTAAGCCTAAGTCGAACGAATAACGGGAATCTATGGTATAGATACTATATTTTAAGGACGAAGTATAACGTGCATTCACATCTACGGAAGTCGATGGAAGGAAGCGATAACTTTGGGATAGATAACCTTGGAATGCCAACTGTCCATCATCTAATGCTAATCCTGACATCTCTCCTTTAAAGTGCATATAGAAGCTCGTCAAATTCACAAAACCCGACCATTTTTTGGTAAAACTTAATGGGGCAGAGAAGTTGGCATAAGCAAATGTAGAGTTTGCTAGGTTAGATTTTGTAACCCAAGTTAAGTTTAACTCATCATCTTGACCCATAGTTTCAGAAATCTCATCCAATGTCTTTTTGTAACCTACAGTAAAGTTATAACGCTTGAATAGGGTATAGTTTAAATCCACAGCATGCGCATATTGTGGTTGTAAATATGGGTTTCCGCGTTCAAAAGTAAACTGATCGATAAAATAATCGAATGGATTTAAGTTTTTATAATTCGGTCTAGAGATACGTTTGCTATAGGATAAAGCTAAAATATGGTTCTCCGAACCAGCATAACTTACGGAAGCATTCGGAAATATGTCGAAATACTTTCTTTTTACCGTATTATTTAAGGTGATAGACGTTCCATCAGAGAAGGTATATTCTCCACGTAAACCAGCTTGAATACCCCATTTTCCTAATTGATTACCATAGGAAGCATAGGCTGCAGCGACCTGCTCTTTATAGATAAAGTGGTTTGTACGTTTGGGATCATTAACCCACTCGTTACCTAGAAAGCTTTCAAAAGTTAAATCATTATCCGTCGTTACATGTGAATATTTTAAACCCGACTCAAATTTAGAAGTTTTGTTAATCGGATGTGTATAATCCACTTTCGCCATATAGATATTAAATTCAGTAGGCATAGGAGAGCGTAATAACTCTGGAGCACGAACTAATGTACCATCCGGAAGCTCAATGCTATTGTTATAATTTGCCGTACGTTTCGTCTGATAGCGACTATAGTCGAAATCTGCGGTCAAGAGACGGCCTGTGGAATCTATAGCAAACTGGTTATTGATATTTAAAGTTAGATTATTAAAGGTGGCATCAAAATCATTGGTAGATTTCGCAATCGAATCTACTAAACCCGCGCGGCTTCCGATATGAGAGATACTCTTATTATCATTAACTTCTTTATTAAAAGATCCGCCTAAGACGATACCTACGGTATTACGCTCCGATGTTTTATGGTCTGCACCTAAACGGAAGCTATGGGTTCTTTCATCCGGATTAACGGTAGATTTCTGATCGAAATAGGTTGCTCTATCCTTATTTCTAATTACACGTAATAGATTGATATCATTCTCACGAGCCGTTTTATCCAAAGAATAGCTCATAAAATAATTGGTATTTTCCTTTTTATGGTTTAAAGCCAGTGAGGTATTGCCACGAAAGCGACGGCCTGCTCCAGCAGAAATATTGAAATTACCATTGGTGCCTTCTAATTTATTTTTCTTTAATACGATATTAATAATACCCGCAGTTCCTGCAGCATCGTATTTCGAGGAAGGGGAAGTAATCAGTTCAATGGATTTTATCGAGTTGCCATCAGTACTTTTTAATAGAGTATTCAGCTGGTCTGCAGAAAGGAAAGTCTGCTTACCATCGATTAATACGGTTACTCCTCCCTGTCCCATTAGGGTTATATTCTCATTATTATCTACAGAAACCCCTGGAGACTGTTTTAAAATATCTAAGGCATTATTTCCAGCAGCTAATGGCGTGTCTTCAACATTCATAACGAGCATATCCGATTTCCTTTGGATGGTCGGCTTTTTGCCTTGAATCTCTACTTCTGCCAGCGTAGTGGAAGCTGGATTTAAACTGATCGTCGGAAGTGTGGTACTGCGTTCATGAAGTGAAAGCTCGGCGCTGCGTGTTGTCTCAAAACCGATATTTTTAACTTCAATAATATATTTTCCAGCAGAAATATTGGAAAATGAATAGCTTCCAGCATCATCTGTGACTGCGGATTTATAAACGACCTGGTTAGTCGATCCGATCAGACTTGCTGTAGCAAAAGCAATAGGAGTTCCTGATGCGTCTGTAACTTTTCCTTTTGCGCTTTGCTGTTGGGCCCATCCCGTGAAAGCTAAAAGGATAAATACGCATGTTAATGTGAATTGGGTAAAGGTTGTTTTCATTTAAATTATAGGTCGTAAAAAATTAGAGGCAGGATAAGGATATATCCTGCCTTGGATATAGGTTGATTAATACTATTTATTTTTTGATTTTAATTGCTCCACTAACTCCCTTGGTATTGATATTGATGATGGTATCTTTTAATTCCATATCGCCTAAATCTATATCAAAATCGAGATCATTCTCCTCCGGATGTGGGTTCGGCTCTATTTCACAACGGATGCCGCGGTCTGTAATCTTCCATTCCGTCTGTTTGATATCATGACTATTATCTGGATAGCATTGCTCGAAAGGCACATCTCTAACTTTCCAACGGATGCTTCTGTCCAAGATAATATGGGAACCTACCGGCAGGTATACCGTAATATTCACTTCCTGATCCCGAAATAACTCATCATTTAATAAGTTAAAGTGGCTATCGAAGCGAATATGATTGCTGTCGATTTGTGTATTGTACTCAATATTTGAAGCCCGTTGCGTCGCCAGTTGATAGGTTCTTCCTTTAGAAGAAAATTCATATTTAATATACGGCTTGGCTATAGAATCTATCTGCTCAAAACGAATGCGGATATCATCTTTACGAATGCCTAATAAATTCTTATTATTTAGCGTTAGGCGAGCCATATTCTTACGGTCTGTCGTATCTGATATTTTTATTTCACGTGTATCATTTAATGAAAAATAATAAGTGTTGCTCGATGGTAATGCCTTTTCCTGAACGATAATACTGCGTTCTTTAAAATCTTTAACCACATTGGTGATATAATATACCGAACCTAAGAAACTTAAGATGAAGGCCACTAATAAGCTAATCGAAAGGTAATTATTCATCGGTTTTCTGTTGAACAGAATTCGGATAATAATATAGAATACCGCTACTAATGGAATATTTAGTGTTAAAAATCCAGCCAGATATGCAAAAGGGGCATCATGGGCATCGATAAAATTAAATGTCTCTACAATACCTTCAGGGCCGACTTTAGAAATGCCTAATGAGAACGCTATAAAGGCTATTAATAGCGAAAGAAGCGTAACACCAATACTAAAGGCAAAAATAATTCCTATAACTTTAACCATGACAATCAGAATGTATCCGATAGCGTTCCCTGCTGAACGCATGCCTTGGTTAACGCTTGCGCCAGCTCCTGAAAAATTTTCGCGAATATTGCCCATCTCTTCCTCAAAATTTTTCTTAAAATTTTGAATATTAGGAGCTTCACCACGCATTTCCATCTTATCTACGCGAGTCACTGCCAAGGGCATAATGATCCAAAGGATAATATAAAATAAGAAGCCTGTTCCTGCAAATAAGAATAAAAGGACAAAGAGTAATCTTACCCATCTAGACTCGATGCCAAAGTAATGTCCTAATCCTGAACATACCCCTCCGAACACTTTATCATCAGGATCACGCATCAGTTTTTTCCCTACATTATAGTTGTACGAAGGTCCTGTATTTGCGCTGTAGCTGCTGCCACTTTCCTGCTCATCCATTTCAAAGTCTGATACACGTCCCATCTGTGTAATCACGGCTTCTACATCTTGGATATTAATTACCTCTTTTAAACCCGATTGAATTTTATCGGTAAACATTTCTGCGATACGATTTTCGATATCTGCTAAGATTTCTTTGCTATCTTCTGAATGACCAAAATGTTTTTTGATATCAATCATATAGGCACGCAACATGTCATATGCGTCTTCCTCAATATGGAATACGATACTATTTATGTTGATAATGATTGTCTTGTTCATCTTTATGTTTTTTATTTAGTCAATATTATTTTTTCTTCCTACTAATGATGTTTCTACAGCGAAGAGTAATTCTTTCCATGTGACATCTAATTGAACCAATACGTCCAAGCCATCTTGGGTAATTTGG
>DAIQRP010000012.1:12115-30850 GCA_036786125.1 Sphingobacterium sp.
ATGTGCCTTCTACAACTAACAATAGAGCTCTTTTGAGTTCACTGATGATATCTGAAGCGTAAATTTCCCCCCGGGAAATAATGGATAGAATACAGTATTCTAAAATCCCTTTACGCATTTGTACTTGTGTATTTTCAGCGATCATAATAATACAAAGATATGTGCTTAAGACTGTACTATGCAATACATAGTACTATTTATTTTTATATTTCAATGTTAAGTGACTGAAAATCAGTGAGAAAAATTTTATATTTTTTTTAATTAGATTTTATTTTGCCACAAATTTTTGTTTTTAGCCTTAAAAATTCATCTTTGGCTATCTATTTGTAAGCTATTTAATATGGTGAAATTCTTAGGCTCTTATATATGGGCAATTTTATGGGCTATTGTCGTTATCGTGTTATGTGCTATGCCACAGCGTAGTTTTGATGGCACTCCAAGTTTTGAAGGGATGGACAAGCTCGCGCATACTGGTTTTTTCTTTGTCTTTTCAACGCTATTATATGTGGGATCTAGTCAATATTATGGTCCCAGATTATCAAAATTTAGCAATATCCTGATTGTTGTCTTTCTATCCATCTGTTTTGGATTATTTACGGAAGGCATTCAAAAATATATTTTTACAGATCGTTCGGCAGATTTTTGGGATTTATTTGCAGATTTAGTGGGTACAGGCATGGGATCTTTTGCGTATCTTGTGTTGTATAGACATTCTCGATAAGATGAAAAAGAAAACAATAATCGGATTACTCCTTGCTGCAGTATGCATCAGTTTAAATTCTTGTGCAGTATTTAAGAAAGACTGTAAATGTCCATCTGTACATTCGGGCAAACGATAGTTTGTTTTGGGAAAATAGTTATCGCCTAAGCGAGAAATAGGCTGCATACCGATATTTTCCCGTCAAATCGCTTGCGCAAGTAATTGCTTGCAGCTGTAATGGTGGCTCCCGTGGTTATCACATCATCCACCAAAAGAATATGCTGGCATGGCTTAGGAATGCTGCTTTTGATATAAAAGACATCCTTTAATTCGTCAAATCGGGCTATCCTTCCGAGTTTAGTTTGAGAATATGGAGCTTCATTTCGCTGGAGTAACTGCTCAGCAACAGGAAGCTGATAGACGGAGGCTATGCCCTGGGCAATAAATTCGGATTGATTATATCCGCGTTTGGCCATTTTTCTTTTACTTAAGGGAATCGGGATAATCAGGTCTACAGCCTGCAAGACTTGTAACCTCTTTAATTCAGAAGCATATAGATAGGCGAGGTAGCTGCATATCCGAGCGGTATGCTTGTATTTAATCTGCTTAATTAACTTCCCTGAAATCGATTTTTGTTCGAGTTCCAAAAAGGCACTGACATGATCAAAATGAAATTTTCCCCAGAGTCTACGGGCAGCTTGATTGTCTGGAAGATGGTAGAGTCTCAGTTTCGGCAGTTTAATAAGACAGCTGATGCAGAGGAATTGTTCCTGATGAATTAAGGGGCAATCGCATACCGCACAAATCTTCGGAAAGAAAAGCTGGAAGAGATCTTGAATAAATGGAGGGGGAAATAGCGATTTATCCATACCTGAAGATACGGATAAATCGTTTATAATCTTTAGCTTACGGCTTCTTCTTCTTTAATTGCAAGTTGTCCGCAGGCAGCATCAATATCTTTTCCGCGAGAGCGTCTGACATTGGTCACTATACCTTGACTTTTTAAGTAGTCCGCAAATATTTCAATCTTATCGGCATCTGCATTTAAGAAATCCGCAAGTGCAATGGGGTTATATTCGATAATATTTACTTTACAAGGCACATGCTTACAAAATCTAGCCAACTCTTTCGCATCTTCTAAGCCATCGTTAAAATCATTAAATACGATATATTCGAAGGTTATCGGATTTTTAGTTTTAGCATAAAAATATTTTAATGCTTCGGCCAATGCTTGTAACGAATTCTGCTCATTAATAGGCATAATTTCATTTCTTTTCTTATCATTTGCGGCATGTAAAGAGAGCGCAAGATTAAAACGTACCTGATCATCTCCTAACTTTTTAATCATTTTAGCGATCCCGGCAGTAGAAACGGTAATCCGTTTTGCGGCCATATTTAATCCATCGGGAGCGGTAATACGTTCCACCGATTTCATCATATTTGCATAGTTTAACAAGGGTTCTCCCATCCCCATATAGACGATATTCGTCAGGGGTTGATTATAGTTTTGTTCCGCTTGTTTGGCAATAAGAACGACCTGGTCATAAATCTCATCCGCATTTAAATTACGCTTACGATCCATATATCCTGTAGCACAGAATTTGCAGGTCAGACTACAACCCACCTGCGAGGAAACACAGGCTGTCATACGCTCTGGAGCAGGAATAAGCACTCCTTCAATAATATTTCCATCGTATAGCGTAAAGCTAGATTTGATGGTTCTATCGGAAGAAATTTGAGAATTCTTAACCTGTACTGCATGAATAGAGAAATTCGCTTTTAAGTTCTCCCTTAGGGATTTACTTAAGTTGCTCATTTCATCAAAATCTGTGCATGACTTCACCCATAGCCATTCATAGATTTGTTTTGCACGAAAACCTTGCTCACCCATTTGGGTAAGTTTCTCTTTTAGTTGATCTAATGTCAAACTACGGATGTCGATTACTTTACTTTTTTCAGTCACGGTACAAAGATACGGCATTTTTATAAAATTAATATATTTCCTATTTTCGGGAATGAAAAAACTATTCAACAACTTGTTATTTCAAGTGGTGGTTGCCATCATTCTGGGAAGCGTATTGGGCTTATTCCTCCCAGAAGGGGTCTCCCGTATCTTTGCGACATTTAACGCTATTTTTTCGGAGCTCCTTAATTTTCTAATTCCTTTAATTATTGTGGGATTAATTATCCCATCTATTGCCAAATTAGGACAGGCGGCAGGAAAATTATTACTGACAACGGTAGTTATAGCCTATGGCTCCACCTTGTTTTCAGGATTTTCATCTTATTTTGCAGCGATGGCGATATTTCCATCAGCACTAGCCGATCAGGCACAGCAGATGAGTATCAGCGCAGCTGCCGTAGACCTTCAGCCATACTTTAGCATTGAATTTCCTCCATTTTTCGATGTGATGCCCGCTTTAGTATTTGCTTTTTTAGTTGGAATAGGCTTATCGAAAATCCAAAATTCTACCTTAGAAAAGGTGGCTATAGATTTCGAAACGATTATTACCTTTTTAATCCGGACGGTTATTATTACATGTCTCCCTTTATTTATATTTGGGATATTCTTAAATATGTCCTATTCAGGCCAAGTAGCTATGATTATGGATGTCTTTTTAAAGATTATAGTTATAATTTTTATCTTACATATTCTCTTGCTACTGATTCAGTTTAGCATTGCTGGAATCATTACACGGAAAAATCCAATCCGTCTATTACTAAATATGATGCCGGCATATTTCACGGCATTGGGAACTCAATCTTCTGCGGCAACAATTCCAGTAACTCTGGCGCAGGTTCGAAAATCTGGCGTTTCCGAGGATATCGCTAATTTTGCTGTACCGTTATGTGCGACTATACATCTGGCGGGTTCCACCTTAAAAATTGTATGTTGCGTTATTGCGCTGATGTTATTACAAGGAATTCCTTTTGATTTTATGCAGATGGCAGGATTTATCTGTATGTTAGGTGTTGCTATGGTCGCTGCCCCTGGAGTTCCGGGAGGAGCTATTATGGCTGCCATCGGGATTATTGCTTCGATGTTAGGTTTCAGTCCTGAAAATCAAGCCTTAATGATTGCTTTATATATTGCGATGGATAGCTTTGGAACCGCTTGTAATGTCACTGGCGATGGAGCAATTACCATAGTGTTAGATCATTTTTTTGGAAAAAATAAAACCCATGCAAATTCGTAAACTTCTTCCAACCGACTACCCTGCAGTAGCGGCCATCTACCAGCAAGCAATAGATGCTGGAGGGATTACACTCGCCTTAAAAACGGCGAGTTGGGCAGAATGGGATCTCGATCATCTTCCGAACTTGCGTTTTGTGCTGGAGGAAGAAGGACATATTTTGGGATGGGTAGCCCTTTCTCCTGTATTGCAGCGCAGCGGTTACGCTGGAGTAACCGAGTTATCCGTCTATATCGATAATCAAGCCCAAGGGCGCGGACTGGGCGGGCAGCTTATGGAATATATAATCCAGGAATCCGAACGTCAGGGCATCTGGACGATTTTATCCTTTATCTTTCCTGAAAATCAGCGTAGTATAAAGCTGCATGAGAAATATGGATTCCGTATTTTAGGAACACAGCAGAAGGCTGCTCAGCTTCGTGGAGTATGGAAAGATAATACCATTATGGAACGTCGATCAGCAAGTATATTCTAGCTGTAGATAAAAAAAGCCGAGCTCCGATATCATCGATACGGAGCTCGGCTTTTTATTATGAGGTCTTTGATTAATCAATCTGCTCCCACCAGGATTCAAAAACTTGATTATATTGATTTAAATCTACAATCTCGCCTATTTTAGGCGTAACTAAAGGGATATGTGCCTGCGCTGCGGATTGAGATATTTTCTCTAAAGGTTCTTTCCATGCATGCTGAGAGAGTTTGAATTTTGAAGAATGAACGGGCATAATCTTCGCGGCATTTAAATCTTTAGCTACCTGCATCTGCTGTTCTGGTAAGAGGTGAATATATGCCCATTTCGGATCATACTGCCCATTTTCTATAATAGCTAAGTCAAAAGGACCATATTTCTTACCGATATCGTTAAAATGTGGTCCATAACCCGAGTCTCCTCCCAAAAAGAGTTTATGTTTTGGCGTTAATAGAACAAAAGATAACCAGAGGCTGGTATTTCTTTTGAAGGTACGTCCTGAAAAGTGTCTTCCAGGTGTAGCTATAAGTTTAATATGTTCATCCAGTTCTATATCATCATACCAGTCTAATTCTGTAATCTGCTCGGTTTGATATCCCCAGCGTTCAAAGTGCGCAGCAACCCCGAGTCCTGTG
Organism: Sphingobacterium sp.; assembly: GCA_036786125.1. Classification (GTDB taxonomy): domain Bacteria; phylum Bacteroidota; class Bacteroidia; order Sphingobacteriales; family Sphingobacteriaceae; genus Sphingobacterium. Next base: position 17,114 of record DAIQRP010000012.1, read on the forward strand.
ATCACATGGGCAACTTTATCTTTTAACTGCAGGATGGTTTCATAGTCTAAATGATCGTAATGATCGTGGCTAATTAATAGATAATCAATTTCTGGAAGGTCTTGGACCTGATAGGTATTGGAACCTAAAAAGGAGGTTGTCGTACCCGCAATTGGAGAAGCATTCCCAGAAAATACAGGATCCACAAGGAAGCGCTTTCCTGCGGTCTGTAAGTAATAAGAGCTATGTCCAAACCAGATAATAAGCTCTTTCTCTATCGGTATATTTTTTAAATCAGTTTGCACATGAGGTATTTCAGAGAGGGGAAAGGCATGAGCAATTTTTTTAAATAAGAATTCATAAAACACTTGCACGGTAGAATATCCTTTGGCAATAGCTGGAGTTTCAATCTGATTTTGAAAAACGCCATTTTTATAATTTGGGGAGGCCTTCATCCGGGCTAAGCTTGTTGCAGACGGAGTCCCTCCAAATTTTGGAGAATATTTAACGTAGAGAACTACCCCAGCAACAAGAAGGATAATTACGATAAGAATACCCATAATATAGATATTATTAAAAGGAAAGGCATTTTTTTGTGTCATTGAGTCTATTATCTACTATGTTATATCGGCTTTTAGAAGGCGTAGAAATTTTTGCTTTTTATTGCTTTTCGTTACAGCATTTTTTTTCTAATAAGGGCCAATATTAGTTTAAGCGAGTTAAACTGCATTTCTGTCTAAAATCGTATAGAATGTCCTAAAATTAGTATAAAAATTTGAAATGAAGGGGTATTTTAGCTATTCAGACGTTGACTTATTGTCAAATTATTTTTTTACAAAAATATAAATTTATGAATTCAGGAATTTTACTTGCTGTTTCGGTTATTCTCTCTCTGCTATTGGCGAATTCGCCGCTTGCCGAACCTTTATCGAATTTTTTAGCACTTAACCTTGGGATTGATCCTTTACGTTATTCGGTATTATTATGGATTAACGATGGGCTGATGGCAATTTTTTTCTTGTTGGTTGGATTAGAAATAAAAAGAGAAATGGTTGCGGGCGAGTTATCTTCTCCGAAGAAAGCATTGCTTCCCATACTAGCGGCAATAGGAGGGGCTATACTGCCTGCACTGATCTATGTCGGAATTAACTGGAACCAGGAAACGGCTTCAGGCTGGGGTATTCCAATGGCGACGGATATCGCTTTTGCATTAGCGGTTATTTCTCTATTAGGCAATCGCGTTCCAGCGAGTTTAAAAATATTTCTTGCCGCACTAGCTATTGTCGATGACTTACTGGCGATTCTCGTGATTGCGATTTTTTATTCCGGAGATCTGCATACCAGTTATTTATTCTATGCCTTAGGCATCTGGTTGGCCTTAATGGTTTTAAACCGTCTCGGAGTAAAATCCTTATATGCGTATCTGATACCTGGATTATTCATCTGGTATTTCATTCATCATTCGGGTATTCATGCAACTATTGCGGGCGTTTTAGTCGCAATTGCTATACCGTATAAAACAAGTTCTTCCTCTCCATTACTGGCTTTAGAACATGCCTTAGTCAAACCCGTGAATTGGATTATCATTCCGATTTTTGCTTTTGCAAATACGAATATTACCATCCATTCCGAAATGTTAGAAGGTTTATTTTCACCTTTAGGCTTGGGTATCTTGGCGGGTCTTTTAATAGGTAAATCTGTCGGGATATTTAGTATTGCATGGATCACGAAAAAAATAGGCATATGTGACCTTCCTGAAGGGGCCAATTGGGCACAGGTATATGGCGTAGGTCTATTGGCTGGAATTGGATTTACCATGTCCATTTTTATCGCCATATTATCCTTTGCGGATATTCAATATGTGGAGCAGGCGAAATTAGCCATTTTAATCGCCTCAGTTATCGCTGGAGCTTTGGGCTATTTTCTATTGTCCCGAAAGACAAAGGCACTATAACTTATTTTTAAACTTATACATTTTAATATACTCGGTAGGAGATAGATCGGTTACCTTTTTAAAGACGCGATTAAAATTAATGACATTATTGAAACCGGTTTTGTACGCGATGGCGGAGATCGATTCGGTTGCCCCAGCGAGTAAGAGCTTGCAGGCCTCATTAATTCGTATTTCATTTAAGAAGGAAAGGTAAGTCTTCCGAGTATGTTTCTTAAAATATTTGCAGAAGGAGTGTGGAGTCATATGGGCTATAGCTGATATGGTCTCCAGACTAATTTCTTTATGAAAATTCTCTACGGTATAATGGAAGATATCATTCATGCGTATACCTTCAGATTCCGAATATTTCTTTTGGGAAATTCCTGTAGTTAAGGATTTGGAGGTTTTCACCTCTTGGGCTAGATAATCAAATAAGGTCGTAAAGGAAAGTAAGCGCGCTAAGCCGGTCTGCTCCTTAATATTTAGGACATGGGCTTTAATAAAAGCGGCATAATGCTCGGGCAGCTGTATACTCCCTTGAATAGATAGGATATATTTTTTTATATCCGTTAATTCTGCTGTCTCCAAGAAGTTGGCCAGACGTTTATGATCGAAGAAAATATGTATGGCATGAATATATTTACCTTCTGCAACCTCTTCCTCAGAATAGCCCCCTTTGAACATATGCGGTTCATTGGCGGCAATAATATAAGCTTCATCTTCCTTAAAAGCTTGGGTATAATTTCCGACAATTAGGGTGCCTTCTCCTTTTAGGATATAGGTGAGTTGTAATTCTTCATGCCGGTGTAAGTAGGGATAGAATTTATGGAGAATATCCTCTTGGACGACCACGGACCCTTCATTAGATACAGGTACTGTAAACTGAATTACTTTCATAATTATTGGATAATAATTGTTAATAATAATAATACTTGCATACAATATTAGGCATTATAATATAATTATTGTCCATAATTAATAAAAAAATCTAATCAAGCGGATAGTATTAGTTTATTCGCTCGATTAGATTTAACATATTTTGCAGTATCCACTTCGGTCACTGAGACCCGGTGCTCCTAGGGATCTCTAAGGCCATCTGCTCAATTGGCCTTTAAGAGCAGCTGCTCACTTAGACCGCTAAGACCATGTCCTCAAGAGGTAGGCTGCTTCCCAGAAATCAAATTCTAACTCACTTGCCTGTTTGAAGGCTTGTAACATCTGCTGTCTTTCTTGTTCTGTAACGGTGGCTGCGGAGATATTACAACTTTGAATCGCTTTTTCTACAGATGCCGCAAAATCTTCAGAGGCATAAGTATCTATCCAAGATTGGTAGGGGTTGTCTCCTGCAGGTTGAGTTTTTAAAATATATTCACCCACCTGCTGATAGATCCAAAAGCAAGGCAGTACGGCAGCCTTGGCAACGGCTAATGAGCAGCGCGAGGCGGTACTGATTAAGAAGTTTGTATAATGATGGCAGGCAGGTTCCTGAACACCTAACTCTTGAATGCCATAGGCTTCAAAATATGAATGATGTAAAGCGGCTTCCACGACCAGTGCCGATTCTGCAAACCGCAGGTAGGTCAGTTGTTCATTATTATCATCTGTTTTTATCGCAATTAAAGCTAAGGCTTTGCTAAAATGGGTGAGATAATGGGCATCCTGAGCCATATAGAATTGAAACTTCTCTAAGGGGAGAGTTCCATCTTTTAGCTCTTTAATAAAAGGCATGTGTAATATACGTTCATAGATAGGGCTTATCTCAGCCCAAACTTCGGTAGACCAATTCATCGGGATATCAATTTTTGAGGGTTAAAAAAGTGGTTTAATGGGCCATGACCTTTGCCCGTCTGTACATCTGCGCCAGCTTTAATGGCTTCATATACATAGGAGAGTCCATGGGCTACGGCTTCGGAAAGGGTATTTCCTAAAGCCAGGTACGAGGCTATGGCTGCAGAAAGACTGCATCCAGAGCCATGTGTATTAGGCGTATCTATTTTCTCAGAATTAAAAAACTGAGCTGCTGCATCAGCGGTAAATAAAATGGAGCTCAGTGTATCAGCCTGCAGATGTCCGCCCTTAAGCAGCAGGTTCTGATGCGGAATACGTGTTGCAGCCTGTATCATATCTTCTACATCGGTAATTTGCATCTGGGCAATTACAGCGGCCTCATCCATATTGGGAGTAATGAGGGTTGCGCGCGGAAAAAGCTCATCGATAATCGTCTGTATGGTGTCATCCTGAATAAGCTGATGTCCAGAGCTAGAGACCATAACAGGGTCGAATACCACTGGAATATCGGGATATAGATCCAGAGTTTCTATAATACAGTAGACTAATTCCTGGCTATGTACCATTCCAATTTTTATGGCATCCGGTAGGATATCGTCAAATAGACAATGGAGTTGATCTTTCACGGCCTCCAGGGGAATTGGATATATCTTCTGTACCCCTTGGGTATTTTGTATAGGTAAGGCTGTCAGGACATTCATGGCATAGCAGCCTAAAGCGGAAATCGCTTTTGTATCCGCTTGAATTCCAGCTCCCCCGGAACCATCAAAACCAGCAATACTTACTACGGTAGGATATCTTTTCATTTCAGTTTTTCTAAAAATAATCGCGTTATATATTCCGGGTCGTTGGCCCCACATATGGCCGAGACGACGGCTATACTATGGGCTCCGGCCTGATAGACTTCTGAGCAATTTTCCAAGTTCATCTGTCCGATGCCCACTAGGGGCAAATCCGTTAGAGAGCTTAACTGCTGAATGCCTTCTATTCCCCATTCGGTTACTGTATCTGTTTTGGTATTTGTTTTAAACACAGGGCTTGCAGCGATATAATCGACATAGGCCAGCTGTTCGGAATCCAGCTGTTCGATATATTCAATAGAATACCCTACGCAGGGGCAGTTAGGCCATACGGTTTTTATCTTCTGAGGACTGATATCTGAATTTCCGACATGTATGCCAAAAGCATTAATCTGCAGGGCCAGCTCCAGGTTATCATTGATAATTAAGGGCCTTTGATAGCGATCGGTCAGTTTTTTCACTTCTTGAGCGAGCGCTAAAAAATCCGCATCAGATTTATGTTTTTCACGCAACTGCACAAGTGGGAGACCTGCTTTTAAGGATGCTTCTAAAACATGGAAGATGGAATGTTCTAGGCAGTTCTCCTCAGAGATCACCAGATATAATGGATATGGAAAGTTAGGAGAATACATCTTTTAAGTTGGCATGTGCATTAAACTCATCTTCGGAAAGTAGATAGAGCTGATCTAATAATTGTACTTGTAGACTTCCAGGTCCTGAAGAGCGGCGTTGTGCAAGTTCTCCACAGAGGCTAAAGAAAGTCGTCGCAGCAACTGTAGCTTCAAATCTATTTGGAATACAGCCGATAAATGCAGCAATTACAGCAGTTGCCGAGCAACCCAATCCTGTCACTTGCGTCATTAAAGGATGCCCATTCAGGATATGCACTTCTCGATCTTGGTATATGACAATATCTTCTTGTCCGGAGATGCAGACAATAGCATCTGTCAGCTGGCTAAGGTTTTTTCCGGCTTGGATTGCTTCTGTACTCGATGCGGTGGCATCTACTCCTTTGCCAGTCCGGTCGGAGAATTTTGCTAAAGCCATAATTTCGGAGGCATTGCCACGTATTACCGTGGGTTTATGTGGCAGGAGCTCGGCCAATAGCGCATTTCTATAATTAGAAATGCCTGCACCTACGGGATCGAGCACCCAGGGTTTATGGAGTTCCTGCGCAATTTTAGCCGCATTTCTCATCGCAGAGGAGCTAAACTCATCTAAGGTGCCGATATTAATTACTAGGGACTGGCAGATATTTAATATTTCTCTAGTTTCTGCTTGGGCATGAGCCATAATAGGAGAGGCTCCAATCGCTAATAATGCATTGGCAGTATTATTCATCACCACCTGATTGGTCAGATTGAGTACCAATGGATTGTGCTGACGAACGGACGCGATAAGTGGCCAGATTTGATGTACCATATTTTATAAATTTTTAAAATAAAATAATGGCAATAGAGGGTACCATACGAGAATATGGTCCATAAGGATGGATATTGAACTTTTTCCTACGCTGGTATCAACCAGATCAGGTTCAAAGGGACTGTCTCAATTCTATTATAGAATACCCCTAAAGCCAAGTAAATGTACTTAATATATTTGAAATATCTAAGCGACATTTATCAGCAGTATGATACCTCCATTAAAAAGGCCTTATAAATTTCTTTATAAGGCCATTTAGTTTGTTTTACTATAGGTGATGATCTTTAACTATCCGTGGATATGTTCTTTATTTCCATAGGATTGAATGAGCTCTCCTTCAAATTCTAACCATTCTTTCCATCGCTTGTCCACATCTACATCTGTGCTATACTGGCGGGCAAAGTTTAAGAAAGTAGTATAATGATTAGCCTCAGAGACCATAAGTTCATGATAGAACTTCGCTAATTCTTCGTCTTTAATATTTTGAGAAAGTACACGAAAGCGCTCGCAGCTGCGGGCTTCAATCATAGCGGCAAATAATAGGCGATCGATAAAAGCCATATTACGACTACCGTCTTTCTTGTTAAATTTCATTAATTTGCCGACATAATCATCTTTACGTTCTTTACCGAGGGTATAGCCACGTTGTTTGATGATATCGATTACCATTTGAAAATGTTGCATCTCTTCAATGGCAATGGCTGTTAATTCATGTACTAATTCTTCATGTTCTGAGTTATACATAATTAAAGAGATCGCATTCGAAGCAGCCTTCTGTTCACACCATGCATGATCAGTCAAGATTTCTTCTAAATTTGATTCAGCTATATTTGCCCATCGAGGGTCAGTAAGTAATTTTAGTCCAAGCATAGTTAATCGAACAATGTCGTTTGGACCAAAATTACTAATAATAAAAGAGATATAAAAAATAATGAGCAGATTAAAAGTTGTCATATTAGGATTAGTTTGGCCGGAGCCTAGCTCTTCAGCTGCAGGTTCCCGCATGATTCAGCTAATTCAAGCTTTTATAAATCAGGGTTTTGAAGTTGTCTTTGCTTCTGCTGCAAGCCGATCCCCTTTTTCATATAACTTGAAAGCGCTAGCTGTTCGGGAGGAGGAGATTCTATTAAATGATTCCTCTTTTGATTCCTTTATTCTAACGGAGAACCCTGATATAGTCCTATTTGACCGTTTTATGTTGGAAGAGCAATATGGATGGAGGGTAACCGAACACTGTCCTCAAGCATTAAAAGTCCTGGATACCGAAGATTTACATTTCTTACGTCAAGCTAGGCAGCAGGAATATAAAAAACAACAAGCGTTAGATTTATATTCGGATACTGCCAAAAGGGAAATCGCTTCGATAATGCGCTCGGATCTCTCGCTTATGATTTCAAAAGCCGAGATTGAGCTCTTGGTCCAACAGTTTAAAGTAGACCCGAGTTTGCTGTACTATCTCCCATTTTTAGAGCAAAAAATCGACGATGCGGATAAAGAGAAGTGGATTCCATTTGGACAGAGAAAGGATTTTGTGTTTATAGGGAATTTCTTACATGAGCCCAATTGGAATGCCGTGCAACGTTTGAAATCCGAGGTCTGGCCTAGCTTAAGAAAAATAATACCAACGGCAAATTTGCATATCTACGGAGCTTATGCTTCACAGAAAGTTACTCAACTTCATAATCCCAAAGAGCGGTTTTATATCCAAGGGCGGGCGGAAGATGCTCGAAAAACTTTGGCTAACTATCGGGTTTTGTTAGCCCCTTTAGCTTTTGGAGCAGGAGTGAAAGGTAAATTTGTGGATGCTATGCATGTAGGGACGGCTTCAGTAACGACTTCTATTGGGGCCGAAGGAATGATTGGCAATCTGCTTTGGAATGGTCTGATCGCCGATGATATGGACGATTTTATAGCAGCGGCAGCAGTTTTATATCAGGATGAAGAGAAATTTTCTGAGGCTGCAGCGCAGGGGCAGACCTTATTAAATGCACATTATGCTGCGGAGATATTTATCCCTCAATTTATAGAGCATCTAAATTTCCTGATGCATCATCTAAGCGCACACCGGCAAGCGAATTTTATCGGACAGATATTGCAGCATCATGCTGCACAGAGTACGAAATATATGTCCCTTTGGATAGAAGCGAAAAACAAAAAAGACTAATGGGCTCCCATTTTAGAAAATAAATTAATAACGATAACGCCGATGACAATAAGGCTTAATCCGATTATTGCGGGAACATCAGGCTGCTGTTTAAAGAATATAATGCCTATTATCGTGATAAATACGATGCCTATTCCTGACCAGATCGCATAAGCTATGCCTACGGGTATAGTTCTTACGGCAATAGATAAGAAATAAAAAGCTAGTGCTATGCCTAAAACTGAAAGTGCCGCAGGGAGTAGCTTAGTAAAGCCTTCAGATTTTTTTAAAAAGGTCGTTCCAAATAATTCACTTAAGATGGCTAAAAAAAGAAAGATATAGCTTTTCATAGCGGTGAAGGTAGGAATTTTTTCGCTTAAAAAACTTGTCTTTGGTTTTTCTCAAAAAAATGAATTAAGGTTTGATTTTGTTGTTTTAGCAGCACTATGGTTTCAGAAAGTTGTTCTAATATATTTTCTGATCGTTCTTGCTTATTGTGCAACATAATATTGTTGGGGTGGAAAACTTTCTCCTCACTAAAATTCAGCAAATCGATACCGCTAATATCTAAAATGCGACTGATTTGATTCACTCGCTTAATGGTTAATTGAGTTTCTCCGGATTCGATTTTTGAATAGGCGCGTAAGGAAATATCTAGTTGATTGGCCATATATTCTTGGGTAAGATTTTTCAACTCACGAATCTTTTTAATTTTCAATTCTGGATTTTTAATCATCTTTAATATATGTAATTTATTTTTTTGTTTCTCAATAAATAAGCTTACAAATATTCATTCTATTCTTCAATAATGAAATACCTATTCTAGGGTATTTTCCAAAAAAATATGCTCAGAATTCTATTAAAAACGGAAAATATATGTACTAATTAAGTTAGATATGAAGTTTTAAGACATAAAAAAGAATATTTTGTTCATGAATTTGAATTTGTTGTTCTTAAGCTTTTTTATTAATTCATTTAATTTTGCCTTGTAGTTTAATGACTACATGCATATCGAAATAAGATACAACATCTTTAATTATTAAATGAAATAAAGCTTATGAAAATTAATTTTACTCAATTTAAAAAGTATGGTTTAATGGTTTGTTCCGTACTTTGTTCCACTTTGGCATTAATCTCTTGTAGTTCTTCAAAATTACATTCTACAGGTATTAATTCACAAACTCAACGTGTGGACACCCAGTTGAAGAGAACGGACTATAAATTAATGGAGAACCAATTTACGTATACAGTAACCAATAAAAAGCAGTACAAAAGATATAATTTAGATGAACTTAAACAAGTCGCTTTTACAGGAGCAGAAAGATCTGCTATAAATGCTGGAGCTGATGGCGTTTTAAATCCGGTATTTGCTGTAGAGCAGAAACGTAAAGTATTTATTGTGACAGCTCGTGTTAAAGGTTACCAATTGAAAACTGATAATGATTATTTAAATATGGAAAATAGTCTAAAACATAATCCGAATAGCGGTAGATAGTTAACAGATTAACCGAATAGATTCCCTTAATATATACCTATATCTTAAGGGAATTTTTATTTATATACACTATGCATAGAAAATATATTTTACTCCTAAGCTTTTTTCTTCTTTTTCAATTGCAGGGATGGGCGCAGCGTTTAACTATAGATGATTTACTTCAATTAAAAGAAAAGTCGCTGGGGGATTTTCAAGAACAATTATTTGATAATAATTTTTTGCTTTATAAAACGAAATCAAATTCATTATCTAAAGTAGATTCCGTACTATTTATCGATCAGAGAAATCTTATAATTGGGAGAGCTTCTTCCAGATTTGGAAATACCATCTTTCTAGAGCATATGCAGGAAGATTATTTTAGAGAATTATCAAAAAGTCTGAGTACTGGAAGATATACCTTAGTAAGCACGGATATTCTTTCGGAAGATAGAATTCTGAAACGATATATTTCTATTCCAAATGAAACTGTTTTTGAATTTTTAATACGTTCGAATTCAAGTAATGCACGGTATATTGAAAATGAGTATATGCTAATCATTAGTAAGGATCCTAAGTTTAAATATAAGTATAGAAAATATTTAAAAAACTAAAGCCCTATAATTGATAAACCCTGTCCAGAAATATGAAAATTGACAAAAATGATTAAATTTATAATCAGAATTTCTCCTTAAGGTGAAGATTAGGTCTATATGCTATACATATTATGTCCATTCAATCCGTTGGATCATAAGATTGTAGCATCAATAAAAGATATTATGGGAAATAAACAGGGCATTGCCTTTATGGGTTTTTGGATGTTATTTTTATTCTATTTTGTATTTGTTCATCCGTGCATCATTTATTATAATACGTATCATACAAGTTTAAATACAGCGGACGGGAAACTGGCTTTATTTTTTCTATTTTCAAGTTTTGTGTTATGGGGGATAGTGTTGGGCTTTACTTTTTGGCTAATTTTAAAAAATGGTCTTCTAGCGAAAAGAAATCTAGCTTATATCCAACAGCATGGAAAAGATATTAAAGGGGTTATCCGCAATATCAAGCCAGTTAATAAAAGTAAATCGGGAATTCTATCTCAAGAAATCCATATAGAATTGAATAATTTTTCTGGAGAAACTATTCAGCACAACATGTTAATCCAGGATAGTCGCCCCGATGAAAATAGATTTAATATTGGAAAAACTATCCATCTTAAGGTAGATCCTGATTTCAAAAGAAATCCATATTATATTTTGGAAGGCATAAAAGGGAAGGTCAATTATGTGTTTTTTTTAATATGGGCAATTTTTCTGACTGCTGTCCTATGTTACTATAGTTATGCTTATACTACGGAAAATGGAGGCTACGGCTGGCGGTTTTTAGAGTTGTTTCATCCCTTATTAGTTATTCCAGCATGTATTATCTTTTTTGTCGGATTGATTTACTTTATCTTTAAAACCTTTCTCAAAGGAAAAAACAGCCAAAAGCAGCAATTGAAGCTAATCTTTTGGGGGATAAAAACCACTGCTACGATTAATGAAGTGCAACAGACTGGAACTTTTATCAACCAGCAGCCTCAGGTTAAATATACACTTACATTTACTGATCAGCAAGGAAAGTCACACCAGCTCAGTACCAAGGAAATAGTTTCGATCATGGATATCGGATATATATCTTCCGTTAAAAATAGAGAAGTAATTTATCTTCCCGAAGACCCCAATATCTTTGACTTTTTCGATAAAATCAATAACTAAGGAACTTTATGAAAAAAATATCACTTGCGCTGATCTGTACCTCTGTATTCCTATTTGGATGTCATGATTTTAAAAAAAGCATTCAGGAAACTTTAATCAATAAGGATAGTCTTTCGACGGAATTGGGAAATGATGATATAACTCCGGGAAACACCAAAAAATTAAATGATGATATTATTCCTGAAGAGGAAATTCCATTTACCTCCCAAAAAGATAAATTAGAAGAAGCTGAAAAGCAATTGCGGGCCCTGCCCCAGTTTGCTGGTCAATCTATTTTTATCTATAAGCTGATTCATTTTTATGATGATGGACGGATTATTACCAAATTGCAAAATCCCAAAAATCCCCAATATATTGACGCTTATCAATATGAAAACGGTCAATGGCAAGACCCCAAACCCGTGGTGATGCATAAAAATGAAGAGATCCAAAATAATCTCATTAACCTGGATAGATTACCTTTTGTTAATGTGTATCATGTGTATGAGGTCTTATCCGAAAAAAGAAAAGAAATCGGAAGTAACTCGGATGACTATACCATTTATGCTTTCACACAAAAGAATAGAGTAGAATGGTATCCGATGAATATTGAAAATGAGAGGTCAACCTTTCATATAGAATATCAACAAGATGGAACCTTAAAGTCTTTTGAGCAGGAGTAAATTTTACGGTTCTTTTTTCTTCTTCGCTTTCTATATCTGAAATTCAAAAATGCCTGTCCCGAAGGTTATGTTTTAAGTGACGTGTTTTATCATAATTTTTGTTTTGCCATGCCGTTAGGCGATTATTGTAGCATGATTTAAAAAAAGCGCAATTTCTTGCGCTTTTCTCTTGAAATATACTTTAAATCTTAATTCTAAAAGATCAGTCAATTCAAATTCAAGAAATTTATTCCTTGTAATGATTGCTTAAGCCATATTTGTACTAAGAATATAAATAATAAGGTCTGTTTTTTAAACCTTTTCAAGTTAGGGCTGGATATCTAGAAATTTTCAGCCTGTAGAAAATCAAACTTATATTCTTACCAAGCTTTACCAAGCGAAATCCGATCTTCATTTTTAGTAATCATTTCGTTTTGTTGCATTTTGTCTAAAACAGAATTGATGATAAAATCAATTTGGGTTCCTACTTTTTGAAAATCAAATATTCTAGCGGTTAGACGAATTAATTCTGCTTTTTCTAGACTTAAATTCTCTTCCAATAATTGAATAATAACAAATTGAATTTCTTCTGCTGATATATCATTTATTTCACGCTTGATTATGCTGTTATCTCGATAAAAATCTAACTGACTTGGATTTGAGTCTGATGACCAAAAAAAAGTATCGTGGCTTTCTGTTATTTGAATACTTGGCAACTGATTAACCAAATCATTAAAATACGTTAATAACTTATTTCCTGCTCGTGAGGTATACCACAACTCTCTAACTTTTCTAAACAATAAATTTTTACTTACAGGAGCTTCAGCAATGATAATTTCACTCATCTGTCGCTGAATTTTACTTCTATTTTCTGAAAAATAAATACTTTCTGAATTAGCAAATGGTACCGGAGTAAGTAAGGCTTGATCATAAGGCTTCATTTTATCTTGAAGTATATTTTCTTCTACAACAATCAGATTGTTGATGGTTTCCGATATCTGAAAGGGCGCTTCTTCTTTACTTTCTGCTAATATTTCTTTTTTATTAGTTACTAGACTTTGTACTTCTGCTTTTATATTTTCAATAATTTTATCTTTATTCTTGATCCAATCAATTGTCCAAACTCTAAATACATTCCAACCTAACATGTGCAAAACACTGGGAGCTAATAACTCTCGATCATTGGTCGTATTGATGTTAAAATAATTATCACCATCGATCAATATGGCTAAGATATATTCTTGTTCGTTATCGGGATGCAATATACCTATGTCTACTTTGTAATCTGAGCTGCCTATATTCGTTGCGACTTTAAGTCCTGCTTTTTCGATGCTTGTACTTAATTGTTGAATTAAGTTTACCTTACTTTCAGATTGTTGTGCAGCTCCAAGAAAAATACCCTTTTCTGCAAAATTCAAGAAGTCTTTTAAGCCTTTTACACCCTCTGATTTCGTACGATTAAGGTCTATTTGATCGGCTCTTAAGCTAGAAAATATTTTCATTTCGTATCGAGATCTTGTTACAGCTACATTCAGTCTTCTCCACCCACCATTTCTATTTAAGGGGCCAAAATTCATCGATACCTTACCTTCTTCATCTGGCCCATATCCAATAGAGAACAGTATGATGTCGCGTTCATCTCCTTGTACATTTTCTAAATTTTTAATGAAAATCGGTTCTTCTCCCTGATTAGCAATCTCTTCTAATTGTGGTTGTCTTTGATACAGATTTTGTAGCAAATCTTCAATTAAATTTTGCTGCGTTTGGCTGAATGTAACCACACCAATTGTTTTTTTATGGCCT
>DAIQRP010000012.1:30860-38835 GCA_036786125.1 Sphingobacterium sp.
GCCTTTTTTTAAATGCTGTTCAATGTATTTAATAATCGCTTCAGCTTCTTTTTTATTCGTTCTGGTTTTACCTTTATCGTAGAAGCCATCCACAGGTTCAAAGGTCACTTTACGATTGCGATCATCTGGGGAAGGAAAAGTAAGTAATTTACTATCGTAAAAGTTTTTATTACTAAATGATATTAAGCTTTCATGTTTGCTTCGGTAATGACGTAATAGGTAATTGGATGGAATTGAAAGCGCCAAACAATCTTCTAGGATGCTTTCTAAGTCTTCTAACTCATAATTATCTTCATCTGATTTTTGCGACGCAAAGAAACTTGTAGGTGGCATTTGTTTTGGGTCTCCTACAATAATAGCTTGCTTGGCTCTCGCTAATGCACTAATCGCTTCAGAAGTGGGTAATTGCGAAGCTTCGTCAAAAATAACTAAGTCAAAATGATTTTCATCAACATCAAAGTATTGAGCCACTGAAATTGGACTCATCAGCATGCAAGGTTTTAATCGAGGAATCAATGTAGGTATTTGATCAAAAAGTTTTCGGATGGATAAACCTCGACCTTTGCTTCTTATTGCTTTTTGTAAAATACCAACCTCCGAACTTTGTGCTGCTTCTTGGTGGAAATTTGGAATTTTGGCGCTAAGTTTCATAATCAATTGTTGTTGACTTAAAGCGGTAAACTCCTTATATAACATTTTGTATTGTGCGATATTAGTATTGTAAACATCAGCATCAAAGCTATTTAAAACAAGGTGCTTATTCATTGCTTGAACGAAATGATTTAAATGTAGAATTTTTATAAATTCAAAATGCAAGTCGTTATTGTTGATTTTTCCATCTTGGGCAAGCGTTAAAAACCACTCTAATTTTAATTCATGACCTTTTTGCAAATAGATTTTATAATTTATCCAAAGCTCCAATTGGTCTATATGTAAAACAATATTTTGCAAATCATTTTCTGCTGGTATAACTGTCACATACTGCTGCAATGTTGTTTTTGCTTGCTTAAGCTTTTCTAAAAGGTATAGTATTTCATCAGCTTCCTTTTCGATATTTTGAGTGATTATATTTTTTCTAATCCATTGTTGCGGATCTATAGATTCAATGTTTTTTAATTCAGCATCGATAATTTCTATTGTTTTTAAATCATCTTGTATTCTTTCAATATCAATATTATCTAAGGTTGCATATTGGGAAGCAAAGGGAATCATTACTGAAAAAATAGGGCTGCTCAGTTGATGGTTGACATGTTCGATATCTTCCAGATCACTAAACAATTGATCTATTGCTGATGCCTCTGATAATTTGTTTTTGGCGTATGCTTGTAGTTGATTTTTAATTTTTCTTTGTTGCAACCATTGAGGTAAAAACCAAGTACTTTTTGACTGATTCCATTGCAGAGATAGATTTGTAGCATCAAGCTTCAAGATACTTCTACTGTATTGGGTTAAAATGGAGTTTTCTAAGGTTCTTTTTTTAAGTTGCAGTTGTAGCCAGTTTTGCAAAGAAGATTTGAGGTTTTCTTTGTAATAATAATCAAGTAACTCTTGATTAACTTTTTGCTTTTTTAGTAATTCAAATACTTTTTGATAGCTATCAATTGCGGTAATGTCAATATCGTATTTTAGGCAGATGTTTTTACTTTCTGTACTACAGTGGATATATTGCTTTACTGCAGATGATATTTTCTCTTTATGATCAAATTGATGATTTGTTATTGAGAGCCATCGTAAAGGATGTTTTGAAGGAATGCCTGTTTTTTTTGTTATTGTAGCAAAACTTGTTACCCAATCATTCCAATTGGTAAATTCACTTAATGAGATGTTTTCAATCGGAAATTGAAGTTGTAAATCTGTTTGATAAACAATAGCATGTTCTTCCAAATACGAAATAGTATCATATAAGCTCCATCCAATAGCTATACGATGATGCAATTTTTCAATGTAGCTGCTTAGTACTTTTTTTTGTTGATCAATACGATTCGCTTCTTCTTGAAAATCTACATTAAGCTGATATTTAGGAACAGAAAGTGTCTGTTCAAATTGTTGTAAAACATCTGATTTTTTTGATTTATTAGAATGTAATTCTAAGCAAAAAGGACCAACTCCTATTTTTTCTAATCTGTTTTGTACCACTTCTAATGCAGCTTTCTTAGCAGCAACAAAAAGTACTTTTTTGTCATTGGCTAATGCATCGGCAATAATATTGGTAATTGTTTGTGATTTGCCTGTTCCAGGGGGGCCGTGTAAAATAAATGTTTTGTTGGCATTCGCATTTTTCACTGCATTTAGCTGTGAGTTATCAGTAGGAATCGGAAGAGTAAGTGCCATTGCTGAAAGTTCTTCCAATTCTTGATCGGAACCCTCTACACTTTCTAAGCGGTCCGATAGCTGACCATTAATTAAGCTCTTTACAATAGAACTTTTTTGTATTTCATCTGAATATTTAGAAATATCTTGCCATAAAATCAATTTATTAAAAGAGAAAACACCTAAAACAAATTGCTCTAACACGTCCCAGCCTTCTAAATTTAAAATGGCATTTCGCATCAGTGCCATTACCTTTGGAACATCTACACCTGATTCATCCATCGGTAATGTTTCTAAGCTATTGAGTTTGAGTTGAAATTCCTGCTTCAAATATTCTAATAAGGTAATATTAATCATCGTTTCTTCCTCGCGGCTGCGAAGTGTAAACTTTGAATTTACCGAACGACGAGAGAGTTCTACTGGAATCAATAAAATTGGAGCAAGACGAGCTATATCTTTATTTTTAGGATTGTACCATTTCAGTAAGCCAACTCCTAAATACAAGGTGCTTTTTCCATTTTCCTCTTCTGAAAGTTTAGCACTACGATAGAGGTTAGTTAGAATAGCATTTAAGTCATCTTGTTGGTAATAAGTTAATAATCTATTGTAATCAAACTCTTCATCTGATAATTTAAAAAGAGGTAAGCTACGATGTACTGGAGGTTGATAAACATTATATCTTCTTGTCCGCTGTAAATTATTGTTGGGTTGAATGGTATATGATTTACCATCAGCCAGTGCATCTTCGAGCTTGGCAATTTTAATATCTACCAATTGCAACATACTTTTGGTAAAACGTAAATTCAGTAAATTATTTCTTAAAGACAGGTCCAATAATTTTCGTTCCCAAATTTTTGTTTTGGTGAGATTGGAAAAATCTGTTAACTCTAAGTCATCATACTGAACGCCAATATCATAGTCTTCGTCCAAGTTATAATCCTGTTCTTCGTTCGCTTGAATAGGTCGTTTTATTTCAAATTGTTCCTGTGATAAAATTGGTAAAGGAGAAATCCCGTGTGCTCGGGCATTTTTTACATCTAAAGAAAGGAGAAAATTATTTTCTTGTAACAACTGTACTTCTGCAATATCCATAGCATGGGTGAAAGAAATAGCATTACCCTTGCATAATGAAGTGGTTTCAATTAGCGCTATTTCCTTAGTGCCTTTGGCAATACGCTTTGAAATAGCAGTTTGATCAAAGTTGATCATGCTATCCAAACGCTTGTTTTCTAGCCAAACCCCAACAAAAGCATGTCCTTGTGTGATGATGAGTATAGGATGTAAATCTATAGCTTCTAAGCAAGAGGCAAACAACAACGATATATCAATACAGTTTCCAAACTTGGTTTCTATTACTTTGTCTAACAGACGGATACGTTGTCCCTTCTTCTCAAACGAAGGAGGCATCGCACTGTATATTAATTCAAGGTTTTGGATGACTTTATAAATTGCAGAAACCATCTGCAAAACACGTTCTTTATTATCACTTTGATACCCTTCAAATGCAGTTTTAAATCCGTTAGATTCTAATACATCAATTGCTTTAGTTTTGATATCATAAATTATTGGATGGTTGGATAGCATATAACTACTCAATAGTTGAGGAAATGCTTGCAAACCTCCGAAATAATCCATTGGTAATATATCTAAGTTCCAATGTTCAGCAGTTAAAATATTACCTTCAGAATCTATAAGCTTTATATGAATCGTATCAATATCTTTTTCTGTAAGAGCTCTTAGGAAAGATAAATTATACTTTAAATCAAAACTGTCAAATGTTATAGTACTTCCTTCTTCTAGCTTATCAATAAGGAGACTGTAAGGCTCAAACAACTTGATAGAAGATTGAATATGCAATTCTACTCCTTCAAAATTTTGTTTTATTTCGTTTAAGACAATTTGACTTAGAAAAGAATATCTATTCTGGCAAAAAGTATAATTGAAATAAGTTAAGTGATTGCTTGAGAGTTGAAGTAAATTTAATTGTACCATTAAAGTAAAAATAGTTTGTCGTTTTAAATATATAAATAAAGTCTTATTTAAATCTGTAACTATAGGATTATCATATAAATAATTATCTTTCTGTTCTATTACTTCCGTACTCTATAATTCTATTGGTTTATTGTCTTTGTCAAAATTAGCTACCATTTATATAACTAATTTTAATTTCTTGCCCATTTTCTTTTGTAACTTTTACAAGTCGAATTGAGGTAAGTTCTTCTTTATCTGCTATGAAAAATAATCGGATTGGTTTCTTGTAAAAGCAAATAACTAAATGTATCTACTTAATTACTACATCATTGAGTGGGAAAGATAATAAAGGTAGTATATGCATATTGCCTTACATAGAAAAACAAAAAAGCTACAAATCTTTGATTTGTAGCTTCTGTATTTTTGATCTGAAGATCTGTAGCCCGTAGGGGAATCGAACCCCTGTTTCTAGAATGAAAATCTAACGTCCTAACCCCTAGACGAACGGGCCATTTTTAATTTGTTGATGCAAAGATAGAACGTTTTTACACTTTTGCAAAATAAATATCGCGCTATTTATGTAATTCACTGAATGTGAAAAAAATAAAATTTTATAGGGGTTCAAAATTTATCTTTTTTCAGGATAAATTAGGTATTTTATTGTCTGTAGTCTGCGGTTGCTATCTTCCTTTTTTTTAAGGAGGCTTTTTATATATAGGATAACCGCACGCAATGCCATTTTTAATATAAAATTTGGCTTAATTTTATTCCTCCACCATTTCCTCTTTTTTCTTAATTCGGGTAAAGGTATACATCAAATAGAATAAGGTAGGCAGGATAAATATACTTCCAAGCAATAATGCCCAAGCTAAGGCATTTATGGTTGCAGGAGCCCCTTGATGGTCTATTAATGATAAAGTGCCGCCATCTTTAAAAAGTATTAAATCGGGATAGTGTTTATAAGTTGCTGCAAAGAGAATCATAACAATTTGGAAGCCTCCTAGCAATCGCATTAAACCAGCTTTTTCATATTTAAAAATAAAAAACAATACTATAAGGGATATTGTAGCGAGGAAAATAGCAATTTGCCCTAATATATCTCCGAAGATCCATTGCATTAATGGAATTTCAGCTTGATAAGCCACGGAGAATACAATAGCTCCAAAGAATACAACGATCAGAATAAATATCTTGGCCAGTCGAATCATTAATTTCTTCTCTTCAGAATTTTTTCCTGCTCCTACGGCAAAAATCGATGCAAGGTATCCACAGATGGAAATCGTGAAGAATCCAACAGAAATACCAAAAGGATTTAACCATCCCGAAATATAAGCGCTAGCAAAGTCTGTTGCTTCGCGATCGATGCTCCCAGAGACGGTGGAGGCGGCAATAATTCCTAAGAAAAAAGGAGTTATAAAACTAGAAAGTGTGAAGATGCGGTTATAGATTTTTTGCATATCATCGGTAATAGCATCATAATTTCTAAATGCAAAGGCCGTACCCCTTGCGATAATCCCAAGTAACATACATAGTAATGGTATATGCATATAAATGGACATATTACTATATATTTCAGGAAATCCTACAAAGAGAATTACGATAGCAATAATCAACCACATATGATTAGCTTCCCAAACAGGACCTATCGCGCGGTACATAATCTTCCGAACAAGCTCACGGTCTTTTTTCTTACATAGGAGCTCTACGATTCCTGCACCAAAATCTGCGCCACCTAATAATAAATATAAACATATCGAGGCCCATAAAAAGGCAATCACAACATACAACATAGCTTATTTCTTTAATTTAAACTCAGGATCTGTGGGGTCATAAAGCTTGCCTACCATCTTAATCTGTCTATATAATAGAAAAACAACTACGGTAGATAAGGATACAAATACGGCAGTAAATATGTAAAATGAATATACAATACCAGGCATAGGAGTTACGGCATCTATGGTGCGCATAATTCCATAGATAATCCATGGTTGCCTTCCAACTTCTGTGACTACCCATCCTGCTTCTAACGCGATATATCCCATAGGCGTAGCGATGACAAATAATTTCCATAGCCAAGATCGATCTAACCAATGTTTTTTCTTCCATAATGCGATAAAATAAATCACAGCTAGTAACATCATCAGCATACCTAGACCGATCATTATCTGAAAGGCATAATGTGTGATTGCAACATTAGGCCACTCATCGTTTAATCCAGTTACCGGACTGTTGAAGTCCCCATGGGCGAGAAAACTTAAAACTCCAGGAATTTTTATTGCATATTTTAAAGTTTGATTCTCCTCATCTGGAATTCCCCCGATAACAAAACTGGCGTTAGGTTCAGTTTCAAAATGCGCTTCCATAGCGGCTAACTTGGCTGGTTGACGTTTCGCCACATCTTTAGCAGAAATATCCCCTGATAAGGGTTGTAATAAAGCTCCTATACATGCTGTTACTGCCGCAATTTTAAAAGCTTTCTGATGAAAGTCTACATTTTTCTTTTTTAAGACCATTAGCGCATGCACACCTGCTACTGCAAAACCTGTAGCCACAAAAGCAGCAAGTGTCATATGTAAAGCTTGAGAAAACCAAGCGTCATTAAACATCGCTTTAATCGGGTCGATATTTAGATATTGTCCATCGATATAATCAAAGCCAGAGGGGCTATTCATCCATGCATTGGCGGCGACAACAAGAATTCCAGAAGCAATGCCACTGACACCAACAATAAGTCCCGTAGCCCAATGAAACCAAGGATTAAATTTGTCCCAGCCGTATAAGAAAAATCCTAAAGCTATAGCCTCGATAAAAAATGCTGTTCCTTCTAAAGAGAAGGGCATACCAAAGATTGGTCCGGCATGTTTCATAAATTCTGGCCATAGTAAGCCCAATTCAAAGGAGAGCATGGTGCCTGATACAGCACCTGTGGCAAAAAGTATAGCTACCCCTCGGCTCCAAGCCTTAGTAAGTCCTCTATACATTAAGTTGCCTGTCTTAAGATATATGAAGTGAGAGATACACATAAAGAATGGCATCACCATTCCAACACAGGCAAATATAATATGAAATCCCAAGGACATAGCCATTTGGGAGCGAGCGGCAATAAAATCATCCATAGTCTTAAGATTAATGTCTTAAAATTAAGGAAAATAATTTTTTAAAAATGTTGATAATTAGCTTATTAATGGTGTTTTTTAAAATAGAGTCGTTCTAAATAGTGTGGATGGGAAATTAATTTAGGATGGTTTGGATTTTTTTGATTAAAAAAATGGAAGAAAGAAGGAGAATTCAACTAAAAACAAAAAAGCTGCAAATCATTGATTTGCAGCTTTTTGTAAAATTTGATAAATTTTCTAGTAGCCCGTAGGGGAATATTTCCTATTGAGTTTTCGTTTCTTTATCAGTTGGTTACAAACCTTGGTTTTTTGGACTCACCGAATAACGCACTGGTTTGAGATACGTTTTAGCTGCAATTGCTTAGCTACCAAGATAATGACTTTTTGCGAGATTTTAGTCCTAAAAGTTACTGTATTGATGGCTCTCAACCGTTTTAATCTCGCTGGGATTCTCTTTATATAACCTTTTGTAGGTTAACATAGTATTTTACATGGTTTTTGATTCTTAACTCTCCGATTTACTTACATTTTATTATACACTTGAGCTACAATTGCTATAGTTAAGGTTAAGAATTTTA
>DAIQRP010000192.1:0-1928 GCA_036786125.1 Sphingobacterium sp.
TAGTAAAACGCATGGAAGCATGATCTACAAATTCGGCATCTGCCGTAATTAAACCAGCACCAAAGAATTTTGTTACCCCCACAGCAAGGCGATAAGGAGTTCTTAGATTATAGTCAGTAGAGGAATTGTATTTCTTAGAATCGTATTGTGCAAAAGTGGTATTGGTATTTTCATCGTTGAAATAATCAACAAAGAAATTCTCTGAACTATCGTCAACAATAGAAGTCCAAGTTGGCGTCTTTGCTGTAAAACCAATATTCCAAGTAGAGGTAGGCTTATAGATAAAACCTACTTTAACATCTATCCCAGAACCTTCTGTAATTTGAGAATAGTTCTTTCCGAAATCATATACCGCATCTGTATAATCGTAATCCTGATGTGAAGGATCAGCAAAAGAAGAACCTGGATATAAGGAGCCGATTTCAGTTCCTGTTTTTGTGAAACCATATTCTCTAAACTGATTGGAAGTTTGGTAACGGAATGAAGACATACCTATACTTGCTCCGATATAGAACTTATTGCTATAGTTTGAACCAAAAGCAATGGTCGTTTCTGAACGGTCACCACGTTCAATAACTGAATTCGTTTGGTAACTGTTATTATTTTGAGCGACAGAAAAGAAATCCGTCTTTCCGGGAATAGGAGCAATGAGTTTTGAGCCTATATAATCTAATGCTAAATCTCCAGAAGGGGAATAGAAAGCTTCATCAGTCATAAAGTCTGCAAAAGTACTGGTACTATTGGTCCCTTCATAATTTAAATCATTACGAAAGTTACTCGTTCTATTGTAGGCAATACCTACGTTGAAATTTAACCAGCCCTCATTGGTATTCTGACCATTATAACGTTGCGTAGGAAAATTAAATACAACACCTGCATTTTCCAATCCAAAACGCCCTTTATTAGTATCAGTAATTTTATCAAAATACTGCGCAGAATTATTGTTTTGTAAATAGTTAAAACTCACCGCTGCGTCCGATCTAGTGAAAAAACCTAAACCTGCCGGGTTACCGGAAATAGAGGAAATATCTCCACCTAAGGCAGTTTGTGTATTACCTAATCCCTTAAAACGAGCTGTAGCTCCATTCTCATGTTGAGAGAATGTGTAGACATCCTTTAAATACTGTGCTTGAGCAGATGAAGCCACACCTGCAAAAAGGATTGTAGAGAAAAGTATTTTTTTTATAGTCATATGATTGTATTATAAAAAAAGCCAATATTTAATCATCAAAAAAAATTAAATATTGGCTTAGCGTATTTTTTTAATTAACGTGTTCTACCGCCGCCAGATCTGGTCATGCCGCCACCGCCGCCGCCGCCACCAGAGCGCATCGTTCCACCGCCACTACCCATGCTTGAACTACTTCTTGTAGGAGCTGAATAGGTTGGTTGTGATGAACGTACAGGCTGTGAAGAACGTACAGGTTGTGATTCACGAGATCTGCTTTGAACAGGTTGTTGTCTATTCATATCTCGTGTTCTTCCCTGAGAAGTATTCATATTATTCGCCGGACGCGTTCTGCCTTGGCTACCCATTCCAGCTTCTCTAGTACGCATATCGCTAGTTCCCATATTTGTAGTACGTGTTCTACCGCCTGCGTTATTTCCTATATTTTCACGAGTACGACCTCCGGAGTTACCGACATTTTCACGTGTTCTACCTGAAGTACCTCCAACAGATTCCCGAGTCCGTCCATTATAACTTCCTCCAATAGCTTCACGTGTTCTTCCAGTAGATCCACCGACAGATTCGCGCGTTCTTCCTGCAGAACCTGCAGAAATTATACGTCCATTTCCATCTCTAGAAACCATATTACTGCCATTTCTAGACACACGTGTGTTGAAACTATCATTTGTTGCTGAACGCGTTACACGGTTGCGTGAGTAGACATAATTTCCACCCCATTGGTTATAACCGTAGTGTGGAT
>DAIQRP010000192.1:1938-3000 GCA_036786125.1 Sphingobacterium sp.
CCCCAGCCTCCGCCGTAATAACCACCGCCCCAGCCCCAACGGCCGCCGTAGCCCCAGCCACCGCCCCAATATGGGTTACCCCACATGGAACCATAGAAAGGTCTGTTCCAGTAACCACCGCCCCAGCCGAAGCCAAAGCCCATGCTCCAAGAACTTCCAAATCCAAAGTTATTAAATCCTAAGCCAAAGCCTGGACCATACATGCCTCCAAATCCATAACCCATCCATGGGTCAAAAAATGGGTCATAATAACTCATACCTGGACTGGAATAGTAAAATCTATTGATACGGTTAGCATATTCTAAATCCTGAAAATCATCGTTTAAATACTCTTGATCGGAATACTCATCTGCATAGTAATTCGTGTTTTCAGCATACTGTCCATTATAATCACCATAGTAATAATCGGGACTTTGATACACCTGTCTTGCCGTAGCTTGACTATTGTAGACATCATCACCATAGGTGAATGTTCTACTTGCCGAACAAGAACCTAAAGCAAGGATACTTGTAATAGCCAACGAGCCGAATATAATTCTATTTTTTTTCATAATATACCTTGTGGTTATATCTGACAATACAGTCTATTTTCTTATCTTAGACGCAAATATATGCGCTAGGTTTAATTGCTATTTGATATTTTTTATAAAAATTATTTTTAGCTTTGAACCTTCAACTATATAACGTGATTATAGGTCACAATGTTACAATAAATTTTTGATATTTTTTTAATATGGGTAAAGGAATCACTAGCCGCGCGGATGATTATTCGCAGTGGTATACCGATCTTGTTCAAAAGGCTGATTTAGCGGAACACTCCGCTGTTCGGGGATGTATGGTTATCAAACCATACGGGTATGCAATATGGGAGAAAATGCAAGCTACTTTGGACAAAATGTTTAAAGATACAGGGCATAGCAACGCGTATTTTCCTTTATTTATCCCCAAGTCTTTTTTCTCTAAAGAAGCGGCTCACGTAGAAGGATTTGCGACAGAATGTGCGGTAGTAACACATTATCGCTTGAAAAATGATGGCGCGGGGAATATCATTGTAGATGAAGA
>DAIQRP010000192.1:3010-4277 GCA_036786125.1 Sphingobacterium sp.
GGGAAATGCGTACGCGTTTGTTCTTACGTACTTCCGAGTTCTTATGGCAAGAAGGGCATACCGCACATGCTACTGAGCAAGAAGCGATTGCTGAAGCAGAACAAATGTTAGATGTATATAGCACTTTCTCTGAAGAATGGTTAGCTGTTCCTGTAGTACGTGGCCGTAAGACAGAAAATGAGCGTTTTGCAGGAGCTTTAGATACCTATTGTATTGAAGCTTTAATGCAGGATGGAAAAGCTTTACAAGCTGGAACTTCACATTTCTTAGGACAGAATTTTGCGAAAGCATTTGATGTTAAATTTACATCTAAAGAAGGTAAATTAGAGCATGTATGGGCAACTTCATGGGGAGTTTCCACCCGCTTAATGGGAGCTTTAATTATGGCCCATTCAGACGATCAAGGGTTAGTGTTGCCTCCGAAATTAGCCCCAATTCAGGTGGTTATCGTTCCTATTTTTAAGACAGAAGAAGAGAAAGCGGCGATTGATACTTATGTAGATAGCCTAAGTGCAGCGCTTAAAGCGAAACAAATTTCCGTGAAATTTGATGACCGAGATACTCAGAGACCTGGATTTAAATTTGCAGAATGGGAATTAAAAGGGGTGCCTTTGCGGATAGCTTTAGGAGCTAGAGATATGGCGAATGGTACAGTAGAACTGGCTCGTCGCGATAATCAAACGAAAGAAACTGTATCTCAAGAAGGATTGGCCGATTATGTAGCTACCTTATTAGATGAAATTCAAGATAGTATTTATAATAAAGCCCTAACATACCGTGATGCTCATATTACTGAAGTAAATTCTTATGATGAATTTAAAGAAGTTTTAGATTCTAAAGGTGGATTTGTATCTGCACATTGGGACGGTACAGTAGAGACTGAAAAACGAGTGAAAGAAGAAACTAAAGCAACGATACGTTGTATCCCTTTAGATGCAAAAGAAGAAGAAGGAATCTGTATTTTCACTGGAAAGCCTTCTACAAAACGTGTTCTTTTCGCAAAAGCTTATTAATATTTTTCGCATGCGTATACTTATTTTAGGTTGCGGATGGGTAGGAGAGTTTGTAGCTCAGATGTTCTTGGCTGCAGGCCATGAAGTACATGCCACAACACGCTCCACAGAAAAATGCCATCGGTTAATAGCCGATGGTATTTTTGCTTATACCCATGACTTCGACCAGCAGGATTCAATTTTAAAATTACCGTATAATCAATTCGATTGGGTACTGAATAGTGTGCCTGCAACGCAAAAAAATACGGTGGAAG
>DAIQRP010000193.1:0-4230 GCA_036786125.1 Sphingobacterium sp.
ACCCGAATCCGGAAGAAGTTCAGGACTTTAAATGGATTAGTATTCCATCCTTAATAGCAGATTTGCAGGATCATCCTCATCGCTATACCTACTGGTTTAAACAGATATTACCAGAGCTCTTAACATATCTCGATAAAAATAAGATTTAAGCGAAAATAAATAAATTGAAAGTAGTGTTTTTTAAATAAAATACTACTTTTTTTTATTGCCATTTTATTCCGAATTCGATTTGGGAATAGCTCAACCTGTACATAAACTTGAAAGGTATTTGCGGTTCTCTGCGTGTTTGTGATTTTTTAGATAAAAATGCAAAAATATGCATGAAAAACGGCAAGCCTTGATCCGCGTAAAATCTCATTGCTCAACCGTTTGCATAGCCTTTTTTTTATACAGTCATATCAATCAAATAGAATTTAAATATGTGTGGAATAGTCGGTTATACCGGAACAGAAGAAGCGTATCCAATTGTTATTAAAGGATTAAAAAGATTAGAATATAGAGGGTACGATAGTGCAGGAATTGCCCTTAATCAACAGGGGAATATTCAGGTTCTAAAAAAGGCCGGAAAAGTGGAAGCTTTAGAAAAAGAATCTTTAGGTAAAAACTTACAATCTTTTACGGCAATAGGTCATACCCGTTGGGCGACACATGGAGAACCCTCAGATAGAAATGCACATCCGCATATTTCTACTTCTGGTGAAATTGCGATGGTTCATAATGGTATTATAGAGAATTATGAAGCTTTAAAACAAGATTTATTAGCTAAGGGCTATCAATTTAAATCAGATACTGATTCAGAAGTCCTACTATATTTTATAGAGGATATTAAGAAAAATAATAACTGCAATTTAGAAGAAGCAGTTCGTATTGCATTAAAACGTGTGGTAGGAACCTATGTCATTTTACTGGTAGAAAAGGATGCTGAGGATACCATTATTGCAGCCCGTAAAGGAAGTCCTTTAGTAATTGGAATTGGCAAAGGGGCCCATTATTTGGGATCTGACGCTTCTCCGATGTTGGAATATACCAAGGAAGTCGTTTATATTAATGATTATGAGTTAGCTATTGTGAAGCCTGATGAGTTAATCTTAAAGAATTTAGGCAATGAACAGATTACCCCTTTTGTACAAAAATTAGATTTAGATCTAGCAGCTATTGAAAAAGGAGGTTATGATCATTTTATGATTAAAGAAATTTTTGAGCAGCCCCAAACGATCTATGACTCGCTACGTGGGCGTTTAGATGCTAAAAATTTCCAACTCACTTTATCGGGAATTACGCAATATGCCAAAGAGATTACTGAAGCTAATCGAATTGTTATTTTAGCCTGTGGAACCAGTTGGCATGCGGCCCTATTAGCAGAATATGTAATTGAAGAACTCTGCCGTATTCAGGTAGAAGTGGATTATGCTTCCGAATATCGATATAGAAATCCTATTATTAATAAAGGAGATATTGTGATCGCTATTTCACAATCAGGAGAAACAGCAGATACCTTAGTTGCCTTAGAAAATGCGAAAGAAAAGGGAGCTTTAATTATTGGCGTAGTCAATGTAGTGGGTTCTTCCATAGCTCGAATTTCAGATGCTGGCGCTTATACTCATGCCGGTCCAGAGATTGGGGTGGCTAGTACAAAAGCTTTTACAGCACAGCTAACAGTATTACATCTAATAGCCTTAAAAATTGCGGAATTAAAAGGTTCGATTACTAGAGACCGTTTAATTCAACAGATTACCGAATTGGCGGCAATTCCAGATAAGGTACATCAGATTTTACAGCAGCAACATGAGCGCATTAAAGAAATAGCTAAAAAGTATAAAGATGCATCAGATTTCCTATTCTTAGGAAGAGGATATAACTTTCCAATTGCCTTAGAAGGAGCATTGAAACTGAAAGAAATTTCATATATCCATGCCGAAGGATATCCTGCAGCGGAGATGAAACATGGGCCTATCGCTTTAGTTGATGAAAATCTACCTGTCGTTATTATTGCTACAAAAGATCAATACCATGAAAAAGTTCGTAGTAATATTCAGGAAATTAGAGCTAGAAAAGGTCAAGTAATCGCCTTAATTACTGAAGGGGATGATATGATTAAAGATATTGCCCAAGATTATATTGAAGTTCCTCAGGCAGATGAAATGGTATCACCTATTTTAGCAACGATACCGCTGCAATTATTATCTTATTATATAGGCATTGAACGTGGCGTAGATGTGGACAAACCACGAAATCTAGCCAAATCGGTTACTGTAGAATAATTATATATGTCTGAAATTAAAAGAAGACCTTTACAGAGATTGGGATTCGACTTTGTCGATTCCCAATTTCTTTCTGAGGGTACTGATGAATTTACACTACGTAGAAAGCAAGTTCACTCTAAATGTAACTTCCGTCCTTTAACGAATGAAGAGATTCAAGAGCTCATTGCCTTAGGCAATCAAGCCGATGATTGGTCTAATATAGAAGTTACGGATGCATTTATCCCTAATCAAATTCAAGGTAATAAATTCTACGGATGGGTTCGTATTGCAGATATGGAAGCTTCCTATGCCGAATATCGAAATATACGACTTGCTACCGGAATATACCACAGTACCATAGTAAGCTCCGAGATCGGCTCTTTTGTGGCCATACATCAGGTGAAGTTTATGGCCCATTTTATTATTGGGGATGAGGTTATTCTGCATAATATCTCCGAAATGGAAACCTCTTCTCGAGCGAAATTTGGGAATGGTATTATTCGTGAGGGCGAAGAGGAAACTGCTCGTATCGCATTGGAGCTTTGTAATGAAAATGGAG
The DNA here is from genome assembly GCA_036786125.1 of Sphingobacterium sp. Classification (GTDB taxonomy): domain Bacteria; phylum Bacteroidota; class Bacteroidia; order Sphingobacteriales; family Sphingobacteriaceae; genus Sphingobacterium. Next base: position 2,803 of record DAIQRP010000193.1, read on the forward strand.
GGCGTGCGGTTTTACCTTTTGAAGGCATGCAAGCTGCGGATGCTTTTATCTGGTCCAGATTTAGAGAGGATACAGTGCTACAAAACCGATTTAAGGAGATGACTGTTTCTAAATTTGATCAACTTCGAGGTTACTATTCGGAAATTGGCAATCGTTGTGTTATCAAGAATTGCCTGCTAATTAAAGATGTTAAAATAGGCGAGGATGCCTATATTAAAGGAGCTCATAAGCTAAAAAATTTAACCATACAATCCAGCTCTACTGCCTATACGCAAATAGGAGAGGGATGTGAACTCGTCAATGGTATTATAGGATATGGATGTCGTATATTTTATGGCGTTAAGGCGGTACGATTTATCTTATCTTCATTTTCTCAATTGAAATATGGAGCTCGGCTGATTAATTCATTTTTAGGAGACAATTCCACCATATCTTGTTGTGAAGTATTAAACTCTTTATTATTTCCGGCTCATGAACAGCATCATAATAACTCCTTTCTCTGTGCAGCAACTGTGATGGGGCAGTCCAATATGGCTGCAGGAGCTACTGTAGGTTCAAATCATAATTCCAGAGCCGCAGATGGAGAGATGCTCGCAGGTCGGGGCTTCTGGCCGGGTTTATGTGTCAGCTTAAAGCATAATTCGAGATTTGCTTCTTATACCTTAATTGTAAAAGGAGACTTTTTAGCTGAATTAGATATTCGTATACCTTTTACTTTAGTTGCTAATGATACGTATGAGGATAAACTTATCTTGATTCCGGGATACTGGTTTATGTATAATATGTATGCCTTAGTTAGAAATGCGAATAAATATCAAAGTAGAGATAAAAGAGTCTTAAAAAATCAATATTTAGAAACCGATATGCTCGCTCCAGATACGGTTAATGAGATGTTTGAAGCGTTATCAATCCTTCAAATTGCCGTGGCAAGAAACTATTTTCCCGAAGAAACGGATACGTCCAAACTCTTGCTTTTAGGTAAAGATCTTTTGGAAAATAGAAGCTCGGAATTAAAAAATAAAACATTTTATGGGAAATCTGTAGAAAACTCGAAACGTAAAGTGGAGCTTAAGAAAGTTCCGGAAGCTTATGCGGTTTTTAAAAGGATGATTCGTTATTATGGGGCTTTAGCCTATCTGCAAACTGATTATACAACACATCAAGCCTCTGCCCGAGAAGCATATCAAAATATTGGAGGGCAATTAATGCGTAGTAGAGATGTACATACACTCACCACTGCGATAAAAGATTATGATATTCAGTCTTGGGATGAAGTGCATGCTTTTTATCATCAATGTTCAGCCGATTATAAGCAAGATAAGCAAAAACATGCTTTGGATGCGCTATGTGAAATTTTAGAGATTGAGGAATTAACTGCAGCGCAAGTTCCCACTCTTATCGATGAAGTGATTGCTACCAAAGAATGGA
>DAIQRP010000194.1:0-4209 GCA_036786125.1 Sphingobacterium sp.
ACCGGCACAAAAAATGGGGGTTTATATGGGGATTTTTAATTTCTTCATCACTTTCCCACAGATTGTCAATGGGTTTATAGGCGGATATATGGTCAAATATATCTTTCAAGGGCAGGCAATTTTTGCTTTATTAATGGCCGGTATATTATTGATTTTTGCGGCAATAGCTGTAATGCGTGTGAAGGTTAAAGATTAAAAATCGACAGAAATATAGTGCTTAGTGGATATGTAAACAGCTGTAGATAATAGCAGTTATAGCGCAAAATTTGTTATGCATATTGTCAAGTACAGCTAAAATCAGCTCAGACAGACACCATTTCAGTTGATATGAAAAAGCCTCAAAATCTGATTTTGAGGCTTTTTATTTTTGAAGCAAATGGCTAAATAAGAATAAATATAGTTTCTATTATTTATTTTCTAATGCTTACTGCTTCTTTATGAGCTTGTAAACCTTCTAGTTCAGCTAAAATTTCTACAGTAGAGCCGATATGCATAAGGCCTTGCTCATTGATATGTTGGAATGTGATTTTCTTTACAAAAGAATCTACCGAAACGCCTGAATAGGAGCGTGCATAGCCCGAAGTAGGTAGGGTATGGTTTGTGCCTGAAGCATAATCTCCAGCAGATTCAGGGGTTAGGTGTCCTAAAAATACAGATCCTGCATTCACAATATAGCGGGTATATTTTTCCCACTCATCGGTCTCTAAAATTAAATGTTCAGGCGCATAAGCATTCGAGAATTTCAGGGCTTCCATTAAATCTTGAGTTACAATAGCATAGGAATTGGCAATGGCCTTTGCGGCAAGCTCTTGTCTAGGAAGTTTTGGGAGTTGCTCGGCCAGATGACTATTTACCGCCAGGACAATATCTGCTGAAGTCGCCACCAAAACGGCTTGACTATCTGCGCCATGTTCTGCTTGGGCGAGTAAGTCGGCGGCCACATAAGCTGGATTTGCAGATTCATCGGCGATAACTAACACCTCCGAAGGTCCTGCAGGCATATCAATACTGACATTAGTCAGTGACTGAATCGTGCTTTTCGCTTTAGTGACAAATTGGTTTCCGGGACCAAAAATCTTATCTACCTGAGGAATAGATTCCGTACCAAAGGCCATTGCGGCAACTGCCTGAGCACCACCAACCAAATAGATACGGTTAATCTTTAGCAACTTTAAACAGAAGGCAATATAGCCATTAATCATTCCATTACTCTGCGGAGGGCTACAAACCACAATTTCCTTACAGCCGGCAATACGTGCTGGAACGCCCAGCATCAACAGGGTACTTGGAAGTACTGCAGATCCTCCGGGGATATATAAACCTACTTTTTCAATAGGGCGGACTTCACGCCAGCATTTTACTCCAGGCATCGTTTCTACGGAACGTTCACGACGCAGTTGTACAGCGTGAAATTTATGGATATTTTGAAATGCAATTTCCAAAGCTCGCTGTTGATCACGTCCGATGCTATAGGCAAGCGCGTCAATATCGTCCGCATCGAGATATAATTTTTCCAGATTGACCTGATCAAATTTCTGTGCATAGTGGCGTAATGCCTGATCTCCGGACTCACGCACTTCTGAAATAATGCCATCGACAATCTCTTGGATCGCATTATTGGGGTCGGTATTTCTAGCCACTAAAGACTGAATTTCTTCAGCCGATAGTTGCTCGTATAAATAAGATTTAAGCATAAAATATATAATAAAATCGCGGAGCTTACATAATAACCTTTTCTACAGGCATCACCACAATTCCTTGCGCACCGGCAGCTTTTAAGCGATTGATTTTTTCCCAGAAGTCCTCTTCAGAGATGACGGTATGTACCGCAACCCATCCTTCTTCTGCCAAAGGTACGACAGTTGGGCTTTTAACACCATGTAATAGCTCCGTAATTTTGGGTAGATTAGCTTTTTCCACGTTTAATACCACATATTTCACCTCTTTGGCTAATAGGACGGATTGTATGCGTTGCAGTAATTCGGTGAGAATAGGATTGCCATTTAAATCTTTACGGCCTACAAGGATCGCTTCGGAGCTCCGTACATCAGCAAATGGTTTTAAGCCATTACTTTTTAAAGTACCACCTGTAGAAACAATATCACAAATTGCATCGGCAAGACCTAATCCGGGAGAGATTTCCACGGAACCGGAGATTTCACGAATTTCTGCCTGTATCTTATACTCATCTAGAAACTGCTGTAAGATTACCGGGTAGGAGGTTGCAATAGCTTTACCATTCAGGTCTTTTAGGTCTTGAATATCGCTATCTTTAGGCACGGCAAGTTTTAAGTTGCATTTTCCAAAACCTAAGCGTTGCACATAGTCTACATCTGCCTGGGTTTCATCGATAACATTTTCACCGACAATACCTAAATCCGCGATCCCCTGAGCGACATATCCTGGGATATCATCATCCCGAAGGAAAAGAATTTCCAAAGGAAAATTAGCGACAGTTGTTATTAGGGAACTTTTATAGTTTTCAAAGTTTAGACCACAGTTCTTTAAAAGTTGTACTGATTTTTCGTTTAATCTACCCGATTTTTGGATAGCAATTTTAAGATTTTTCAAAGCTTTATAATGTTAGCTGTAAATTATTAATATAAGAAATAAAACAAGGGGGAAAAATTGCTTCACGTAGAAACATACCAATTACATATCGCCACAATGGCGATGATGAAAATGGAATGTATGTGCTAATGCAATAATCATGTTTTTATTAATAATGCAAGCAAATATAGTCCTTCTCTAAAAAGATTGCAAAAATTTTGTGATTTTTTTAATATTATTTTTTAAATATTGCGAAAATGGGAACTGAAGCGACTTTTGTATTATCTTTGCACTATGTCAGAACATTCAATTACGCAGCAAGATACCATCGTTGCTTTAGCTACGGCTAATGGCAATGGCGCAATCGCTGTTATCCGACTTTCAGGAGCAGAAGCGATCACAATAACCAATGCCGTTTTTCCGGGTAAGGATCTTAGTACTCAGCCTTCCCATACCATTCATTTCGGAACCATCCGAGATGGCGCGGAAATTTTGGATGAGGTTTTAGTATCGTTATTTATCGGCCCTAATTCCTATACTAAAGAACATGTGGTAGAGATCTCTACGCACAACTCTAAATATATTATTGAACGTGTTATCAACCTTTTAATCAAAAAAGGAGCACGTGCTGCAAACCCCGGAGAATTTACGTTAAGAGCCTTTCTTAATGGAGGTTTAGACCTTTCTCAGGCGGAAGCGGTAGCGGATTTAATTGCTTCAAACTCTGCAGCCTCCCATCAGGTGGCTATGCAACAGATGCGTGGTGGATTTTCAAATCAGCTAAAAAAACTACGTGAAGACCTGATTACCTTTGCTTCTTTAATCGAGCTGGAGCTAGATTTTTCGGAGGAAGATGTTGAATTTGCGAACCGTGATCAGCTGAAGTCTTTAATCTTAAAGATCTATGAGGTCATTAATAAATTGGTCCGCTCTTTTGAGCAAGGAAATGTTATGAAAAATGGGGTTCCCGTGGTGATTGCTGGAAAGCCTAATGTCGGTAAGTCCACGCTATTAAATGCGCTTTTAAATGAGGAGCGCGCCATAGTTTCAGATATTGCCGGTACTACTCGTGATACAATTGAAGATGAAATTAATATCCATGGGGTAACCTTCCGTTTTATCGATACTGCAGGGATCCGTGCTACGGAAGATGTGGTGGAAGCTATTGGGGTCGAGCGTACGCGTGAGAAGATGAAATTGGCCCGTCTGATTGTATACCTAGTAGATCCCACTCAAGATACTCCAGCAGATGTGCTTAGCCAACTCGAGGAAATTAAAGCCTTAGATATACCATATATCGTTATCGTAAATAAGGCCGATCTATTAACTTCTGAAGATATGGCTGCATTTTCAGGATTTAATGCTTCTTTTATTTCTGCGAAATCTCAAGACGGTGTAGAAGAGCTTAAGGATTTACTAATTGAGCAAGTGAATTTAAAAAATTTGAATGCCGATGATGTGATGGTTACCAATATTAGACATGTCGAAGCATTGCAACATACACAGTCTTCCCTAGAACGTGTACTATATGGAATTGATAATCCTGTAACATCGGATTTCTTAGCATTGGATATTAGACAAGCTTTGCATCACTTGGGTGAAATTACCGGTCAGGTAAGTACTGATGACTTATTGGATAATATATTCTCTAAGTTTTGT
>DAIQRP010000195.1:0-4093 GCA_036786125.1 Sphingobacterium sp.
CCTAGTGAATTATTTGAGCTCGAGAAATTACCCATCTATGGCTCATATCTTTCGGATGATAACCCCTCTCATGTATACTATCAAGAGATTCCTTCCTTAGGCGTGACCGTGGTCTATCAATATGATTTGTTATTATTTAACCGTTGGAAATCCATCTTTCCAGACTGTCAGCTAATTCCAGAATTTCGTATGGTATTGGAGCAGGTGCAATCTAGAATTCCTATTCATGGCTCCGTACTCGGAGTACATTATACCAGTCAGCAGGTTGACTTTTATTTGTTTATTAATGGGCAGATTCAATTGTATAATTCCTTTGAAATAAATAGTATAGAGGATTTAAGTTATTATATACTGAATATATACCAGCAATTTAATATCAATCAGAAAGTAGATAAAATTATACGCTCTGGACTTCGCGCATCAGAAGCACATTTGCAACGCTTATCTCAATTTGCAAATCAAATTGAACAGGTACATTTATCTACTGCGGTGCAACTTCCTGAAGATGCTACAGGAATAGAACTCAATCAATTTCACACTACATTTGATGCTTTAATATGCGAATAATAGGAGGAACTTTAGGTGGCTTAAGACTATCACCACCGAATAACTTGCCCGTACGCCCTACAACTGATATTGCCAAAGAAGCCTTATTTAATATTTTACAGAATAGATTGGATTTCGATGGTTTAAGCTGCTTAGATTTATTTGCCGGAACGGGAAATATCAGCTTTGAGCTGGCTTCCAGAGGAGTTCAGCATATAGATTCCATCGATCTGCATTTTAAATGTGTGCAGTATATTCAGGAGACGGCGAAAAAGCTAAAAATCGAGCAGATTCAAGCGCGAAAAGCGGATGTGTTTAAATATATCAGCTCTTCCAAAGGATCTTACGATTTTATTTTTGCCGATCCGCCCTACGATATCCCTAAATTACCGCAGTTAGCGGCCTTAATTATAGAGCAAGGATTATTAAAACCCGAAGGACTATTAGTCGTAGAACATCCTTCTACGCGTCGTATGGAAGAAAATCCTTATTTTCTGGAAGTTCGTAAATACGGTTATTCATCATTTAGTTTTTATTCATTAGCGCAGGATTAATTATGAAAATAGCGGTATTTCCAGGATCTTTCGATCCGATTACCAAAGCCCATGTGGAGATTATTAAAAGAGGATTAGGCCTATTTGATAAAATTTATATAGCGATTGGTGTATCAGCTGCCAAGAAAGGCTTTTTAAGCAATGAGGAGCGCATAGAACTTATTCAAAAGGTATTTGGGTCATATGCAGATCAGGTGGTCGTAGAGAGCTTCTCTGGGCTTACTGTAGAGTATTGTCGTTCCGTAGGAGCGAAGTATATTTTAAGAGGCATCCGAAATACTCAGGATTTTGATTTTGAAAATTCCCTGGCTCAAAATAATAAAAAAATGGCTCCAGAAATTGAAACCTATTTTTTAATTAGTGATTCTGGCTATGGACATATCTCCTCCACAATCGTACGGGATGTATGGCGCCATCGTGGGGATATCAGCTCTATGGTCCCCCTAGAAATATTAGAAGATTTAATGAAAAAGCCTAACCCATAGTTAGGCTTTTTCTATCTGCTTTAGGTACGTTGAATTTTTATTTTACGTCCTTTTATCTTATCGATATTAGAGCGCTTTAGAATATGTGGAACGACAGCCCGATGAACGGCCGCATAAGCCTCATGATCCTTAACTTCAATAATTCCGACATCTTGCTTTTCTACAGCTTCTAAATTAAGTAGGAAGCCTACAATATCTATTTTATTGACCTTATCTTTTTTCCCAGCATTAAAATACAGTGTGGCATAAGCCGTATTTTCAGGTAATGGATAAGTCTGACTTAAATCTTCCTCTTCCAAATCTTCTGCTAGATAACTGAACGTATCTTCCGGCTTTAATAAAATATAAACAGTTCCTGTAGCTTCCATACGTGCGGTCCTTCCATTTCTATGAATAAAGGCATCTTCGCGAGGAGGTAGCTGATAATGAATAATAGCATCGACTTCAGGAATATCTAATCCTCGAGCCGCTAAGTCTGTTGTAATTAATATCTGATTGGATTTATTTCTGAATTTCAATAAGGCTAATTCTCTATCCATCTGCTCTAAGCCGCCATGAAAGACATCGTGTATTAATTCTCTATCTTCTAATAACTCGGATATATGATCTACAGCATCTCTGTGATTACAGAATATAATAACCTTTTGTCCAGCAAGTTTGCAAAGTAAGTTTAATAAAGACTTTAACTTGTTTTGAGCTGCACTCGTCACCTTTCTGTAGGTTAATTTCGGTGCAGCTTGGCTATGATTTAAATAATTAACATAAACAGGCTCCTTGACTCCGGTGAAAGCTGGAATGTCTTCCATATTGGTTGCCGAAGTTAAAATGCGGTGATTTAATCCATGTAAATGTGCTATAATAAATTGAATCTGATCTTGAAATCCGAGTTCTAAGGACTTATCAAACTCATCCATAACCAGACTATGTACACGTGAAGCATCGAAATTGCCAGCTTCAATATGATGCGATATGCGGCCTGGAGTTCCAATTAAAATCGCTGGAGGCTCTACTAGGGTATTGCGTTCAATTTTCGTGGAATGCCCGCCATAACAGCAGGTGATTTTCAGGCCTTGGGCTACTTTTTTAAGGACCTGCTCAATTTGTAGGGCTAGCTCGCGTGTAGGAACGACTACAATGCATTGCACGCCGGTATAATTCGGTTGTAATCTTTGCAGAATAAGTAGGGAGAAGGCTAATGTTTTACCTGTTCCAGTTGGCGAAAGCAGTACAAAGTCTTTTTCTGTCTGATAGCGAGATAAGACTTCCTGCTGCATCTCGTTTAAGGTCGAGATATTTAACCTTTTTAATATGGATTCTACTTGCATAGCGCAAAAGTACGAAAATTTCGCTATAGGGATTGAATATAAAAAAAGCCCATAGGAATCTATGGGCTTTGTCTATTTTAAAGATTGATTTACAGTAGATATACTCCTTTATCAGCTAATTGTTGACGTTCTTGATCGTCCCAAATACTGACTTGAACTTCTCCGATATGAGATTTTTTAAGCATAAACATACAGACACGGGATTGCCCAATTCCTCCTCCGATACATTCCGGTAACTCATCGTTTAATAATAAAGAATGGAAAGATAATTTCGTGCGCTCTAGGGAGTTCCGAATTTCGAGTTGTTTTAATAAGGCCGCTTTATCGACACGTATACCCATCGAGGAGAGTTCAAAGGCCGATTCTAAAATCGGATTCCAAACTAAAATATCTCCATTTAAGCCCTCATATCCCGCATCATTTGCTGTGCTCCAGTCGTCATAATCTGCCGCACGACCATCATGTGCCTCCCCATGGCTTAATATTCCGCCTATGCCATATAGAAATACAGCTCCATAGGCTTTAGCAATCGCATTTTCCCGTTGTTTAGGACTGAAATTAGGATATAACTGCAATAACTCCTCGGAGGAAATTATCTTGATTTCCTCGGGAAGGACCGCTTTAATATCTGGATATTGACGTTCTACCTGCTGCTCGGTGAATTTTAAGGCTTCATAGATATGTAGGACGGTTTCTTTAAGAAAAGCTAAAGTCCGCTGACTCGGATCTATTCTTTTCTCCCAATCCCACTGATCCACATAAATGGAATGAATAGGCGTATAATCTTCATCGGGCCGTAGGGCTTTCATATCGGTCAGAATACCTTCTCCAACTTGCATCGCTAGTTCTTTAAGACGCACTCTTTTCCATTTCGCTAATGAATGTACTACTACGGCTTTCTGTTCATTTAAGGCTTTAATAGGGAATGCAACAGGTCTTTCAATTCCATTGAGATCATCATTAATACCAGTACCATCTAATACAACCAAAGGTGAGGAGATGGGTATTAAATTTAAATTATTCTTTAATTGTTGAGTTAACGTGTCTTTCACAAAACTAATAGCAACTTCTGTTTTTAATAAGTTACGCACTTCCATTTGAATATCTTTTTATAAAAAAAATGCCTGACGTATTTCGAAAGGCAATTATATTAAGTCATATCATATAGCCTTCCATCAATTTG
>DAIQRP010000196.1:0-4090 GCA_036786125.1 Sphingobacterium sp.
GGATTCTCACATTAAGGGAACCGGCATAAGCAAGATAAAAAAATAAAAAAATCCTAAGCAATTATGTTTAGGATTTTTTTATGATAAACTACCCTTGGTTCGCTGTAGTGCTCCAGTAGACCAGAGTGCTAAAAAGATAAGCACAGGTTGAAAAAATAACCGTATTAAACGTAATGAGTCGGTATTTAATCCAAAGGCGTCGGCATGGTTGATATACTGAGCAATATTACCTGGAAAGACAAGCACAAAAAAAAGGGCTAATATCATACCGATATGGCGGGCCTGTGAACTCCAAAAAATAAGGAGGGTAGCAAGGGCAATTTCTACCACACCGGAAAGGATAACCACAAAATCTTTGGAAAAAGGCAGCCAATGAGGTACCTGAGCTTGAAAATCCGTTCTTAAAAATGTAAGGTGCCCAATTCCTGCAGTAAGCAAAAAAAGACCTAATAAATATCGCACGATATATTGGCTAAGGTTAGTTCTTGGCGTATATTCCATAAGCTTCAGTGCTTACTTAAAGTAAAATTCCATTTTTCTCAGCATTGGACAATAAATACTTTTTAATCATCGGCATAAATGTCAATCCAATAGGAATTCCAAGACAAATACCCAGAGCATACTTTCCAACCATCAATCCAAATAGGGGACCTAGAGCAACTCCTAAGCACAAACTTAGGGCATAAGCACTCGATTGAATAGATTTTTCATCTTCCACTTTATATTTGGCTTTCAGGTGGTTTTTAAAATGATTGATATTTTTTAAAAAACTATGATTTCTATATTTTATTTTTTGGCTAATATCCTTCTTCTCGGGTAACAAATGGATTATATATTCAATTCTAGGCTTTACGTCTTGAGTAAATTCAATACCTACACTGTTAGTATCTACTAATTGAATACTTTTAAATAAAAACTCAGATTGAATATTTTCTTTCTCCTGGTCCGAATAATGTCTGATTTTATCTTTTAAAAGTTCAGTAGTTTCAATTTTCCATAGGTCATTAATATCATTCATGCGGTTTTAATTATAGGTTATTGAATGGCTTGATTCATGATATAAATATAATCAATTTCATATAAAATTTATACTTTTCATAGCATTCTAATTACAATGCTAAAGATGCCTTCAATAGTTTAGGCATCTTTAGCATAGCATATTAGCTCCACTTATAAATCCTAATTTAGGATTTTAAAAAAGCATCAAGATCTTTATTTAATTGTTCTGCATGGGTAATATTTAAACCATGCGATGCTTGTTTATAAATATGGAATGTCGCATTCTTGATAAGTTCTGCCGCTTGTTGGCCCGCAGTTTCAATCGGTACAGTCTGATCCGCGTCTCCATGTATAATGAGGGTAGGGATATCAATTTTTTTAGCTTCTTCTCTAAAGTCAGTATCCATCCATGCTTTTGCCGCCCAATAGGTGGCTTGGGATGAAGCTTGGGAAGATATACTAAAATCGTATTTCAGCTGCAATTTTGAAACTGATGGATCTGATTCCGAATAATTATAAAATCCTTGATGAAATTTCGGAAGGAAATTTATTCTATCCGTTTTTAAGGCCTCCGCAATGTCTTCTAAGTCTTTTTCTGGAACCCCCTGTGGGTTATCATCCTTTTGTTTGACCAAAGGAATAATAGATGAAATTAATGCAATCTTTTTGACCGCATTATTGAGGTAATTGGTCAAATATCTTATAACTTCGCCTCCGCCCATAGAAAAACCTACTAAGCTAAGTTCATCAATAGGTAAGGATGAAATTAAGGCATGTAGATCAGCAGCTAAGGCATCATATTCATAACTAAAGGCGGATATTTCAGACTTACCAAAACCACGTCTATCGTAGGTAATCACTCGAAATCCAGCATCTAATAGATAATTGACTTGCTTTTCCCAGGATTTCCCGCTCAATGGCCATCCATGGATTAATAATACCGCATCCCCTTCACCCAAGTCCTCATAATAGATATTTAACTCTTCGTCTTTATAGTTACTTTTGATATATGGCATCTGAATGATTTTAATTAAATAATATGTTCATGTCTTCCTTCTGCGTACTCTTCAATGATCTTTTTATTAAATGCAGGTAGATCATCTGGCGTTCTACTGGTCACTAATCCCTGGTCGGTTACAACTTCAGTATCTTCCCACTGTGCACCCGCATTAATTAAATCTTCTTTAATCGCTAGCACAGAGGTCACTTTTTTACCTTTTATTACCTGAGCATTAATCAATAGTTGAGGACCATGGCAGATGGCTGCAACGGGTTTTTTAGCATGGAAAAAAGCTTTTATAAACGCTATTGCGCTATCGTTAGTACGTAGTTTGTCTGGATTTATAACTCCTCCTGGCAATAGTAAGCCATCATAATCGGATTCATTTGCTGCTGACAACTCTTTATCTACTTGATAATCTCCCGTCCAATCATCTCCTTGTTTAGCCCGGACTTTATCCTTCTTCGGGGATATAATTTCTGTTATAGCTCCTGCATCTTCCAATGCTTGCTGAGGACTTGTTAACTCGATTTCTTCGAATCCATCTTCTAAAAGAATGGCTATTTTTTTGCCTTCTAATTTTTTCATAATAGTTTATTTTAAAAATTAAAGATTTGTATGAAATTATTTGAAGTAGACTACTGAATCATAGGCAGAAATAAATTTTGTTTTTTTAATGGTATATGTGTAACGAGGTCTTTTAGTAAACCGCTTAATTATTAAACGATTGAACTTGGATAATGTTTATATTAATTTGATTTTTCTAGATTTACGCCGATCGTTTTGCTCAGTCTAAGAGGATAAGCAAATCCTAAAAATGCTGATTTATCATGCGCAATAGTAATATTTCCTTATCTTTAATCTGAGATTATAAACTAGACCCTATTTTAGTTATACAGACCCTTGATTATGAGACTACTATTAAGCTTACTACTCGTTTCGACTATTATCTGTTCATCCTGTGAAAAGGATCCATCTGAAGATGCATGCTGTGCGGTTGTAGATGTTTCGACCTTTATACGCTTTAAAAAAGAAGGAGCAAACTATTTAGATAAGAATAAAATTGAGAAGATGAAGGTTTTTTCAGTACAAAATGGTATAGAAAAAGAAGTAAATAATCCATATTTAGATTATCCACGAGGTTTTGCTAGTATAGAGGATCCGAATGGGGAGCAGATTTTACAATTTTTTCCTATGAAAGATGAAAGTGGAATCGCTCAATATATTTTTAGCTTTGAGGATCAATCGCGCGATACGCTAGATTTCTATATAGTACGAGACGGAGGGAATATATACTGCAGTTCGATAGTACAAGGAAAAACGCTACTTTGGAATAAAGATTCAAAAGATATTATTGGAATGCCTTTTGGACGTTCTATTGTCGTAAATAAAAAGTAGTCCAACTGATATGCTAATAAACTATTGCATATGTAATTTTATAATCGTAATATTGCGATAAATATATGTATTATGGGAATCACAAAGTCAGATATCTTTAACAAAGAACAAAATGAGCTCGCTTTACTATTTAAAGTTCTGGGGCATCCGGCTCGAATTGCTATTATTCAATATATTATTCAGCAGCCCGCTTGTATTTGTAATGATTTAGTAGAAGAACTGGGCCTTGCGCAAGCAACCATATCTCAGCATTTAAAAGAACTTAAGCAGATAGGTATTATCCAAGGTACCATTGAAGGAACCTCTATCTGTTATTGTATCCACGATGAAATGTGGAATCAAATCAAAGAAAAGATTGCAGATTTCTTTGATGAACCTATACGTAGAAATCAAAAATGCTGTTAAGCATTTTTTTTACCCCTAATGATTGTAATATTGCAATATATAGATGTTTAAATATGAAACTATCAGAAATTAAAACCCTGTTACCTACCTTAGAAAATGTAGAATTTCAATTGGAGAATGGAAGCTTTGTGCCGGAACATTTCCATGTGACTGAAGTCGGATCCATTGTAAAGAAATTTATCGATTGCGGAGGAGTTATTCGCTCAGAAACAGTGATCAGTTTTCAATTATGGAATGCGGATGATTTTGAACACCGACTAAAGCCGAAAAAATTATTAAGTATCATTG
>DAIQRP010000197.1:0-3298 GCA_036786125.1 Sphingobacterium sp.
AAAGATTGCGGAGAAGATGCGCTTATTTCAGCAGGCAGATATCTTAATCTATCCGCACAAATATATTTCCTCCACGGAATTACCTCTAGGTATTAACAGCTTCTCTTGGGGCCAACAGGCTTCGGACTCCTTATACGTTCGGTATGAAGAAAAGAAAGCTGCGGGATTTACAGCTGTAGGACTAAGTTTTCAAGGTCAGGATTTTGAAGTAGAAATTCCTTTTGTCGACTTAGCGGCAGTGGAGAATTCCATTAGCTGCATAGCGACCATGCTGCAATTAAATTACGATATTGAAATTATTCAGGAGCGTATGTTAAAATTGCAAGCTGTAGAAATGCGCTTACAGCTTAAGAAAGGTTTAAGGAATTGTTCTATTATAGACGACTCTTACTCCAATGACTTAGCAGCCTTACAGATTGCATTAGACTTTTTAAATCAACAAAATCAGCATGAGAGAAAGACTTTAATTCTTTCCGACATTCCAAGTCTTGATCTTAAAGATTCCAAATATACGGATAAGTTAACCAGCCTAATAAATGGCAATAAACTCTATCGATTGATCCTTATTGGAAAAGAGTTAGTTCAAATCAGCAGCCTCTTTCAGACACAGGTCTATTCATTTCCAAGTACAGAGGCTTTTATCCAGGGCTATGCTGATTTAGCGTTTAATAATGAAACCATTTTATTAAAGGGAGCGCGAAATTTTCAATTTGAGGAGATTTCTAAAATTCTAACAGCAAAGTCACACGATACCGTATTAGAGATTAATCTCAATGCTATAGAATATAATCTCAACAAATACAAGTCCTTACTTCCTCAGGATGTCAAGATGATGGCTATGGTCAAAGCATTTTCATATGGGTCCGGAAGTTATGAAATTGCTAATATCTTGCAGTTCAATAAAATAGATTATCTGGCCGTAGCTTTTGTCGATGAAGGTGTAGAATTACGTCAGGGAGGAATAAAACTGCCTATTATGGTGATGAGCCCCGACGAGAATGCATTTGAGAGTTTATTGGCCTACCAGCTAGAGCCTGAAATTTATAGTTTCCGTATCCTTCGGGCCTTCTGTGAATTTCTGCAAGCCAAAGGAATCCAGGATTATCCCATACATATCAAGGTCGATACAGGGATGCACAGATTGGGCTTTTTACCGTCCGAGCTTCAGGAGCTGTCGGCATATCTGAAAGCACATCAAACGTTGCAGGTGAAATCCTGCTTTTCACATTTAGCCGCTGCCTCAGCATTAGCACATAAAGCGTTTACGGAGCAGCAAATTCATATTTTTGACAGCTTTACGACAGGACTTAAAGAAGCATTAGCATACCCTTTTATCCGTCATATTGCCGCCACTTCAGGGATTGCCAACTGGCCTTCAGCATATTTTGATATGGTACGCTTAGGCATAGGGCTTTGTGGTATAGAATTGGATCGGGAGGATTTGCTCCTGCAGGAAACTTCAGTCTTAAAAACGAATGTCACGCAGATAAAAACGCTTCCATCGACCGAAACTGTGGGCTATGGACGGATGGGTAAACTAGATAAAGAAAGTAAAATTGCAACCTTAAAAATAGGTTATGCCGATGGTTATAGCCGTCAATTTGGGAATGGAGTAGGAAAGATGATGGTCAATGGTCATCTAGCACCTACTGTAGGTAATATATGCATGGATATGTGTATGATTGATGTTACTGATATTCCCGTGCAGGAGGAAGATGAAGTTATTGTATTCCCGGATTTAATCGCTGCAGCAGATTCTATAGGCACTATTCCATATGAATTATTGGTCAATATATCTCAACGTGTAAAGCGCGTTTATTTTTATGAATAATCTGAATATAGGGGACTCAATTGGTAAAATTTGAGTAGTTTTGACCTATCTAAATTAAGCACATGTTATCGAAGTTATTCCGAGTTTTTATTAACTATCTTATCCGTGGTACTCTGGTTGTCGTACCTCTTGCTGGCGCTATTTTTCTAATCGTCTGGATTGTAGCATCCATAGATTCTGCTTTAAATTTAGCGACTTTTATTTTTGAAGATGAGTCTGGGCGCCCGATGTATATTCCTGGACTAGGCATCTTATCGGTTATCATCGTCCTATTGCTGGCGGGGGTAATATTTACCAACTTGGTGTCCGATCCTATTCGAAACTGGGTGACACATCAGATTAATAGAATTCCCTTATTTAATACCTTATACTCTTCTATTAAAGACTTTACTGCAGCCTTTGTCGGAGATTCCAAGAAATTTAATGAACCGGTACTCGTTGAAGTCAATGAAATGGGCTTAAAGAAAATTGGTTTTTTAACGCAGCATGATTTATCTAAATTGGGCTTAGAGGAAGATGTAATAGTTTATTTTCCATACTCTTACTCTTTTGCAGGACAAGTGGTTGTCGTTCATAAGGATAAGGTTAAAAAATTAAATATGTCTGCAACAGATGCCATGAAATTAGTGGTGTCAGGAGGGGTTTCAGGGTTCTAAGATGGGCTTAAGTTTTAGAGATTTATTTGCGAAGAAAGAGCGGGACCATAGTCCTCTTGACCAGCGCCTTGCCGCGCAGTTATCTTTTGAGCATTCCAAATACGATGAATCCCTACTGCTGAAAGGTCTCTCGAATAGCTCCGAAAAGTCCGAGGATATTTTAAATCGCTTACAGGCGAATCTACGTTATACTGCAGGCTTGAATTGGGAGTCGGAGGTTCGCTTAGAAGAGGAACTTCAATATCTGAGCGATTATTTATTATTGGAACAGGACTGTCGAACGGAAGATCCGTTATATTATTCCATAAAGACGGATATACAAGGAGATGTTGTAATTCCTGCATTAGTATTCAAGCCATTTATACAGAATGCCTGTATCCATGGCTTGAATTCTATTGCAAAATATCCCATTCGCATTCAAATAAAATCCAATCCTGCCTCAGGACTGAATTTTTCGATTTCCAATCGGGTGAATCACTATGTAGAAGATCAATCGGCAAATGAATGGATGGATCTGGCTAAAGCGCGCTTAGCGTACCATTTTCCAAAAAGTCATCAGCTGATAATCAATAGTAATTCTAATATTTTTAAAGTCAGCCTGTATTTAGATCACCTTAAAGTGTTTCAAGGCTAGATAGATGCCATCCTCATCCACAGTGCTTGTGGTATAATCCGCAATTTCTTTAACTTCTGGATTCGCATTTCCCATAGCGACGCCGATCTGGCAGTGCTGTAACATGGTGATATCATTTCCTCCATCTCCAAAAGCCATGGTTTCACTGATATCTATCCCGAAATGATTTAAGAAGAT
>DAIQRP010000197.1:3308-4065 GCA_036786125.1 Sphingobacterium sp.
CCTACCTTTTTACTCTGTCCCATTGGATTGACATCGGCAAATAAGGGAGACCAACGCGTAGCGATCGAGTTAGGCATTATTTTAGGCATTAATTCAACCTCTTGTACCGGGTCTATAAATAGATTAGTCTGCAAGACAGAAGAGCTATCGAAGCTGTCATAATCGATTAAGACAGGGACCTCTAAATTCAGCTGACTATACATCGATTGAATTTCCGGGGATACCTGATTAATACTAATTTGATGCTCAGACATAAAAGAAAAACCAATAGGAGAGACCTCGTGATGGTATTTTAATAAGGCATCTATATCTGCGCTGTCAATAGCCTTTCTAAAAATAACGTCTCCTTCTTGGGTAACACAATAGCCACCGTTAAAGGTAATAAATCCATCGAATCCTAAATACTTAATATGATGTATACTATTTATGGAACGTCCCGTAGAGATAAATACTTTAATACCTTTGGCTTTTAATTCCTGGATGGCCATTTCTGTAGAACTAGGAATCTGGTGGGTATTGAAACTTATTAAAGTGCCATCAATATCAAAAAATACTGCTTTTATCATATTATTTATTCTGTTTTTCGCTTCTTTCAAAGGTACAACTTTCTAAAGACTTTGCTTAATATCGTAAGGATAAGCCGAGTCCAGCTCCCATATCACTATCGTAATGTGCGCGGATAGCCATTCTACGTTTTATCAAATATTTTAATTCACCCATATACTCCTGATCGGTATTCCACATCAAGCCCATTCGC
>DAIQRP010000198.1:0-4041 GCA_036786125.1 Sphingobacterium sp.
GATGAGGTAGAAGGGGGTTTTTCCTTCTTTAAAAATGAGGACTGGGATCAAGAGTATCATACACAATTTTAGTATCTTAGTTTCATAAACTATCATTCTAAACTATGAGATTCATTTGTTTCAGTTTTTTAAGCATCCTAATAATAACTGCATGTCAGTCTCCCGAGAATTCTACGCAGCCAAACTTAAAACAGCAGGCCGATACCATACGCCTAGCTGCGGTAGCAACGGAGCCTATAGAGGCGGATTTTTTTCCGGAGATTACGCCCCGAAATATTGAAGGGGATAGTCTGAAATTTGCTGATTATAAGGCAGACAAAATGATTATTATTGCCTTTTGGTCTTCTAAAATAAGGTCGGCGACAGATGATATTCCCTTTTTGTTAAAATATGAGAGTCAACTTAAAAAAAAGGGAGTTCAACTGGTCTATATCTCCTGGGATAAAGTGCATGAAAACTGGGCGGAGAAATCTCCTAAGCTCGGATTAAAACAGAATAATTATATCTTAAATGTAACGGATAAAAATCTTTTATTACAGATGTATCAGGTACAAGATTTACCACGGTATATTTGGATTAATGCTAAAAACCGAGCGACCATTAATGCGGAGGGGACGGAGCCATTTCGCGAAGCATTTATGGCTGATATAGAAAAGACATTGAAGGATTTATAAAGACAAGGATAGTAAATGCCTAAAGCTTTACTATCCGTTATAAAATGTGTCTACATATAATTCTTCGACTTTTTTTCTCGCCCATTCTGTTTTTCTTAAAAAAGCGAGGCTTGAACGAATACTGGGATTATTACTAAAACTATTGATTCGAATAATTCGGGCCATTTCCTTCCATCCGTAATAATCGTGTAATTCTGTCAGAATTTTTTCTAAGGTCTTTCCGTGTAACGGATTATTGGGCTGTGATTCCATCGTGAGCTGATCTGAAATTAAATGTCTATATCTAAAGTAATAAATGTCTATATCTAAAGTAAGTACAAAGATAGAGTTAAACGCTGGAATTTCGATTATAAAAAAAGGTTGAAGTATTCCTTCAACCTTTTTTTTATCTGAATAGTATATGATACTTAAATATGCATAGGTCTAATTTTTGAAATTAGCTTATACCAATTGTTTTAATAAAGTATTCCAACCGACTAAATCAGCAACAATTTTTTCTAGGTCCGCTACGTGAATACGTTCTTGTTCCATAGAATCGCGGTGACGGATAGTCACCATATTATCTTCTAAAGTCTGATGATCTACCGTAATACAGATTGGTGTTCCGATAGCATCCTGGCGGCGGTAACGTTTGCCGATAGAATCTTTCTCATCGTATTGAACATTATAATCTAATTTTAATTTCGCCATAATCTCACGTGCTTTTTCTGGAAGACCATCTTTCTTCGTTAACGGTAGGATGGCAGCTTTCACTGGAGCTAAAGCTGGAGGGAATTTCAAGACTACACGAGCGTCAGCACGTTCTTCTGTGCTTAAATCTTCATGTACTAAGGCATTACATAATAAGGTTAAGAACAGACGGTCTAATCCAATTGAAGTTTCTACGACATAAGGCACATAATTTTGATTAATTTCTGTATCAAAATACTGCATTTTCTTACCGGAGAACTCTTGGTGTTGTTTTAAGTCAAAATCTGTACGCGAGTGTATACCTTCAACTTCTTTAAATCCGAATGGGAAGTTAAATTCAATATCTACTGCCGCATTAGCATAATGAGCTAATTTTGCATGATCGTGGTAACGGTAATTATCGGCATTAAAACCTAAGGCTAAGTGCCATTTTAAACGTGTTTCTTTCCATTTATTATACCATTCCATTTCTGTACCTGGACGAACGAAGAATTGTAATTCCATCTGTTCGAATTCACGCATACGCATAATAAATTGGCGAGCGATAACCTCATTACGGAAAGCTTTACCAATCTGAGCAATCCCAAAAGGAATTTTCATACGTCCTGTTTTTTGAACGTTTAGGAAATTCACAAAAATACCTTGAGCTGTTTCTGGACGTAAATAAACTTGTTCAGCACCATCTGCCATTGCCCCCATTTGGGTGGCAAACATTAAATTGAACTGACGTACTTCAGTCCAGTTTTTAGTTCCTGAAATCGGGCAGACAATATTATGCTCTTCAATGATAGTTTTTAAGCCTGCTAAATCATCATTATTTAAGGCTGCATCTAAATCCGCTTGTAAAGCTGCGGCTTTATCATTTTTGCCATCTTTCTCATAACGAGTGATTTTATCTTCGATTAACTGATCGGCACGGTAACGTTTCTTAGAATCTTTATTGTCAATCATCGGGTCATTAAAACCGTCTACGTGACCTGAAGCTTTCCAAGTAGTGGGGTGCATAAAAATTGCAGAATCAATACCTACAATATTTTCATTCAATTGAACCATAGATTTCCACCAATAAGTTTTTAAGTTGTTTTTCAACTCAGAACCCAATTGACCGTAATCGTAGACAGCAGATAAGCCGTCATATATTTCGCTAGATTGGAATACAAAACCGTATTCTTTAGCATGTGATACTACACTTTTGAATAAGTCGTCCGTTTGTTTGCTCATAAGGGGCAAATATAAATAATTTTAAGCGATTAAATCTCGAATTTGTTGTGTTGCATTTTTGTTGTCTACTTTTTTAACGATGTGAAGAATAGTCCCTTCTTCATCGAGCACAAAAGTAGTTCTAGCCGTGCCCATATATTTCTTTCCATACATGTTTTTTTCTACCCATACGCCATAGGCTTCGACTATACTATGGTCTTCATCTGCGAGTAACTGAAAAGGAAGTTCATGCTTCGCAATAAATTTCTGATGAGAGGCTTCACCATCCACAGAAACGCCGATAACTTCAAATCCATCCTTCTTTAAAGCCTGATAATTATCTCTAAAGTTGCAGGCTTCGGTAGTACATCCAGGTGTATTATCTTTCGGATAGAAATATAAAATCACCTTTTTTCCTTTAAAATCTGATAGAGAAACAGCTTCTCCTTGTTGATTTTTAGCGTTAAATTCTGGGGCTTTTGAGCCGACTTCTAAACTTGCCATCTGTTTTTAAATTTAGTGCAATACAAGATACATATTATCTCGTAAAATTAGCTGTATATACTGCCTTATTGTTTTTCCAATCGATTACTTCAATACGTAATTCATGGGCACCTTTTTCGAGTCCATCAAAGGTATGCCAGATATGGCGATTTTTTGAATCATATTCAAATAGCACCCATTTGCCATCAATATATCCATGGAAGGATTGTATTCCCGAGAGGTTATCAGAAATCGTAAAATCTATGCTAGATTGTGAGGCAACATGCTTTCCAGAACTAAAATTTCGTGCTGTAATTTTTGGAGCTATGGTATCTACAGCAATATAGAAAGATCCAAAAATACGCATGGAAGCCTTAACCCATCCATTTTCATAGGTTCCTCCTTGAGCACCTCCTTGTGTGGATACCAGCAGCGCTTTGCTATATAAACTTTCCGGAAGGGAGGCATCTGCTTTAATGCTGAGTTGATAAGCATCAAATACCGGGGTCAGGTTATTATGGATATGCTGTACGGGCGAATAGCCATTGGCCGGTTTAGCAGTTTCTTTATAGATAAAGTTTAAGTTATCATAAAGTACTCCTTTAGCGAGTTGTAATTTAACGCGTTCAGTATTAAAGCTATTCTCTTGGTTGTATGCAAAGTATTGACTGGGTTCTACGCGCTGGTAAGCCGGTTGATAATCGGCTCTATTTTGCACCTGAAAGTTTAATTCTGAACAATTGCCTTTAACATCTTTTACGACATATTTCAACTCATGAACTTCATTATCCTGCAGTTCGATAATACCTCTATTTTTGAGATGTTTAAAAATCGGAATGGGATTTCCAGGATCTTTAAAACTTTTCTGCACTTTAGCCTTAGAGCGCATTTGGTACGGATAATCGATATAGGAGTGGATAGCTCTGGTGCTTGCAAAATCCAATTCTTCAAACACCACCGTAGAAATAGCTTCTCCATCTAGAAAGAGCTCTAT
>DAIQRP010000199.1:0-4027 GCA_036786125.1 Sphingobacterium sp.
AGTAAGGAAAGCTTAATTTTTATTTTTTTTAGGTGGATCATATGTCTCTAGGTGTTATCTATCTCTATATTCTCGGTACATTTGTCCTGAAAAGTATAGGCTAATAGCTGCTTGTAAAATTTGTTGCTAATATAAAAAAATAAGACACCAAAAAGTGTCTTATTTTTTATTTAATTTCATAAGCGCTTAGTTGAGCTCAGGAATACAAGCTATCCAGGAATACCAGGGATACCAGGTATATAGGGGTCCAAATTGAGCGCTTATGAAAAATAGGATAAGGTAGATGATATGGAAAGAAAAGTAAGTGGCGGCACCGTGCGTAATAAAGAGCGCAGTAAAAAGAAATTTTTAAATGCCGTAGGAAAGATTCTTAAAAATAAAGGCTACGCTAGTTTAAAAGTGAATGAAATAGCTTTGGTTGCTGGCGTAGACAAGAAGATGATTTATACCTATTTCGGTGGCTTGGATGGCTTAATAGATGCTTATATTCAATCTCAGGATTTTTGGAGTAATGTTCAAAAAGAGCATATCCCGGAATATAGCGATGACGGTGGAAAGGCTTTAAGTGAATTTATGTTGCTCTCTCAATATGATTTTGTATCTAAACATAAGGAGCTTCAGAAGGTTCTTCTATGGCGTTTGTCGGTTGAGCGAAAAGCACTGAGGAATCTTACGGACAAACAAGAGATGAGTGGAGAACAACTATTTTCCCAAATTTCAGACCCTTATTTTGGTTCATCTGCTGAGCAGTTTAGAGCGATTATGGCCTTGATGGTGGCTGGCAGCTATTACCTCAATATATATCCCCAAGTGAATGGATCTGTATTCTGTGGGATAGACCTGAAGACGGAAAAAGGGGAGCGCTTAATTAAAGAGGCCATTTCATTTATGGTCGATCAGACCTATGAAAAGCTAAAATTAACGGCTGTATCTCCGCAGGCGTCTGAAGATGGAAAAAACCATGTCAATCCTAGAAATCAAGATGATATGGAAACAATTCCGGATGGAAATTAGTTTATTTATAAAATAAAAGATATGAAGGTATTAATAACACATACATTTGATCCATCGGCATTAGCGATTTTGGATCAAAATCAAATAGATTATACAGTTGCTCCTGCGGACTTATCCACTGAGGAGTTGATTTCTTATGCTCAGGATTATGATGCCTTAATTAATGTGGGGCATCGCCTAGAATTTGACCGGAATTTCTTTTTGAAATGTCCGCGTATTCAAGTGATTGCTTTATTTTCGGTAGGTTTTGATCAAGTTCATATTGCCGAGGCCAAAGAATTTCAGGTTTTGATTTCGAATACACCTGATGTACTCAGCAAATCGACCTCAGATATTGCTTTTTTATTGATGCTTTCGGCCTCTAGAAAAGCTTTTTCAAATTATCAAAAGATTTTGGAGGGAAGCTGGAACGAGGTCGATCCACAACGCGACTTCGGGATAGAGTTATATCATAAAACTTTAGGAATATTTGGACTTGGACGAATTGGTATCGAGATGGCAAAGAAATGTAAGGCTGCATATGGTATGGAAATCATCTATCATAATCGGAGCCCACGTCCGGAGCTTGAGCAGGAAGTCGGCGCTAGATATGTTTCCTTTGACGAGCTTATTCAAGAGTCCGATGTCATTTCTATCCATGCCTCTTTAAATGACTCTACGGCCGGGCTGTTTGATAAAAAGGTCTTTGATCGGATGAAATCTTCAGCGATTTTGGTTAATACAGCCCGTGGTGGGATTGTGAATCAGGAGGATTTATATGAGGTGTTACGGGAAAATAGAATTTTTGCCGCAGGATTAGATGTTACCGTTCCTGAGCCTCTTCCCCAAGATGATCCACTTTTGAGTCTACCGAATATTTGTATTTTACCTCATATCGGATCGGCAACATTTGAAACAAGAAAAAAAATGGCAGAATTATGTGTTCAGAATATCGTAAACTATAAAAAAACACAGACTTTGCTAACACCCATCTATTAGGAAAGAAAGATTTTTTTAAATCGAGTTTAATATTTTTACGCTATGATTACTCGGAAAAATTTAAATTTAACGGGCATACTTAAATTCTCCGGTCACCATATACTCTGGTTGACCGCTTGGATGATTCTGATTTCAGGAACCTATTATTTTACACACTGGAAATGGCTAACGATGCCTTGGCTACCCATATCGGTGATTGGTACAGCTGTTGCATTTTATGTAGGTTTTAAGAATAATCAGGCCTACGGTAGACTTTGGGAGGCACGGCAGGTATGGGGAGCAATTACCAATAGCAGTAGGATGTGGGCTTCATTAGTTCAATCCATAATAGGGCAAAAGGATCAGGAAGCAGCCAAATTATTAATATATAGAAATATTGCCTGGACCTATACGCTCAGGACTCAGCTATTGCAGGCTACTTCTTGGGAGCATGTCAGTGGCTGGGGGACTTTTGGTTCCTTTAGCCGAAATCGTAGATTAAAATATGGAGAAGGAGCCTTTGCGGAAGAAGTGGCTGCCGTTGATCTCCAAAAGTATCATCAAGGTTTAGATTCCTTGAATGCATTTAGCAATTCATCGGTTTATATCCTTCATAAACAGACTCAATTTTTGCAAAAACTATTTGAGGACAATACATTAAGCTGGTTTCAACAGGTGGAGCTGCAACATATCATTTCTGATTTCTATGCCAATCAAGGTAAATTGGAGAGAATAAAGAAGTTTCCATTACCTAGACAATATGGAAGCTTTAGCTTTATTTTCGTCTGTATTTTTATATTTCTACTGCCATTTGCCTTACTGGGGGAATTTCATAAGTTAGGTTCTGAATGGATTTGGCTGGCTATACCTGCAGGAGTTATTATAGGTTGGATATATGTCGTTATGGAAATAATTGGCGACTACTCTGAAAATCCTTTTGAAGGATTGCAACATGATGTCCCTATGTTGTCCATTTGTAGAACTATAGAAATAGATCTATTAAATATCTTGGAAGAAGATCATACATTAAGACCAATTCAGGCAAAGCAAGGTATTCTGATGTAATAGCCGTAGGCCTGCTATACTGATGCTATCCATTGGCATTCGTATAAAATGGAGCATACCTTGCAAAAGTTGTCCGTATTTATGGACTGATCAAGGCACCACATAAGGCCTATTGTGCTAATGGCGTAGGTATAGAGGCATAATTTCTATTTAGCTTTGGTAAAAGCCATTTTTATCGCCATAGTACATAATACACTACCCATAAACCAACGTTGGTATTTTAACCAGGTAGGGTTATTAGAGAAAAATACGGCTATTTTAGATACAGATAGGACGATAATCGTATGTACGGAGAATGTCATAACAATTTGAATTAATCCAAGTTCTAAATTTTGGATTAACACGGAACCTGCCTCTGGTTTTATAAATTGAGGGAAAAGAGATACGTAAAAAACAGCCACTTTAGGATTTAAAGCATTGGTTAAAAATCCAACGGTAAATAATTTTCTCGGTGAATCTTTGGAAACCTGCTGATCTACATCAAATAACCCTTTTGCATTAGGTTTAAATGCTTGTATGGATAAGTAAAGTAAATAAGTAACGCCCAATACTTTTAAGGTCATATAGGCATAAGGAATAGTCATTAGGATGGCTGTCAGTCCAAAGGAAACAAGTACAATATGAAATAAAAATCCCGATGCAACCCCAGCAATAGATAGAAATCCAGCCTTTTTTCCCTGAACTAATGATCTCGAAATTAAATAGATCATATTAGGTCCAGGACTCATAATAAGAATAAATACCGTAACAATAAAGAGTAATAAATCGGGGATAGGTACCATATTTTAATATTTTAAGCTGATCAATAGTAGATTATTTATGCGAATTTAAGATATTATTAGCTATAAACATATATGTAAAATACATTTATATAGATTGATTTTTGCATTCTTTGAGACGGCAGTTTTTAGGCAATCGAATCCTTTCCATTTAAATGGATTACAAGGTAAGTCCATATACTTTTTAGCTCCTTTTCGGTTAGGAATTAGAA
>DAIQRP010000200.1:0-4025 GCA_036786125.1 Sphingobacterium sp.
CGAACAACAGCTAGACCCTAAATTATATCTTGCGGAGCAGATGATGAGCGAAGCATATCCCGAAATATATATCTTTCGACTAGGCGGTTTATTTGGTTTAAACCGCATATTTGCGAAGTATTTTGAACATCGAATTTGTGAAACTGGAGATCAGCCAGCTAATTTTATTCATGTAGAAGATGTAGCGCAATTAATAAAAGAGACATTTTCCAGTGATTTACCGAAAGGAATTTATAACCTGGTATGTCCAGCACACCCAAGCAAAAAGGAAGTTATTTTAGCTTCCGCTCAAAAATATAATTATGCCTACCCAAAGGCTTTTAATCCGAAAGAATTGCCCGCCAAAGTAGTCTTAGCTGATCGTATTAGAAGGCTGTTAAATTATAATTTTGTCTACCAAAGTCCTATAGATTTTTAGTAGATTTACCTATATCAATTTATTTCTTATGGGATACAAATTTGCTACTAAAGCGATCCATGCCGGACAGCATGCCGATCCGACCACTGGCGCTGTTATGACGCCTATATATCAAACTTCTACTTATCAGCAAGCTGCTCCAGGAGCGCATAAGGGCTATGAATATTCCCGAGGAACAAATCCAACGCGGAAAGCCTTAGAGGACTGCTTAGCTGCGCTAGAAAATGGTCAGTATGGTCTGGCTTTTTCTTCAGGCATGGCGGCTACAGATTGTGTTTTACGCCTGTTGCAACCTGGAGATGAGGTGCTGACCGGAGATGATTTATACGGAGGGTCATATCGCATATTTACCAAAGTCTATGAGACATATGGTATAAAATTTAAATTTGTGAATACCTCCGATCTAACCGCTATTCGGGAAGCTATTTCGGAGAAGACAAAATTAATCTGGATAGAGACGCCGACGAATCCTACCTTAAAAATAGCTGATATTCAAGCTGTGGGGCAGATTGCTAAAGAAAGAAATATTTTATATGTTGTGGACAATACCTTTGCTTCCCCTTATCTGCAAAACCCCTTGGATTTAGGCGCTGATATCGTGATGCACTCGGTTACCAAATATATTGCTGGACATTCTGACTTAGTGATGGGTGCCTTAGTGATGAAGGATAAAAACTGGTTTGAAAAGTTATTCTTTTTCTATAATGCTTGTGGAGGAACTCCAGGGCCACAGGATTCCTTTTTAGCTTTAAGAGGTATTAAAACCTTACATTTGCGTATGAAAGCGCATTGTGAAAATGCCGCTGTTATCGCAAGTTTTCTTAAAACACATCCTAAAGTCGAGCATATCTACTGGCCAGGTTTTGAAGAACATCCCGGCCATGAAATTGCCAAAGCACAAATGAAAGATTTTGGAGGCATGATTTCCATTGTTTTAAAAGACGCTGACTTAACAGAAACTTTTCGAATAGCCTCCAATTTTAAGGTGTTTACGCTAGCGGAATCTTTAGGAGGGGTGGAGTCTCTTATAAATCATCCTGCCACAATGACGCATGGTTCTATTCCTAAGGAAGCCAGAGAGCGGGTGGGTGTTGTAGACAATTTATTACGTATTTCGGTTGGTATTGAAGATGTCGAGGATTTAATTGAAGACTTAAAAGAAGCATTAAATTAATAGGAAGCGGCAAGTGCCGCTTTTTTCTTTAAAACTATGAGTGATTTAAATATTAAAGAATTTTTAGATGCCAAGGTGCAGCAATATAATCAACCTGCATTTATTGCGGCAGACCCCATTTCTATACCCCATCAATTCACCTTAAAACAGGATATTGAGATTATGGGTTTTTTTGCCGCGATTTTAGCCTGGGGGCAGCGGAAGACGATAATTAATAAATGCAGGGAGCTCATTAGCCGTATGGATAATGCACCCTACGACTTTATATTACATCATCAGGAGGAGGATTTAAAAAATCTGTTGGGCTTTAAACACCGCACCTTCAATGATACTGACTTATTGTATTTTGTGGAATTTTTTAAATTTCATTACCAGCGCTTTGACTCCTTGGAAGATGCCTTTTTAATCGGACAGCAGGAAAGTTCAATTTTTACGATCAGTCAGGCATTGGATGAGTTTAAATCCTATTTTTTTTCACTGCCAGATTATCCCTTACGCACAAAGAAGCATATCAGTAGCCCAGCACAAAAGTCAACCTGCAAGCGTATCAATATGTATTTAAGATGGATGGTGAGACAGGATTTAAATGGAGTGGATTTTGGAATTTGGAAGCGAATTTCTACATCAGATTTAATCTGTCCTTGTGATGTGCATGTCGAACGTGTCGCTCGGAAGTTTGGGTTAATTACACTGCCCAAAGTAGACTGGAGGACAGCGTTGGAATTAACCCAAAACTTAAAAGCATTGGATCCCAATGATCCAGTTAAATATGATTTTGCCTTATTTGGATTAGGCGTGGAGCGTGAACTTTAATGCACTAATGTTTTTTGATGTGTATAGATTTTAAGCAGCAGATCGACCAGGCGGTTGGAGTATCCGAATTCATTATCATACCATCCAACTACTTTGACTAGACCTCCCACAATAGAGGTAAGCTGCGAATCAAATACACAGGAATAAGGGTTATTTATAATATCTACCGAAACTATAGGGTCTTCAGTATAATACAATACCTCTTTAAGTTTCGTTTCCGCAGCCTCTTTAAATTTAGCATTAATTTCAGCTACTGTAGTCTCTTTTTTCAAGGTACAGGTAAAATCCGTTAAGGAGCCATTTAAAACAGGTACACGAATGCCAGCTCCACCTAATTTACCTTCTAAATGTGTGAATACATTGGTAATCGCTTTGGCTGCGCCAGTAGTTGTAGGAATAATGGACGAAGAAGCTGCTCGAGCTCTTCGCAAATCCCGGTGGGGTGCATCATGCAGATTCTGATCTCCAGTCATACTATGTACCGTAGTGATATATCCATCTTGAATACCAAAGTTTTCGTCCAAAATACGCACTAAGGGAGCGACATTATTCGTCGTACAAGAGGCATTGGAAATAATTTCCTGCTCTAAGTTAAAGCCTTCATCATTAATGCCGAGTACAATCGTCGGTACATCCTTATCCGATGAGGGAGCAGAGATAATTACTTGTTTGGCTCCTGCAATACGATGCAAATAAGCTTTTTCTCTACTGGTAAAATACCCTGTAGACTCCAGCACTACATCAATCTCTAATGCAGTCCAAGGTAATAAACTAGGGTCTTTCTGCTGGTATACTTCAATAATGCAGCCATTGATAATCAGCTGATGATCATTATAATCCACGGTACCTTGAAAAGGACCGTGGACAGAATCATATTTAAATAAGTGCGCCAAGGTCTTAGTATCCGTCAGATCATTTATGGCCAACACACTTATCTCGTTTGTATCTCTCAGGAATATATTGCGTAAGGTATTTCGTCCTATACGTCCAAAACCGTTAATAGCTATATTTAACATGATATATAATCGTCTTATTTCGTAAATTCAGCTATAGCTTCATTTACATTTTTATCACCTTCCCAGTATGCTTTTAACTTCCCATCAGGACCATAGACATAGTTTGCCGGAAATTGATTGGGAACATGGAATTTTTGAATAAACTCCTGACCTTTATCAAATAATACTTCCACGTTTTTTTCATGACCTAATTTAGGCATAAAAGTATCCCAGAAACCTAAAATTAATGCAGGGTCATTCATGGAAACAAAGTATAAATCTACATTTTTTAAGCGTTCCTTATTTTGTTCTAAAGCAGTAGCCTCTTGTTGACAATGTCCACATCCAGGATCAAATAAAAGGAAAACCGAATTTTTTTCTTTAGAAAGGTCTGCTTTGGTTACTTTAATTCCAGATTTTAATATATAAAAGGTGAAATCAGGTACAGATGCAGCTGGAGCTGCTTGTTGATTCATAGGCGCTTGCTGAGCATGTGCAGTATGATCATGTCCTGCATGGTCATGTCCCGCATGATCTTGTTCTGTAGTTGCAGTTTGCTGATTCGCAGGTTTTTCATTCGAATTACATGACATTAGCATCGATGCACTTGTGAACAGGGCTAAAG
>DAIQRP010000201.1:0-3912 GCA_036786125.1 Sphingobacterium sp.
TCACTCCCTTAATGCTACCCTATCCACGATAAAATCGATCAAAAAATAGCTTGGTCCAAATTCAAGGCGACAAATATACTTACTATTTTACTAAAAAACAAATAGTTACAAAATCGGGCTTTAAAGTATCATAAACGCATTCTTTTGAACCGCTTCAATTTCAAGGCTTAAGTATCCTAAAAATAAAAGACTTTTTTTTTGGAATTGCTATTTTTTCCGTACATTTGCGGTTCACATTTTTTACAAAAAAATCATGCCATTTAGCAATAAAAGGAACAGTCGCGAGGACAACTCCAAAAAATCAAGAAGTAACTCAGAAAACTTCAAATCAAAAAGTGGTAGATCTCGTAATGAGAGACCTTCAAAATTTACAGACAGCAAATCTTCAGGAAGATCATTCTCTAAATCATCTAATGATTCAGGTTCTGATTCTAGAAATAAATATGACAAGCCTTTCGGAGCACCAAAAAGATCATTTGATGATAATAAGGGACCGAAAAGATTCGATAAAAATAATTCAAACTCTTCAGATGGAAAAAGAAGTTTTGATAAACCTTTTGGTTCATCAAAAAGATCTTTTGACAAGTCTGAAGGACCAAAACGTTCTTTCGATAGAAATGAAGGACCAAAACGTTCTTTCGATAGAAACGAAGGACCGAAACGTTCTTTCGATAGAAACGAAGGACCGAAACGTTCTTTCGATAGAAATGAAAGCGGAAACTTCGAGCGTAAGACATTTAGCGATAGCAGAGCGCCAAAAAGTTTTGACCGTAAAAGTTCAAATTCTTTTGACAAAAAAGGTGAGTTTGATGAATCTACTCGCCCAAAACGTTACGAAAGAAAAGATAACCCTTCTTTTGATAAAAGAGAAAGATCATATAAATCTTCTTTTAAGAAATTTAATGATTCAGACGATAACAGAAGACCTTTTAACAATAAAAGAGATTTCTCTACACCAAAAGATAAAAGCACTGAAAATGACGGCTTAATTCGTTTAAATCGTTATATCTCCAATTCAGGAGTATGTTCCAGAAGAAAAGCAGATGAGCTTATCTTTGAAGGATTAGTAAGCGTAAATGGTGAAGTTGTTACGGAATTAGGTACTCGTGTAGATCCAGCTAAAGATGAAATCCGTTATAATGGTGAACGTCTTAAGCGGGAGAAAATGGTTTATGTCTTATTAAATAAACCTAAAGATTATATCACCACGACGGATGACCCTCAAGAGCGTAAAACAGTCATGGAGTTAGTTTCTAAAGCTACAAAAGAACGTATTTACCCGGTAGGCCGTTTAGATAGAAATACGACTGGATTATTATTATTAACAAATGATGGTAACCTAGCTGAAAAATTATCTCACCCTAGAAACTCGATTAGCAAAATCTATAATGTTGAGCTAGATCGCGCTTTAACTCAAGGTGATTTTAATAAAATTGAATATGGTATTGAATTAGAAGATGGTTTAATTAAACCAGATGATTTAAGTTATGTTCAAGGTGCTTCTAAAAAGGAAATAGGCATCCAAATTCACTCAGGTAAAAACCGTATCGTAAGACGTATTTTCGAATCTCTAGGATATGAGGTTGTCAAATTAGACCGTGTAGTGTATGCTAACTTAACGAAAAAAGATCTTCCTCGTGGTCGTTGGAGATATCTGGATGAGCGTGAGTTAATTCAATTGAAACATTTAATTTAATATCAACTCCTTATAAAAAAAGCAGCCTAAAGGCTGCTTTTTTATTTTATACCCAAAGATAATTAGCTAATTTAGCAAAAAAGATTACAATTATGACGGATCCAAAAACATTGACTTCAGTCGCAGAATTTCATAAAACATTTCAACACCCCATTTTAGAAAGCCCGGCAATTCCTGATGCAAAACGCTGTGCATTACGCGTTTCCCTAATTGCAGAAGAATTAAAAGAATTGGAGGAAGCTATTCAGCAGAATGATTTAGTTGAAGTAGCGGATGCTTTATGTGATATTCAATATGTATTAGCTGGAGCAATTCTTGAATTTGGTTTAAAAGATAAGTTTAACGCTCTTTTTGAAGAAGTTCAACGCTCGAATATGAGTAAGGCTTGTCGCACATTAGAGGAGGCTGAAGCGACTGTAAAGCATTATAAAGAAACTAAAGATGTGGATAGCTATATTAAAGAAGTAGATGGCTTATTTTTAGTTTTCCGTACCGCAGATAATAAGACCTTGAAATCTATAAATTATTCTCCGGCAGATTTAAAATCTATATTAGAAAATCCAGAAGCATAAGCTGAGATTTCTTTTATAAATTTAAAATATAAGGGTTAATTATATAATTAACCCTTATATTTTGATCCTTGAATGGCTTCTCGGCGTTCTAATTCTTTATCGATATAAGACTGAATTGCTGATTTTTTAAGTCCCCAGTTTGGAGCAATTAATAAGTCTTGATCCGCCAATCCAAATAATCGTTGAATAACAATATCCGGTCTTAAAAGTGGAATAAATTCTGCTAAGAAATCCGTATACTCTTCAATTGAAAATACATGGAATGGTTCTCTCTTATAATGAACTCCCATAATTGATCCTTCTACAATATGTAAATGATGCAACTTTACAAACTTAATATGCTTATGCTTATTAATTTCATCAGCATATTTTAACATCATTTCACGAGATTCCCAAGGAAATCCAAAAATTGTATGTACGCAAATATCTAGTGGACTATTTTCTACTAATTTTAAAGCTTTCTCAAACTCTGCATGTGTACAACCTCTGTTAATTCTAGATAAGGTATCTTCATATATAGATTCCATCCCCATCTCTAAATCGACATGGTAACGATCCGTATAACTTTCTAATAAGGCTACCTTTTCGAAATCAATACAATCCGGTCTCGTTCCTACCGATAGTCCTACTGTATGTTCTGGACATACAGCTAGTGCCTCATCGTACATCATTTTTAATAAATGTGTAGGAGCATAGGTATTGGTATTAGGCTGAAAATAAATTACAAATTTCTCGGCTCTATATCCTTTAATTGCTCTAGCTATGCCCTCCTCTACCTGCTCTCTAATACTTGGCATCTTGCGAGCAGATTCAGGAGTAAAAGAATCTACATTACAATATGTACAACCTCCGTAACCTTTACTGCCATCACGGTTTGGACAGGTAAAATTACCGTCTACAATAACTTTATAGACCCGTTGTCCATTATATTTTTCTTTTAAAAATGCTCCGTAATGATTGTAAGGTTTTTGACCTATATCCAATAATGTACCCATAATGCTGCAAAGATAATCATTTCAATGTTCTTCTTTTCATATCCACTTTGTTTTTTTAGTTGCTGCTATCAGGTAATGAATTAAATGACAATTCATTAATATGGAGGAGCTCTATACATGATGCATAGCATATATAATTACTATTCTAAGTCCAAGCTAGGATCAATTATACTTAGCAAGCCTTCTGATGCCCTTTGTATGTTGATTTTGCTTTGAAACCTCATTCGCAGAGCTATATAAAAGCTATAAATTTTGGAATTCAATTCGGATAATCAGGAATAGAGTAGTTCAAGCCTCGTATATGCTTCTGCCATAGCAGTCCAAATTCATTCAAATTCGCTTATAAAGCGTCTTAGCAGGCCCTAGCAACCTTAGCAGCCTTCGTTATGCCAAAGTTATTTCAGTTGCTAATCAATTTCGATAAAGCGTCTGTTTATTATGTATATGGAGGAGAGAAAGAATCAGCATATAATACTAAATACTGAAGCCTATTTATATAGCCCTTATGAAGCAACAATAAGCTCTGAGCAGGGTATTTAAATTACTAAGGTATATCAAGCATGTAATACAGTATCAAGCAGGCGACAAGCCATTGTACGGTATTTAAATTATTAAAATGTAGTAAGGTATATCCAGCTTCTAATAAGTT
>DAIQRP010000202.1:0-3498 GCA_036786125.1 Sphingobacterium sp.
CATAAATCAGGGATTTTGGGTTACCTTAGGCGTCTCATTTGCTATCTTCCTATTTATTATGTTCGGAATTATTCCACGTATAGCGCGTTGGTTTTTCGAAAAAATTGAATCGGAGAAGACTTCGCATTATATCTTTATTCTTTCCGTAGTCTTTTTTGCGGCATTTTTGGCTGAAATTGCAGGCTTAGAGCCGATTATTGGGGCCTTTGTAGCCGGCTTAGCATTAAATAAACTCATTCCGCACTCTTCCGCATTAATGAACCGGATTGAATTTATAGGGAATGCTATTTTTATTCCATTCTTCTTAATTTCCGTAGGTATGATTGTCGATGTAACCGTTCTTTTGAAAGGTCCAGAGGCTTTAATTATCGCGGCGACATTAACGATTGTTGCTATTTTGGGAAAATGGTTAGCCGCCTTAGCCACACAGCTTTCCTTTAAATATACCGTAGGGCAGAGAAATGTGATTTTTGGTTTAAGTTCTGCACATGCTGCCGCAACATTAGCGGTAATTATGGTCGGTTATAAGTCAGGTATTATTGATGAAAATGTATTAAATGGAACGATATTACTGATTTTAGTTACCTGCATTATTTCGACATTGGCGACAGAAAGTGCGTCCAAAAAGGTGGTATTGGATGGAAATCAAGACCCGAGTCATGTACCTACAGTTTCAGAACAGGATGAGCAGATTTTAATTCCTATTGCCAATATTAATAATATGGAGCCTATCATTGATTTTGCGGCTTTAATAAAGGCTAAAAAATCACCATATCCGATACAGATTATATCCGTAGTACCGAATGATGAACTCGCGGAAATCAATCTATCCAAGGCTAAAGAAAACCTGGATAATATGAAACGTTATGCTTCAGGTTCAGAAACAGAAGTAGAGATTTCGGCCACAGTAGATATTAATATTGCATCCGGAATTTCACGTGCGGCGAGAGATATTCAATCCAACTGTATTCTATTAGGCTGGCCTTCAGCTGTTAATTTTGTAGAGAAACTTGTTGGAGAGAAGACCGAGAGTATTTTAAATCAAACGACCACCAATCTATTTATCTGTAGATTAGTGAAACCCTTTACCTCACAGACTAAAATTTCAGTTTTTGTACCGCCATTAGCGCAACATGAATTGGGTTTTACCTTTTGGTTAGAAAAAATTACCAAATTAGCTCAGGAGCTGACATTACCGATAACATTCGTTTGTAATAAACGTTCTGAAGAAGCATTAAACCGCACACTAACTTCCATGAACAGTTCTGTTCCTGTAGGATTTGACAATTATGAAGATTGGGATAATATGTTAGGTCTTTCTTCATTTACGAATGAAAATGCCATATTAACCTTTGTTTCTGCACGTCAGGGCTCGGTTTCATACCGCGATGCATTGGATGGCTTAGCGAAAAAGCTAGAACGTTATTACAACAAACAAAATTTAATTTTAATTTTTCCAAACAATGTGGCTAATGAACATATTCATGATTATGAGGATGTTCAAGCGGCACCAATATTCAGAAAAATTAGTAAAGAGATTGGTTCCATGTTTAACAAAGAAAAATCTTAATTATGCCAAACAAAATTAAAATTAGTGCAAGTGGAGTATTAGAAGTTCCCCATCATCCTATAATCCCTTTTATTATAGGAGATGGCATTGGTCCTGATATTTGGAATGCAGCAGTTCGTGTTTTTGATGCCGCAGTGGCAAAAGCTTATTCTGGGGAGCGCCAAATCCAATGGAAAGAGGTATTAGCCGGAGAGAAAGCCTTTCAAGAAACAGGCTCTTGGCTGCCCGAGGAAACGCTGGATACCATAGAAAAATATTTAGTTGCTATTAAAGGACCTTTAACCACTCCCATTGGGGGAGGTATACGATCCTTAAATGTAGCCTTACGTAAAGCCCTAGATTTATATGTATGTCAGCGACCAACCCGTTGGTTTCAGGGCGTCCCTTCACCAGTGAAACATCCTGAATATGTAGATATGGTTATCTTTAGGGAAAATACCGAAGATATATATGCCGGAATTGAGTTTGCTGCTCAGACGGCTGAAGCCAAACAACTTAAAGACTTTCTCGCCAATGAGCTTTCCGTGGATTATAATTTCACAGATAGCACTGCTGTAGGGATTAAATTAGTTTCCGAGGAAGGTTCCAAACGCCTGATCCGTGCTGCTATAGAACATGCGATTACGCATCAGCGCAGTTCAGTAACCTTAGTTCATAAAGGAAATATTATGAAATTTACTGAAGGTGCATTTAAAAATTGGGGCTATGAACTTGCCGAAACGGAGTTTGCAGATAAAACCTATACCTGGGGACAGTGGGAGCGGACCAAGTCAAGTCAGGGGGAAGAGGCGGCTAATTTAGAGCAAAAGGAAGCTTTAGCAGCAGGAAAGATTCTAGTTAAAGATATGATAGCAGATAATTTCCTACAACAGATCTTACTTAATCCGAGAGACTTTTCTGTGATAGCTACCTTAAATTTAAATGGAGATTATATTTCAGATTCCTTAGCAGCCATTGTTGGAGGGATAGGTATAGCTCCAGGGGCAAATATCAATTATAAGACAGGGCATGCCGTATTTGAAGCAACACATGGTACTGCACCTCGATTTGCTCATACGAATTCTATGAATCCATCATCGGTGATCTTAAGTGGAGTCATGATGTTAGAATATCTCGGATGGAATGAAGCCGCGGAATTAATAAGCCAAAGTCTTCAGAAAGCTATTCTAGATAAAAAGGTAACCATTGACTTTTATAATCTGATGGAGGATGCGACCTTGGTGAAGACTTCGGAATTTGCAGATAATATCATTAAAAATATAGGTTAATAAGCCTTTATTCATAAAAAAAGCTGAAATTTGTCCTATACATTTTCAGCTTTTTTTATGCATATCAACGAACTCCCTAAATTTATTCGTAATTCTACGGTGCTTACTGTAGAGGATTTGGCCTTATTATGTCAACAAGAACGTATGCCCAGCGATTTTGAAATCCAAGGTATGCGTGATATCCCAGAGATTCAGGACCTTTTAAATGCATTTATAGGTGATGATAGCTCCCGTGATATCCACCTTCAACTCCATGCGAAAACCTATCTGCAGAGCCATCAAATTGAAGAGGCTTGGAAAATCCTCCTGCTTTAATATTTACGTTTTAATAATTTTATAACAAAGTATCTTCCTTTTGATGTTTTTTTGCTAAAATTTACGCGGTAATAATTGATTTTTAATAAAAATGCTGGGTTTATTATAAAAATGTAAATTTTATTGTAAGTTTGCAAGCATAATACAAACGATTGACTCGCCATTGGAGGTAAGCCAATTTCTAACAGAAAATAATATATCCATGAAACACAATTTTGGAGCAGGCCCATGTATTCTGCCAAAGGAAGTTTTTCTAGAAGCTTCACAAGCTGTAGTCGATTTTAATAATTCGGGTTTATCGATATTAGAGATTTCGCACCGTTCCAAAGATTTTGAAGCCGTAAT
>DAIQRP010000202.1:3508-3891 GCA_036786125.1 Sphingobacterium sp.
GTGCCTCAGGGATACTCTATTTTATTTTTACAAGGAGGTGCAAGTACACAATTTGCCATGTTGCCTTTAAACTTACTTCCTGAAGGAGGTAAAGCTGCTTATTTAGATACTGGCGTTTGGGCTAGTAAAGCGGCTAAAGAGGCGAAGAAAATCGGAGCTGTAGATATTGTTGCAAGTTCGAGCGACAAAAATTATTCGTATATCCCTAAAAATATTGAAGTAAGTTCAGATGCTGCTTATTTGCATTATACTTCAAATAATACCATCTATGGTACAGAATTTTTTGATCTTCCAAAAGTATCTGTGCCTGTAGTTTGTGATATGTCTTCAGATATTTTATCGAGAAAAATTAATGTGGCTGATTATGATTTAATCTATGCCGG
>DAIQRP010000203.1:0-1562 GCA_036786125.1 Sphingobacterium sp.
CGGCCTCCACCACATGAGGTGCATTTTGCCAGCTCTCGAGATTTCCGCGTTCTTTACCCGCTTCCTGCAGTGGGATCTGTGCGTAGGTAGAGTCAAAATCAACATTAAATTTTGTCTTTTCATACTGCACCTCTACCAGCGATGCCGCATAAGTGGCATCCTCAAGTGTCTCCGCCATAACCAGTACGACCGGCTGTCCCTTGAAATAAATGGTGTCTGTATGAAATACAGGAAGACCAAAACGCGATTCTTTAATCAACGCCTCCGTCGCAAACCCAGGAACTGCAGGTTTTTCCAGATGGGATACAAAACCAAGCACAGATTTAACTTGTTTCGCTTTGGACAGATCAATATTTTTAATTTTGCCACTGGGAACCGTGCTTCCCACTAAAACAGCATAGCACATATGATCCACAGCATATTCGGCGGCATACTTGCCTTTCCCTGTCACTTTATCCCGTGCTTCAACGCGTCCTGCAGGTATATGTATATTTTGTTGATTCAAGTCTTTCATTTTACATTATTTTGTAAAAACCCATTCTTTTTTATTAAAAAACGTTATTCCCTGCTACAGATTAAGCTAGCAGGCATTGTGCCAATGCAGATTCCACAGCACCTTTCAGCATGCCTACTTTAAAACCATTTTGTGCCAAGGGATGCGCATCCGCGACAATCATGGCGGCGGCCTCGCTAAATACAGCAGCAGTGGCATTTTTACCGATCAAGAACTCTTCAGCTTCCAGCCAGCGCCAAGGTTTATGTGCTACACCACCAGAGGCTAGCCGAGCTTCAACGATACGGTCACCGTCCAAGTGCAGTGCAGCGGCTACCGAAACCAGAGCAAAGGCATAAGAAGCCCGGTCTCTGATCTTAAGATAAGCACAATGTTTCGCAAATGGATTTTCTGGAATTCTAATAAATGAAATTAAAGCATGATCCGGTAAATTATTGTCCAGATGAGGGTCATTTCCCGGAAGACGATGAAACTCCTGAAAAGGTATAACAGTCTCTTTTTGATCTTTTGTGATCACGTGTACTTCAGCATCCAATGCAACAAATGCGACACAGAGATCAGATGGATGTACAGCAACACAATCTTTACTATAACCAATTATGGCGCTCATCCTATTTTCTCCAGCATATGCACTGCATCCGGTACCCGGTTCACGCTTATTGCAGTCGGTAGTGGTATCGTAGAAATATGGACAACGGGTACGTTGCAAGATATTACCTCCTGTAGAAGCCATATTTCGGATCTGCGGAGAAGCTCCAGCCAAAACAGCTTTTGCAAGCAACGGAAAATCCTTTAATACCTTCGCGTCGGTCGCAATTTCAGTATTGCGAACCATAGCACCGATATGAATATTTTTGTCATGTGTATCTATTGTACGAATAAGCGCATTATTAATGTCTACAACAGTATCCGGAAGATGCACGTTCTTTTTCATCAAATCGACCAGATTTGTTCCGCCCGCGATATACTGCACATGATCTTTTTTATGAGAAAGTGCAGTTTTGGTATTGGTTACTCTTATAAATTCGAAAGGTTTCATGATTGCGCT
>DAIQRP010000203.1:1572-3778 GCA_036786125.1 Sphingobacterium sp.
GTTATAAGCTCCACAGCGGCAAAGATTGCCACTCATAAATTCCTTTATTTCCTCGATGGATTGTGTATGTCCCTCTTTTACACATGCAATAGCCGACATAATTTGCCCCGGAGTACAATAGCCACATTGAAAACCATCACATGCAATAAAAGCCTCCTGCATTGGATGCAGGTGCTCACCATCGGCAATACCTTCAATCGTGGTTACGTCTTTTCCGACCGTAGAGGCAGAAAGAGTCAAGCAGCTTAAAACCCTTACACCATCCACATGGACCGTGCAGGCGCCACATTGACCGTGATCACAGCCTTTCTTTGTACCGGTAAGGCCAAGGTTTTCACGCAAAAGATCCAGCAAAGTGGATCTTGTATCCGAATCAAGCGTATAGGGCTTTTTATTAACCTGCAATGTCAAAGGAGCTGTGCGCTTGGCAGGAACAATAAACTGCTTCACTTGTATATAGGCCGCTTTTAAAGAAGCCGGAAGGGTCGCCAGTAAAGTGAGGGCGCCCGTGGTCTTTAAAAAAAATCTTCTGCTGAAATTACTGTTTTTCTTCATAATTGGAATATTTTTTCGACTTTACTATTAAACAGTGAAGCCCAATTAATGTAGCCAAAGCATAACTTTAGAACAAATTAAAGCCGTTAAAAGTTTTCATATGCCCTTATTAAGGGCAAAACGTTATGCATAACGAAAAAACATTGTTATACGTATTTCAAATTTCATGAATACCTCACAATTAAGAGGTATATATTTTACTGTTTCTGCTACCAAAATTACTGATCCTAAGCGAAAGACTTTTTATGATCTCATATAACATCGATACGAAGTCGCCAGGTTAATTTTTTTAGCGAACTTTCATTTTTTTTGAGGAGCACTTGCTGGTTTTATTTTCCGCTCCAAATTCGCTAAACGTTTACCCCAGCGCATTATTTGCGGTTCTTCGTAAATAGGAAAACCATTATCAGCGACGAGACCCAATGCTTTCGCTAAATTATGACTGAGAGCTGCAGATGTACTATTTTGACTTTTCCAATTATTGCCCGATCGCTTTTTAAAGCGCCGTTATAATCACCACCTTTTTCTTTCGGTTTACCTATTTTCATGAGCTCATTCAGTGAAATACGAATAGCTTTAACCCTATTTTTCTTTTAAACATATCCAGACCGGTGCGTGGTCGCTTGTTTTCTCCCAGCTTCTTACATGCCGGTCGATTCCGCCTTCTAAAAGTCTATATTCCAATAAGGGACTAAGTAAAATATGATCCAAACGAAGACCGGCATTGCGGCTGTAAGCATGCCGCAGGTAGTCCCAGAAGCTATATACCTTCTGATCCGGAAATAATTTCCGGATAGTATCCAGCCATCCTTGAGCTATAAGATGCTCAAATGCCTTCCTGACTTCAATTCTGAACAAAGCATTATCGATGTATTTTTCCGGTTTATATGTATCCATCTCCGTCGGAATGATATTAAAATCTCCAATAAGGATGACGGGAATCTCCATCGCTAACAAGGTCTTAGTACGCTTGGTTAGCCGTTTTATCCAGTTCATTTTATAGTCGAACTTTGGTCCCGGATAGGGATTCCCATTAGGCAGGTACAAGCAGCAGATCACGAGCTGATTGACAATAACCTCTAGGTATCGGCTATGGGTATCGTCTTCATCTCCAGGCAATACGCGTGAGACTTCTGTGATATCGTATTTAGAAAGCACAGCAACTCCGTTCCAGCTTTTTTCACCATGCCATATTGCCTTGTAACCAGCGTCGGTAATAGCCTGTATAGGAAAACGCTCCTGT
The DNA here is from genome assembly GCA_036786125.1 of Sphingobacterium sp. Taxonomy (GTDB): domain Bacteria; phylum Bacteroidota; class Bacteroidia; order Sphingobacteriales; family Sphingobacteriaceae; genus Sphingobacterium. The sequence continues at coordinate 3,371 of DAIQRP010000203.1, forward strand.
GGAGCCTTTAATTCCTGCAGACAAACGACATCAGGAGATTCCTCCTTTAACCATCGAAGCAATACAGGTAGACGGCCATTAATACCATTGATATTATAGGTTGCTATTTTAATCATGACTTAGCATATATCATTATGATCACTTCACATTAAAACAAACACCGCTCACCAAAGTTTGACCGACAACGGTATTGAAATAAAAACATTATTATCCCGGTTAGAGAACAAAAGTGGACTATCTAGTGTACTCTTTAATATCAAGGCTTTAAAAGGAGCCTACATAAGATGAATACTGATATTTGCTAGAGGGTCGAGATCCGATGCAGGTAGGGTAATAACAGTTAGTATTTCACCACTTAAAACGAAAATCATGGAAAAAGTACTGATAACTAATATGATGCAGCAATTG
>DAIQRP010000013.1:0-1704 GCA_036786125.1 Sphingobacterium sp.
ATTATTCTTAGTCAAAAAAACTGAATAATTCAAACTTTTATTCGATTCGTATATAATAATTGTCTAATTTGTTGATTATTTAGTACCTTTGCCCTTCTGTAATAGAGATAAAAAGAGTGTCGTTTTTAAAACAGTAATTTTTAATTCCTGAATTGATATCGACCATCTTTTATTTAATGGTCTTTAATAACAGGAGTTTGTGTCTTAAAGCGCAAGAAGTCAATAGAATACGAAAATTTTAAAAAATAATACTACAGTTGATGGAACAAACCGTAGAACAAAAGCTGAAAGCATTATGGTTTTTACAAACCATACATACTAAAATAGATAAAATTCGCCAAGTAAGAGGTGAATTACCTATTGAAGTATCAGATCTTGAAGATGAAATTGCGGGTTTAGAGACTCGTATTGAAAAGATCAGAACTGACCTTGATGATTTAGAAGATTCTATCGTTAAGCGCAAAAACATGATTAAAGAATCTCATATTGCCATCAAGAAATATGAAGGTCAATTAAATGAGGTTAAAAATAATCGTGAGTATGACGCTATTTCGAAAGAAATTGAAATTCAAGGCTTAGAAATCCAAGTGTGCGAAAAGAGAATTAAGGAAGCTGAATTCGAAATTCGTAATAAAACGGAAAACTATGACGCGACTTTAAAGAATTTAGATTATGCTAAAGGAGAGTTAGTAGGTAAAAAAGAAGAACTTGAAACCATTACATCTGAGACTCAAATTGAGGAAAACAGCTTGACTGATGCCGCTGAAAAAGCACAAGATGTAATTGACGAACGTTTAATTAAAGTTTACTACAAATTACGTAACTCTTTTAAAAATGGTTTAGCTGTAGTTTCTATCGATCGTGATAGTTGTTCAGGTTGCCACAATAAAATCCCTGCTCAATTACAAGCAGAGATCCGTCAACGTAAAAAAATCATTATCTGCGAACACTGTGGACGTGTTTTAGTAGATGAAGGTATCTTATTGGATATTGAAGAACAACATGGTGCTTAATAATTAAGTAACTGTATTTCTATAAAAAAAGCCTAAGGTCTATTGCCTTAGGCTTTTTTTTTGCAACTTATTTGATATATAGGTACTATCATTTGAATAATGGTTATTTTTGGCTTACATAATAAACCATTATTGAATGAATATATACAAACTTAAATTTTTAAGCTTGTTTTTAGCTGGTGCATCTACACTTCCGGTACTTGCCCAAGAAACATTGCTTCTTCGAAGTCCAAGTATCAGTAAAAATCATGTGAGCTTTGTCTATGGTGGAGATATCTGGATTGCCGACAAAACAGGTAATAATCCCAGACGCTTAACCGTAAATCCGGCCGTAGAATTAAATCCTACCTTCTCCCCTGATGGAACTCAAATTGCATTTACAGGAAATTATGATGGAAATACAGATGTATATGTCATGCCTATTTCTGGCGGAGAGCCCAAACGTGTCACTTATCACCCGGGCTCTGATGTCTTACGTGGATGGTTAGACAATAATCAAGTTTATTTTACAACCACTAGGGAGTATTCCTATGCCTTAAGTCCGCGCTTATATACGGCTAGTACAAACCAACTTGGCCTGGATAAGGCCCTTCCTATGCCCGAAGCCGTTCAAGGCTCTCCTTCTGCCGATAAACGATACTGGGCATATATTAAGAATACCGATCCTACAGAACGCGATCGCGTAGCTTTT
>DAIQRP010000013.1:1714-9294 GCA_036786125.1 Sphingobacterium sp.
CGCTATAGAGGCGGCGGGATGCCCTCAATTTGGATATTTGATACCAAGACTAACCAAATTGAAATTGTTCCAGGAGAAGGCTGTAATGATGTGAAACCGCTATGGATGGGTTCCAAGGTTTATTTCCTTTCAGATAGAAATAAAATCGTGAATATCTATGCATATGATATCAAAACAAAGCAAGTCGAGCAATTAACACATTTTACAGATTATGATGTGCGTACTCTTCAGGGAGATGGAGATGAATTGGTCTTTGAACAAGCGGGGCGCATTCATTTATTTTCGTTGAAAAACCAAAGCTCCAAGCCTATTTCCATTAGTATTCAGGCCGACGCGATGTATAAAAGACCACATTATATAAATATGGAGTCGGATATCCGTTCGGTAAATATCTCTCCGACAGGACAGCGTGCTTTAATTGAATCTAGAGGAGAAATATTTACAGTGCCTAAAGAGAAGGGTGAAGTTCGTAATATTTCCACCGCTCCGGGTTCACATGAGCGTTTTCCAGACTGGTCTCCGAATGGAAAATGGATTTCTTATATCTCCGATGCACATGGTAAGTTCCAATTGGTTCTACGGGATCAGGAGGCTAAAGATAAACCCCTTTACTTTGATTTAGGAACAACAAGTTATTATTTTCAACCGACATGGTCTCCCGATTCCAAAAAGTTATTTTATAATGATGCGCATCTAAATCTATATTATATTGATATAGAAACCAAGCAAATTGTTTCCGTAGATAACGATAGATTAGGAGCACATACGGGACGTACCTATAATCATTTTCAACCGAGCTGGTCTCCCGACTCCAAATGGATATCTTATATTAAAACCTTGCCTAATGCGGTTCCCGCATTGTATATCTATAATTTAGATACGAAAATCAGCAGACAGGTAACAGATGGGATGTCTTCTATCCGTGGAACTTCCTTCTCTAGAGATGGTAAATATTTATTTTTCACAGCCAGTACCAATATTGGTTTGACAAATTCAGGTTTACATATGTCCGCTTCTGATAGACAAGCGAACTATTCAGTATATGCGCTGATTTTAGATAAGAAAACCCCTTCTATCTTTAAAAATGAATCCGATGAGGAACTGATTAAAGAAGAACCTAAGGAGGAAACAAAAGCAAAGACTGAAAAACCATCGGTAAAATCTGTTACGATAGATTTTGATGAGTTATCTCAACGCATTGTTGCGCTACCTTTAACTCCAGGATATTATACGCTGGACGGTTCTGTAGAAAATATGCTAATCTATCAACGTTCAGGTACCATTGGAGCCTATGATTTAGCTAAATTGGAGGATAAGACTTTAGTGGAAGGCGCTAGAGGATTTAAAATTTCTGCAGATGGTAAGCGTATGATCTATTCGAGTAGAGAAGGAATTCTAATTGTTCCTGCAGGCCAAAAGCCAGCGACAGCGACTACGGGTAAATTAAAACTTGCCGGAGTAAAACAACTGGTCGATCCTGTTGCCGAATGGAGACAGATATTTAATGAGGTGTGGTCTATGCAAAAAGATTTCTTCTATGTGGAGAATATGCATGGAGCAGATTGGGATGCGATCAAAACCAAATATGAAAAGTTTTTACCTTTTGTTAATCATCGCTCAGATTTAGGATATCTGTTGAATGAAATGATGGGAGAAATGGTGGTCGGCCATAATTATATCTATCCGGGAGATGAGCCTTCAGCACCTTCGGTGTCTGCAGGAGTTTTAGGCGCAGACTATGAACTTCAAAATGGCTTTTATAAGTTTAAAAAAATCTTTACCCGTTTAGATTGGAATCCTTCCTTTAAAGCTCCTTTAGCGGAGCCAGGATTACAAATCTCAGAAGGCATGTATATTTTGGCAGTAAATGGTGTAACCTTACGTGAAGGGCTGGATATCTATTCCCTATTTGATAATACTGTCGGAAAGCAGACGACCATCACGGTGAATACTAAACCGAGTTTAGTTGGAGCTAGAGATGTGGTTGTAAAACCCATTTCATTTTCCGATGAGATGAACTTAAGAAGTATGGATTGGGTAGAGAGAAATCGCCAACGTACAGAAAAGTTAAGTCAGGGTCAGATTGCCTATGTGTATATGCCTAATACCGGAGCGGAAGGATATACCTATTTCAACCGCTATTACTTTGCGCAGATGGATAAAAAAGCATTATTAATTGATGAACGTAATAATGGAGGAGGATGGGTAGCCGATTATGTAATCGATCTATTGTCCCGGGATCTGATTGCAGGATGGGGTATTCGTGATGGCCGTGGTTTTACTACACCTGGAAATGGTATCTACGGTCCTAAGGCTATGATTATCAATGAAAATGCGGGGTCAGGAGGTGATATGATGCCTTATATGTTCCGTTATAAAGGTCTCGGCAAATTAGTAGGTCGTACGACTATGGGAATTCTAGTTGGAATTTCTGGATACCCTCCATTAATCGATGGTGGACGTATTACCTCTCCTAATTTTGGGGTATATGATTTAAAAGGAAATTATATTATCGAAAATGAAGGAGTCGCTCCGGATGTGTTTGTAGAACAGACTCCGAAGGATTTAATTGAAGGCAGAGATCCTCAATTAGAAAAAACAATTTCTATTTTATTAAATGAAATGAAAACTTATCCGTACCAAGAAGTGAAAAAACCTGCAGATCCGGTTAGAGTTAATTAATAAAAAAAGGCTAGACATCCATGTCTAGCCTTTTTTATGTTAAATAGCTGCGGAAGAAACTCTCCCCATAAATGGGTCAGACTTTAAATGCTGCCCCGTCTCTACCCTTCCGGCATATCGACGTTCATAACTGTTATTCCCCTGAATATAAACTGAAAAGTCATACCAGTTATACGATTTTGAGGCGGGTATCGTTACTGTAATTTCCTTTCCTGCAGGTAGGCTCTTTTCTACTTCTTTAAGCCCATAAGCATGGTCTTTGATTTGAATACTGTATGTCTGATCACTTGTATTTTTTAATTTAAGAACGAGATTTCCTGTTCTAGCATCCTCATAACGTAGTTGATCTTGCAGTTTAAAATCATCAGCTTTTCCTTGAATCAAACGATAGAAGCCATTAGGACCATAACAGGCTAGTGCACAGTGCTCATGGCTAAAGTCTGCCAAAGGCCAGTGATAAGAAATTCGATCTCCCGCAGCGACGGCAAATGACCAGGATTTTAAATCAGCTCCTGTACGATATATATTAAATGGTACTCCGGCAGTACGTTCCCCAAATAAGTTCGTCGCGGATTCCATCTGTATTTGGACCTGCTGATCCGCAGTTAAATGGGCATCTACATAAATTTCATAAGGCAGCGCATGGGAATCCTTAATTCCATTTTCCTGTTTGGGCATCCATGAATTGACCTGAATTGTATCGGTATTAATGGCGTTAATTTCTGCGTCTGAAAAAGCTTTAAATTGATTTGGAATAGCTTTGAATTGGCTATTATAAATGCTTTCAATGAGTTCATTTCGGGCTATAGGGCTTGGGAAATTTCGTTCTATTTTCGATGCTGGGCGAAAGGCAGAGCTTAAATCGGAGGTAATCGCTCGTCTCCATGAACTTATATTTTCTTCACGTATTTTCTGACCAGTTTTCTTTTCTAGAAAATGCTCTATAAATTGAATGGTCGAAGTTATATCACATACTTCAGAATTGACCCAGCCCCCCTTAGTCCATGGAGAAGCAATAATTAAAGGGACACGATATCCTAAACCTATAGGTCCTTCTGTCGCATATTCAGGCTTTAAATCGGGCTTACTGAGTTCTTCTTCTAAGCTGGTATATTCGCTGCTATAATCTAGGGATTCCGAGCAGATCCCGCTTTTGCTATCCTTGGGATGAGGCGCTGTAAATGGAGGGATATGATCAAAATATCCATCATTTTCATCGTAGTTAAGTATAAATACGGTTTTTTTCCATACTTCCGGGTTTTTAGTCAGTATATCTAATACTTCCGAGACATACCAAGCCCCATAATAGGGAGCTGAAGGATGATCGGAGAAATTTTGAGGAGCAACTAACCAAGATACTGTAGGCAAGGTACCCTGTTCTACATCCTTTCTAAACTGGTATAAAATATCACCTTTAGGCAGATTAATCTGTCTTTCGGTATCTCCATCGAAAAAGCTATGGGATGCTAAGTTATAGATATCAGGGTCGCCATCATTAGTTTGAAAAGCTCTACGGTGTAATTCCTGCTGAAAAGGGCTAAGCTGTTGAAATGTTTGGGGATTATAGGTTGCTAAATCTTGCGTATATCGTTGCAGTTGCTTCTCCTTATTCGCCAGAGCGGCTTTTTGCTTTTGAGAGTCTTTGGCTTTTAGGGCTTGAATTTCAGCTTTTAATTGTGCAATTTCATCGGGCAATTCTGTGACCCTTTGGCTGTAGTACAAATAGGCTCCTTTACTGAAGCGAACCTGATATTGTGTATACCATTCTAGATTATTATCTGTAAAATTACTTAGCCAACTGCTGGCTTCTCCAGACAATTCACTCTGATAACTGAGTTCATTCTGATAGACTTTCCAGGAGATATTATGCTCTTGGAGACGTTCTGGAAAAGTCTTCCAGTCGGCTTCTTTATTAAAATAAATATCGGAGTTGCGGACATTTGTTTTTCCAGTCTTCGGGTCAGTACAGGTTCCAGTCCAGAAGTAGTGTCTATTGCAGGTTGTTCCGGTAAGTGAAGAGCAGAAATGTTGATCGAATATGGTAAAAGCATCTGCGAAAGCATAATAAAATGGGATATCCTCCCGATTGTAATATCCTAAAGTTAGCGGAACATCTTTATAAAGTTTGTTTCCCGAGCGTTTAGCAGTTAACCATTGGTCATATTTTCCTTGATTGCGAGCAGCTATTTGATTTTCCCAGCTATGCGGCAGATCTTTAGACCAGCTTGCAGAAGAATCTTTAATATTCATGCGAAATGGCGCATAAGTCTGACCTTCGGCAGTGGATTGTAACCAGACTAAATTATTATTAGCCAGTCGTAAGGCACGAGGGTCATTAAATCCACGAACCCCTTTTAAGGTTCCAAAACTATGGTCAAAGGAACGATTTTCCTGCATTAATAGCACGATATGTTCGGCATCATAAACCGTCGAACCGGGCTCAGGATCTATAGCTAAGGCTGCTTGAATGGAGGAGGGAAGGCTTTGAAAAGTCGCTGTGGCACTCGTTAAAAGAGCTGCTTTTTTGAGGAAATCTCTTCTACTACTCATGGTTGTTTTTATTTTAAAAGTAAAATCTTATCTTTAAACTTCAATATATAATTTTTTTATGGAATCTACACTTACCAACGAAATTCATCCCGTCAAAATCCTATTTAAACTTCTATTGAGTATTTTTGTAATATCAATTTCGGTACAGGCTCTGGCGCTGTTAATTTATTACTTAATTTTTATCAATTCAGAGGTTAGTTTATCAAATTTGAATGATCTTATTGTTAATAAACCGTTTGCTGGTAAATTAATGCTTGCCATCAGTAGTGTATCTACATTTATTCTCCCGGTTTTATATATGCAACGGAATAATACGAGTGCATCTATGGAAATTTCCAAGCAAGCAGTCAGCTATAGACAATTCGTGCTTATCTTCCTGATACTACTTTCTTTTATGCCTTTGATGAGCGTTATTGGACATTGGAATGAAGGGATGAAACTTCCTCAAGCATTATCGGGACTGGAGGCTTGGATGTATGCTGAAGAATTAAGGATGGCGGAGATTATGAAAGTAATACTTATGGATTCCTCCTTGGGCCATCTTCTATTAAATCTTTTGGTGATGGCTATAATTCCTGCCATTGGGGAGGAGTTATTATTTCGAGGTTACTTACAGCCTATTTTTGGCAATTGGTTTCGGAATCCTCATTTGGCTATTTGGGTCACCGCCATTATCTTTTCAGCCATTCACGTGCAATTTTTCGGTTTCTTTCCGAGATTGATTTTAGGGGCTATTTTCGGTTATTTTTACTACTGGTCTAAAAATATATGGCTTCCTATTTTTGGGCACTTTATCAATAATGCTGCGGCGACTATTATGGCCTTTTATTATACCAGACAAGGGCAGACATATGAAGAAATGCAATCTTTTGAATGGCAATCTTCATATATTTATATTGCGAGCTTCATATTTACTATTATTTTTGTAGTAACATATTATCAAATTTCAACACAAAGGACTTATGGAAAAAAATTGGGTTAAAATTGCAACGTATACCAATGCAATTGAAATAGAAATTGTCAAGCAGATGTTAGAAGAACATCAGATTAATGCCGTTGTTTTGAATAAGCAAGATTCATCTTATCTGCTCGGTAAGTTAGAGTTATATGTGAATCAGAGCGATGTCGATCAAGCTCAAGAATTAATTAAATTAGGAGAAGAGGCTAAGGATGAAAACTAGAGCGATTACTGGTTTTTTCTTTCTTGTGGTTATGTTGGCCGCACTTTTGATAAATCAAGAAATTTTTACCGGATTTTTTGTATTGTTATCCATTTGGTGTACCTATGAGTTTTATGGCATTATCCGTTCTGAGCAACAGCAGCCCGATTTAGTTTTAGGCTTGAGTACAGCTGCGGTATTGATGGGGAGTAGCGGTTTGACAGCATTAGGTTATATTCCTTCGAAGTTTATTCTGTTGGTAATTCCATTTATTTTAGCCATTTATATTAAAGCCTTATATGGAAAAAGAACGCTTCCTTTTAATGATATAGCGGTAACTTTTTTAGGCTTAATCTATGTCATCCTACCCTTTTTAAGTTTCCTTTTTCTAGGATTTATATTTGGACAGTTTAATTATGCCGTTCCTGTAGGTTTTATGATTATGTTATGGACTTCGGATACAGGCGCCTATTTGGCAGGGAGAAGTTTTGGTAAGCATAAATTATTCGAACGCATCTCTCCGAAGAAAACCTGGGAAGGTTTTTTTGGGGGCATTTTATTAGCCGTAGTTGTCGCTATAAATTTAGAGAAATATTTTGGCGTTCTGCCCAGCTGGCAATGGGTGAGTATGGCTATTCTGATTGGTTGTTTTGGGACACTCGGAGATTTGGTGGAGTCCATGTTAAAACGCAGTCTGAATGTGAAAGATTCCGGAACGATATTACCAGGACACGGGGGTTTATTAGACCGTTTTGATGGTTTATTAGTCGCTGCACCTTTGGTATATTTGTTCTTATTATTGGTGAATTAAAAAATTTAAATATAAAAAAAAGAGATTAGCTTGCTAATCTCTTTTTTTTATGCTAGTAGATGAGTATGATAACAGCAAGTACCTATTCTTTTCTAAGAGATTTAAAAAAGAATAATAATAGAGAGTGGTTTCAGGAAAATAGAAATCGATATGAAGCCGCTTTGGCTAATGTGCAGTCTTTTATTCGAGCACTTATCGATGGACTTGCCGAATTTGATCCACATATTCATACGGATATCTCGGAGAAGAAGTGCATGTTTAGATTATATAGAGATACGCGATTTTCCTTAGATAAAACGCCCTATAAAACCTATTTTTCTGCGGGAATCTCGGTCGATGGAAGAAAGTTACATGGGCCTGAGTATTATATTCATATC
>DAIQRP010000013.1:9304-36815 GCA_036786125.1 Sphingobacterium sp.
AGTCCGGAAGCTTGTTTTATTGCTTGTGGGTATTGGAGACCTGAAAAGGCCCATTTGGACGCTATACGGCAAGAAATTGACTATAATGAACAGGATTTCTTTGAGCTTCTGCAGGACTTGCAGGAAAAGCAAATTCCACTTTCCCTAGAAGATCAATTAAAACGTCCTCCTGCGGGATATGCTGCCGATCATAAGGCTATTTTTTACCTGCGCCTAAAGAGTTTTGTGCTCGATCAGGAATTACCTTCTTCAGCGCTTCAGCAAGCAGATGCCGTGGCTCATATCTGTAATTCCTTTAAAGCTATGCTGCCGTTTAAAAATTTTATTCATCAAGCTATTGAAGCGGAATAGGTTTATTCCGCAAAGCTTATTTTTCCCATACATACTGCTGGAGAATCCGCAATATATTGTACATGTTCGGGATTTCCAACGATTGCTTCATTGGCTAGAAGCGCGAATAGTACGGCTTCTTTTGCATCTGGATTAATCCCCAGGCAAGCAAAACTATCGATATGGAAACCCGGTAATCCGGATTTAATATGTTGTACAAGCAGGGGATTATGTAGGCCTCCACCGGAAATATAAACAGCACAGTTCGGAAGTCCTTGGGCCTGTTGGGAAATGGCTTGAACGATAGCCTCTGCGGCAAACTGGCAGAGGGTGGCCATAACATCTGCTTTGGCTAGAGATTCCGTTTGAGTCTGTGCTTGAATACGCTCTAAATAAGTTAAGTTAAATAATTCAGGTCCCGTAGTTTTGGGGAAGCCCTGTTTTAAGAAAGGCTCGGCTAGTAAAGCTTCGAGCAAGGCGGAATGAACTTTTCCTTGTAATGCCAGTTCGGCATCCTGATCCATCTCCTGATGAAAGTGTTTTTTCATATACTGATTCATCATCGTATTACCTGGACCTATATCTGTCGCATAGGCCTGAAGCTGACTCGATTGATGAGGAATAAAGGTATAATTGGAAATCCCTCCGATATTGAGCAGAAATCTATTTTCTAGAACATCTGAAAACAACAGGTAGTCGCCATAGGCTGCTAAAGGGGCTCCCTCTCCTCCTGCAGCTATATGTTTCTGCCTAAAATCGGATAAAGTAATAATACCCGTATGTACGGCAATATGATCGGCATCTCCAATTTGAAGTGTACTATTAGGCAGCTTGGGATTTTGTGTTAATGAAATTGGCGCATGATATACCGTCTGCCCATGGCTTGCTATTAAGTCAATCTCCTGTGGCTGGATATTCCAGTCGGCTAAGGTTTTATTTATTAATTGCGCATGGTATGCTCCGATATAGGCATGAAGTCCGGAGAAAAACTGCTGATCGATCTGCCGCTGTGCAAATACTTCTCTGACCTTCCCTCTAAAATCAGCTGAATATGCTTGTGTACAGAATTTTTCCACTTCAATATGTGTATCAGGACCGGAGCCCGTCATTCGGCATAAGGCTATATCCAAGCCATCTAACGAGGTGCCTGACATTAAACCTATAATGCGACGACTATCTTTTTGAGCGATCTGATATAATTTTTGGAGTTGACGATTCATAAAGGCTAAAATACAATAATACTCGGATAATATATGCGTGTAACTTCTGTTAATAAGCTTGCTAATATCCCTTGTAAATTCTATTTTTGAAGAAAACTAAAAAATATGAATTTTCCTGCAGAATTAAAGTACACTAAGGATCACGAATGGATCCGCGTAGAAGGTGATGAAGCTGTTATCGGTATTACAGATTTCGCACAACGTGAATTAGGAGATATCGTTTTTGTTGATATCAATTCCGTAGATGAAGAAGTGGCAGCAGATGATGTATTTGGTACTATTGAAGCGGTGAAAACTGTTTCTGACTTATTTATGCCTGCTACTGCAACGGTATTAGCTGTGAATGAAGCGATTGATGCATCTCCAGAATTAGTAAACTCTGATCCATATGGTGAAGGCTGGATTATCCGTGTTAAATTAAATAATGTGGCGGATGTAGACGGTTTATTAACTGCAGATCAATATAAAGAAGAAGTGAACGCTTAAGTTAGCAGCTTTATTATTTATATCCCTAGCGCTGAGCTAGGGATATAAAAAAAGGCTTTTGGAATTTCCAAAAGCCTTTTTTTATGCGTTATAAATCGCTTATTTTTTGATGTAAGCCACTTCTTTAACCGCTTTAACCACCTTAGCGATGCTTGGTAAAGCCGCTTCTAATAAGGTTGGAGCGTAAGCTAAAGGCACATCTGCTGAAGTAACACGTACTACTGGAGCATCTAAATAATCAAATGCATTACGTTGTACATTATATGTAATTTCAGAAGAAATCGATGCTAAAGGCCAAGCCTCTTCTACGATCACTAAACGATTTGTTTTCTTAACAGATTCGATAATTGCAGGGAAATCGATAGGTCTTACTGAACGTAAGTCGATTAATTCTACAGAAATACCTTCTTTAGCTAATTCTTCTACTGCAGGGATCGCTACGCGAGGAACCATTTTCCCGAAAGAAACAATAGTTACATCAGTACCTTCTTTAACAACATTAGCTTTTCCAATAGGTAAGTAATATTCTTCTTCTGGCACATGTCCTTTATCACCGTACATCACCTCAGATTCCATAAAGATTACTGGATCTGGATCGATAATCGCAGATTTTAATAAACCTTTAGCATCATAAGGGTTGGAAGGAATAACCACTTTTAATCCTGGAGTATTGGCATACCAGTTTTCAAAGTTTTGCGAGTGTTGAGCTGCTAATTGTCCTGCATTACCAGTAGGGCCTCTAAAAACCATAGGAATAGAGAACTGACCACCTGACATTTGACGAATTTTAGCCGCTGCGTTGATTACTTGGTCGATAGCTACTAATGAAAAGTTAAAAGTCATAAACTCTACAATTGGATGTAGACCGTTCATAGCTGCACCAACAGCAATACCTGCAAAGCCTAACTCGGCAATTGGCGTATCGATAACACGTTTTGGGCCGAATTCATCAAGCATACCTTGACTTACTTTGTAAGCTCCGTTATACTCAGCAACTTCTTCACCCAATAAAAATATTTTCTCGTCTTTACGCATTTCTTCGTTCATTGCTTCACGAAGCGCTTCTCTGAATTGTATTTCTCTCATCAGTTGTAAAATAGTATCAATTTTAAGTATCGCAAATCTACATTTTTTAATTCATAAAATGAATATTTATGAAGTCAAAAAATCAATACAATTGGCATTATGTGATAAATTCATGGCAAAATGTATTAATTTCCTACTTTTCCTCGATGGCTTGCAGTTCAGCTAAGAGCCTAATTACACAATCGTTAGCATTTTTAATCGCTAAAGGAATGTTCCACGTGGCACGATTTCTTCGCTCCACATAGTTCGAGACGGAGCGGATTTGTATGGCAGGAATTCCTTCCTGTGCTGCAGCCATATAAAAGGAGGCTCCTTCCATAGTTTCTAAAGTGATATTTGGGAGTCTTTGGAGTAATTTTTGAATCTGAGGTTCATGTCCATGTACCGTATTTACAGTGATGGCTTCACAGCTGGGAACTGTACTGAAACCCTCCTGTTCCGATATAAAAAAACTCTGCTTATAGCTGGACTGTCCAAAACCTAAGGTATCGATCGAAATAAAGTCCTCCCCATCTTCAGCACCCAGCTCCGAAAGGATATCTTCTTGCACTTGGAAAGTTTCTCCCAACTGTACCGTTTTAGAGAATGAACCCGCAATACCCAAATTAATTAGGAGATCATAGCTGGAAGAAGCGAGTTTCTTCCCTAAGGCATAACTGCTGTTACATATGCCCACCCCTGTAATTAAAACCTCCGTAGAATCTAAGTTTTGCGTTTGCAGAAATTGGACGGTCGGTTCGACTTCAAAGGCTGTAGCAGCTACAATTAAAATTCTCATTTTTTGTCTTCTAGATGATACAATAATACGGATTATATCACTGAAAGACTTATCTTTGTCACATTATGATATATATAACTCGTCGAGAACGTTTTAATGCTGCTCATAAACTTCATCGTGAAGATTGGTCTTTAGAAGAAAATGAGGCTGTATTTGGTAATTGTTCAAATCCGAATTGGCATGGGCATAATTATGATTTGTTCGTTACTGTAAAAGGGGAAGTCAATCCGACTACAGGTTTTGTGATCGATCTGAAAGATATGAAGGAAATTATCGTCAAACATATCATTAATAAATTAGATCATCGTAATATTAACCTTGATGTGGATTTTATGCAAGGGAAGATGGCTTCTACCGAGGTAATTGCCATAGAGATATTTAAGATTCTAGCGCCTTTATTTACACCGCATGGGGTAGAATTACATGCTATCCGTCTGCACGAAACTGAAAATAATTACGTCGAATACTTCGGCGATTAATTTATCTAACTATTAATACGAATTTTATGAGTCATAACTCATCTACGGAAGAGGAATTTGATGGTTACATCAAACTCGATCAATATAATGAAGGTAAAGTAAGCCGTATTGCATCTCACTATTCAGATATATTATCCTCCTTAGGAGAAGATCCTGAACGTGAGGGTTTAATAAAAACTCCTGAACGCGTCGCTAAAGCCTTACAGTATTTAACGCATGGTTATTCTATCGATCCTTCAGCGATCTTAAAAGGGGCCATGTTTGCTGAAGAATATAGTCAAATGGTGGTTGTTAAAGATATTGAAGTCTATTCCATGTGTGAACACCATATGTTACCTTTCTTTGGAAAAGCACATATCGCCTATATTCCGAATGGACATATTGTAGGATTAAGTAAAATTCCACGGGTGGTGGATGTATTTGCTCGTCGTCTACAAGTTCAAGAACGATTGACGAATGAGATTAGAGATTGTATTCAAGAAACATTAAATCCCTTAGGAGTAGCTGTGGTTATGGAATGTAAGCATATGTGTATGGCTATGCGTGGTATCCAAAAGCAAAATTCTGTAACGACAACTTCAGCATTTACAGGGGCATTTGAAAATGATGTGACCCGATCTGAATTTCTACGATTAATTACAGCTTCTTTAAGCTAAGAAATAAAAAAAACAAAAAAGTCTTGTTGGTGCTGCTAACAAGACTTTTTTGTTTTTAGGGGAGTATGACATAAAATATATGCTGACTTTGAACGTTCTATTTCGAGTGAAATCGCTGCGTTTGTTACGTTTATAACTTAGCGTATATATACAATGGCTTGATATTAAATGTTTTGCATTTATTTTTTTTTGTAATTGAAATGACTTCAGTATTTTTGTGGTTATGAGTAATACAGAGGACCTGTTAAATTCCTATTTGGAGTCGACTTGTGAGGTGGAATCGCCGCTATTAAAAACGGTGAATAGAGAGACATATATTAAAGAGACTATGCCTCATATGCTCTCCGGACATTACCAAGGACGCGTGTTGGCGATGTTAAGCAAACTCGTAAATCCTACGCGCATTTTAGAGATAGGTACCTTTACCGGTTATGCGACCTTATGCTTGGCCGAAGGGCTTAGTACAGATGGGGAATTGCATACCATTGATATTAATGAAGAACAAGAAGAGCGCGTTCAGGGCTATTTTGATGCCTCGCCCTATTCTGATAAAATCCATTATCATATCGGCGATGCTGCGGAAGTCATCCCTACGATAGCTGGAGATTTTGATCTGGTATTTATCGATGCCGATAAGAAAAGAAATTTATATTATTTCAACCTTTTAATAGATCGTGTACCATCAGGAGGTCTATTATTAGTTGATAATGTGTTATGGAAAGGAAAAGTCCTTTTGGACAATCCGGATAACCAAACGAAACAAGTCTTGGCTTTAAATGAAACATTAGCGCAAGATGATCGGGTAGAAAAATTAATTCTGCCGATCCGTGATGGGCTTTTTGTATTACGCAAAAAGTAAGTGTTAACTAAATGATATTTTATGCATTTAACAAACTTTAAAATCTATATATCAGCTCTATTAGTGGTCTTTATGACAACTTTTACGGCGAAAGCTCAGCAGTTTAATGCGAGTCAATATATAGAAAAACACAAGGATTTAGCGCAAAGGCTAATGAATGAGCATGGCGTTCCTGCTTCTGTCATTCTAGCTGTAGCGATGCATGAAAGTGCGAATGGAGGCAGTAAGATTGCCAAACATCTAAATAACCACTTCGGGATTAAAGGAAGCAACAATAGTCGGGTTATTAAATCAGCTTACAAAGGTTATGGATCCGTTCTAGATTCCTATAATGATTTTGTCGCTTTCCTCAAGAGAAGAGCTCGAACACAACCACTTTTTGAAGAGCATCCAGGCAGCAACAGTAAGGCTTGGGTCCAGACGATAGCCCGATCAGGCTACTCCTCTACCAAAAGTTGGTCTTCTCAAGTCCTCGCAACAATCAATCGTAATAATCTGACGATTTACGATAAAGAGCCTTCTCCAATAGAAACTCCTGTTGCACAAGTAAAATCGACGGAACCTAAAAAAACGTCATCTACAGCGACCATTTATCGCGTTAAAAAGGGAGATAACCTTTCCACTATCGCCAAAAGACATCGAATTTCTATATCTCAATTGAAATCCAAGAATAATTTGAGTAGTACTAAATTGTCTATCGGTCAAAAGCTTAAAATTTAATGAATAAGTTATTTTATCTCGCTTTAGTTATCTTTTTGATAACCAGTTCATGTAGCTCGCGTAAGTCTACGGTATTACAAGGTTCTTCGCATGGTCGACCTCATGCAGGAACTTCCCACTCCTCCTCTACTGCTGCTGGAAAAGGCAGCGCAGGGCGTTCGAATAGTGGCTTAGATTATATAGAACGATATAAAGGTATTGCTATAGCAGAGATGAATACTTATGGTATACCTGCGAGTATCAAATTAGCTCAGGGGATTTTAGAATCTGGCTCAGGAAATTCTTATCTCGCAAGGGAGGCCAATAACCATTTTGGAATTAAATGTGGAGGCGTCTGGAAAGGACGTTCGGTAACACGCCCAGATGATGCTGTTAATGATTGCTTTCGCGTATATTCAAATGCAGAGCAATCCTTTAGAGATCATTCCGAATTTCTATTACGTAAACGTTATGAAGCCCTGTTTAAACTGAATAAAAATGACTACAAAGGCTGGGCTCGAGGTTTAAAAGCTGCTGGATATGCGACAAACCCGCGCTATGCAGATCTATTAATCGATATGATTGAGCGTTATGAATTATATCAGTACGATCGCGGAGAAAGTTTTATAGAAAAAGGGAAAAGAGAAGTTGTCGTAGAAAAGGAAATTGTACTCCATACCATAGAAGCCCCTCAGGAGAAACCCGAACAGGTTAAAAATCCCGTCGCTATGCGTATTCATGAGGTCAAAGAAAAAGACACTCTTTATTCTTTAAGTAGACAGTATGCGGTTACAGTCGATCAGATTAAACTCTTAAATAGCTTGAGCGGAGACCAGATTAGCATTGGACAGTTGCTGGTGATTTCTAAATAAAGAAATATAAAGGTTAAAATTGTTTAAAAATTTCAGTTTTACATCCTTTAGCTGTAGTTTTATTTTATTGAAAACTATACTCTACATATCTATTTTTTTAATCTCTTTACTCAGTCTGAAGGTTCATGCCCAAAGTCTGCAGGGGATTGTATTTGATGAACGTACCAAGCAGCGTATTGCTAAAGTTCAAATTCTAAATACCCGTACTGGGGAATTGATTTTTAATAACCTAAGGGGAGAATTTGAGCTTTCGGCACAGCAAGGAGATCTCTTAGTCTCTACAGCACAGGGCTATTTTACGGATTCTACGCTCGTAAAAGATAATGCAGTCCTATTAATCCGTCTAAAGCGAGAATCCATTTATATTGATGAAGTTTCCATCATCGCGAAACAATCTCCAGAAGAAATATTAAAGAAAAGACAGGAAGAGTATGAAAAGGCCTTTCGTCTGGCCGAAGGAGGGGATGCTTTTTCTATAGGCCCCAATGGAGCCGGACTCAGTATCAATTGGCTTTACAGTCTTTTTAGTAAAGAAGTTAAAAATGCGAAAAGACTTGAACGAGATTATCGGGAGGATATGATTGATTATAAATTTACTAAAGAGTTGGTTAATCGTACAACAGGGCTAACAGGTAATGATTTATTAAATTTTATGCATACATTTAGGCCATCGTATGATTTTATTCTTACGGCAGATGATTATCAACTTTCACAATATATAAAAAGTAAATTTGTACAGTATAAAAGAAATCCAAGGCAGTATAGGATTCAAGCCCTGCCAAAGATTGATTTCAATATTGTAGATTAGATAGAATAGGAATTATGAATTTGTCAAAAATACTTTGTTTTCTAGGTTTAGGGGTAGCTATAAATCCTGCATTTTCTCAGGAAGATCTACGTGAGTTACGGGTAAGACCTGACTCCATTACGCAGCGTTTAGATCAACGGAAGTTAAATATTAAACCCTTTCGAGCAGATGTACCTCGACTAGGTTTGGAGGTTGACTACTGGAAACATTGGACAAAATTTGGTGTTAATTTAAATCAATCCGAATTTAACGACAATTGGAATGCCGGAGGGGTTTCTTCTATTTCCATAGGACTTTTAGCCAATCATAAGTCCGACTATACCCGAGATAAAATAAACTTTGTTACGGAGATAGATTTACGTTACGGAAAATTGAGAAATAAAGGTCAGATTGCACGGAAGAATCAAGATAGGGTCTTCTGGGATAATAAGTTATCGTATAGATTCTCGAAAGATTGGTCCCTCTTTACTTCCTTAACTTTTGAATCTCAGTTTGATGAAGGTTATAACTATTCTTCAGACGGAAAAGCAAAAGATATGTTAATTTCGGGATTTATGGCACCTGCTTATATTACAGAATCCCTGGGTTTGGAATATAAACCGGACAATTCTTTTTCCTTACGTTTCGGTACAGGTACTGTTCGTCAAACCTTAATTATGGACCAGCGTTTGGTGGGTTTAACGGTAGAGGAATATAGTATTAAATATCCCGATAAGAAACCTATCGATGCCGATCAAAAACCTTTTGGTGTTGAAACCGGAAAGAAATTTAAAAATGATGTCGCTTTTCAGTTAACGGCAAACTTAGATAAGAATATTACTAAAGACTTAAATATTAAGAGTCGTTACAACTTATTTGCCAACTATAATAAAATTACAGACCCTGGACATCGTTTGGATTTAACCATTACCGCTAAAGTTTCCCGTCTAGTTAATGTAACCTTAAATGGGGTGATGATCTATGACTCCGATGTGGTGGCTAAAGTACAGTTAAGTGAATCCTTAGCGATGGGTGTTTTATTTTCATTACCTAGATAAGTCATATGAGATATAATACGCTGGTCATCACCACAGTATTCTTTTCTCTTATCTTGGGGAGCTGTGGCTCTAGAAATAAGCAGCCCCTCACGAATAAGTTATATGAACAGCAGGTTCGTCAACTCGCTTCGGAGATGACACAGGAACTTCCTGCGCCCAATCTAAAGGCTTTAGAAGATGCTGATCCAGATTTTGAAGAAAAGACACGTCTATTTGATTCCCAAAAACCAGGTAAGCGATCTGAACTTTCCTGGGTAGGAGCCATACATTTCGACAATCGGAAACCTAATTTTGTCATTATCCATCATACAGCTCAAGATAGTTTGGCCCAGACTGTACGGACCTTTACCTTGGCGCATACCAAAGTTTCGGCCCATTATGTTATCGGCCGTAAAGGAGAGGTATTACAGATGTTAAATGACTATTTAAGAGGCTGGCATGCCGGATCTGGACGCTGGGGTAATATCACGGACCTCAACTCGATCTCCTTGGGGATAGAATTAGATAATAATGGTTCTGAACCCTTTCCAGAAGTGCAGATTAATGCTTTAATGAATCTATTGGATACGTTAAAGACAAACTATAATATTCCATCCGCTAATTTTATTGGGCATGCAGATATTGCGCCTACGCGTAAGAATGACCCTTCGGTATTATTCCCTTGGGAAACCTTAGCTAAGCGTGGTTTCGGCTTATGGTATGATGAAAATAGTTTAATGACCCCACCGGACAATTTTAATGCGGAAGATGCCTTGCGTATTATCGGCTATGATACTAGAAATTTAAAAGCTGCTATAGTGGCATTTAAAAGAAAATTTATCAAAACGGATTTAAAACCGGAATTGAATATCTACGATAAGGCGGTTTTATATAACCTCTATAAAAAATATTAAGAGACTTTGTGGCGAATAGTAATTATTCGCTGCAAAGTCATGGCCAATAGTATAACCAATATACAGCCGATTAAATTCAACCATAAGAAGGCCACAATATCGAGCTTAAATATTAAAAAGACAATAAGTTCGCTACATACTGCCGCATAAAATACGGCTGTACCTTTGACTTTTTTAAGATAAAATGCCACGAGAAAAATGCCTAATATCGTGCCGTAAAATAAAGATCCCAATATATTCACAGCTTCTAGCAGGTTCCCTAATTTAGACGCATACAGCGCAATAATAACCGTAAATACACCCCAAGAGAAGGTCAGTATACGAGAGGCTCTTAATTCGGAGGAAATGGAGCCATGGGGATTGACAAAACGCTTATAGATATCAATCATAGATGTCGTCGCCAAGGAATTAATTGCGGAGGAAGTTGCTCCCATGGAAGCTAAGAAGATTACGGCAACGAGTAGACCTATAAATCCAATTGGGAAAGTGGCTTTTACAAAAGATAAGAAGATATAATTATTATCATTTAAATCGGCCTGAGCATTGGTCTGCTTAATTAAGCCCAATACTTCCTGACGTAAGCTATCTGTCTGCGATTGTAATTGCTGAATCTCCGTATGGATACCCGAAATCTTTTCTGTATTGTCTTCCTTAATGGCTGTAGAAAGAGCTAAGGTTTTTTCTTTTTTCTGTTCAAATATAAACGCTTGATGCTGCTCAATATCCATTAGCTGTGGACGATACTCAGACTGTTCTACTTTTTTTAATTCGACATCATTAAAGAATAAAGGAGCCGGTTGAAATTGATAGTATACAAATACAAAAACCCCAATTAATAAAATGCAGAACTGCATGGGGATTTTAAGCAAGCCATTCATCAATAATCCTATCCGGCTGGCTTTTACTGAGGATCCAGAGATATATCTACCCACCTGACTTTGGTCGGTTCCAAAATAAGATAGCTGTAGGAAGAAACCTCCAATTAGCCCCGTCCAGACGGTATATTGATTATTTAAATCAAATGTAAAATCAATGGCATTGGTCTTTCCAGCTTTTCCAGCAATATGTAAAGCGTCTATCATACCGATATGGCTAGGGAGTAGCTTAATGACCATAATGCCGGCAGCAAATAAGGCTAAAAAGATAATACTCATCTGCAGCATTTGGGTATTAGACACCGCTTTAGAGCCTCCATAGGTGGTATAGACAACGACTAAACCTCCAATGAATAAAGTGGTATAGGTGACATCAATCTGGAGAATGCTCGAGAGGATAATAGATGGGGCGAAAATGGTAATTCCCGTAGAAATACCGCGTTGAATAAGGAAGAGTATGGCGGTAAGGCCTCGCGTTTTAATATCAAATCGTTGCTCTAAGAATTCATAAGCCGTAAATACTTTCATCCGATCAAAGATGGGTACAAAGGTGATGCAGAGCACAATCATGGCCAGTGGGAGGCCAAAATAAAACTGGACAAAGCTCATTCCAGAGGTATAAGCTAATCCCGGTGCAGAAAGAAAAGTGATGGCACTCGCCTGAGTTGCCATCACCGAAAGTCCGACTTTATACCAGGGTAATTCCTTATTCCCTAATAAGTAGCCATCAATATTTTTAATACCTCTACTCTTATAGATGCCATAGGCCACAATAAGTAATAGGGTACATAATAAGACTATCCAATCCGTTATACTCATGCAAAATACCGTGTAAATGCATATAACGCTAAGATAACCAGAAGTAGTGTAAAGACAACTAAATAATAAAACTGTCTCCAACTACGAACAAATGGGGGTAATCCCTTATCTGTCATGAGGTGTTTGTTTGTACAATACGCTATTAAAAACAATAGCAAATACAAATCCAACAAATGCACCTCCAATAGTACCTAAGAAAGATTCTTTAGCGACCATTCCAATAAGCGCTCCAAATACCACACCAATTAAGATAATAAGTGCATTAGGGTTAACACAAGCTGCTTTTTCTACTTGATTTTCCATATTATTATATTTCTATTTTGATAACAAATTTATAAATAATCTATAGGCTCCAGGCACCCCCGCAGGAAGTTGTCTGAAGAATGATATAGATGTGTAGACAAATTTACCTTTTCCAACGTTAGCAATCAAGAGTGAACCCTTTTGGGAGGGCTCATTTTTATCATTCATTGCTAAAGGGCTGCGATATCTAGGGTCTATATCCTGGGCAAAATAAAGCCCTCGTTCCTGAACCCAGCCCTCAAAATCGCGAGCTGTAATTTGATTAGGATACTGTAGGCTGCGTTCCTTAGGGTCGGTAATTCGTACTTCTGCAAGCTCTTCGGTAACGCGCTCGCGACCGATTTTAAATGGATAGGGCGCATATATAGGACTTTGTAAATTTGTGTTTACATTATATTGTGCAACGATCGTACCTCCCTGCTCGAGATATTGAGTGAATATAGCCTGCTTTTCTTCGAGACTTTTATCCATATTAAATGCGCGAATGCCAATAACTAAAGCATCATACTTTTGCAGTAAGGGTACTTGTAATTGTGCCGCGTTAATGATATCGACCTCTATCCCCAATTCCCTTAGTGCGTTTGGAACTAAGTCTCCGGCGCCCATTAAATATGCTATTTTCCGAATGGGATTTTGGATATTTATGGCTTGAATAGGTATTGCTATTTCTGGAAAATAGTGGATTTCCGGAATGTGCTCGTAATGTATATGTTTATGTTGCCATACGGGTTGCTCAGCTAAGCTCAGCTGAAATCTTTCTGCACTAGCATTTTTATCTACCGCTTGTATGGTAAACTCCTGGGTTTGGATTTCTCCTTTTCTACTAAAATTGAGGTCAAATTCAGTAGGTTGTATAGCCCATCCCGGAATCGGTTTCACGTGAAATGATTGTTTTCCGGCTAATTGCTCTGCATTCCACTGAAAGGATATTTGGAGATTTTTTTTCTGGCCATATTGAACCATTAGCTGCTGCTGCGGACTGCTGGCTGTAATTTTTGGAATAATGGTCAAATTTTGATACCACTCCCCTCGTACGGGATCTGTTTCCTTATAGATAATCGGATTTTGAAAAGAAATTTCCTTACCCGCTATAGATAAGGTAATATGGCTCGATAAAGGGCTGTTTTCAGGTTCAGAGAGTACGCTTATATCGTTAATTTTAAATCTGCCCTGTTCTATTCCTTTGGTAATCCAATATGGATTAGTCAGTTCTTGGTAAGTACTATGTGTAGAAAAATGGGAGATTTGATTAAACGCTAAGGTTGATTCCGCCCTATACTGATCTATGGCTATCACTTGAATCGGAATTTCTGCCTGACGGCTGATAATCTCATGGCTGATCTGGACTTGTTGCCCAAGGCTATATTGTGGTTGGGAGACTAGACTTTCCATAGAAATGCCGGCACAGGCAAGAATTAACTCCTTAACTTCTTTACTTTTAACTTCTTTCCAGTACGAGTCTTCTATACCTTCTATAGCTGTTAGAAGTTCCACTAATGCCGGAATAGACAGTTGGGGTTTATCCAGGATATATGAATTATTAATAGCCGCTATTTGCGCTGGAATCTGTGTGTCGGAAACTATTCTAAACCAACTGGTTTCTATCTGATCGAAAAGTTGATTTTGAGCAGGTTCTCCGGCCACAAATTCAAAATATTCAAAAGCCTCTCCCCGTGTCTTTGCGGCCCCGAAGCCCTGACTTTTATGTTGTGATCTACTGTCTGCGGCAAGCTCTCCATAGGATAGGCCAATTAAGGCGTTATACGCTCCGATATCTATTTTCAACTGATCTTCGGAGGTATTATTCTGCCCTCCAAAATTAGCGGTATTCCATAAGAGCCTTTTCGCTTTCCAGGGCTTAAGTTCTTGCAGCTGCTCGGGATAACGATTGGGATCTGCAGCAGCCTCAAATGCTTCTCGCGCAATGATTGCTGAAGCCTGATGATGGCCATGCCCTCCCCGAGCGTCTGGAGGAAATCTCGTAATAATTACATCCGGTCTAAATTGGCGGATAAGATATACAGCTTCTTTTAAAATCTGCTCTTTATCCCAAATTTCAAAAGTTTCCTGAAATGTTTTTGAGAAACCAAAATCGTAAGCGGAGCTGAAAAATTGTTCGCCTTTATCGATCCTACGTGCAGCTAATAATTCTTGAGTTCGAATTGCTCCAAGGTCTAAGCCTTGCTCCGTTCCTATCAGGTTTTGTCCCCCATCTCCGCGGGTTAAAGAGAGATAGGCCGTTCGATATTTTTTTTCCTGCGCTAACCAGGCAATAAGACGTGTATTTTCATCATCCGGATGGGCTGCAAAATATAAAACGGAGCCTAATGTTTGGAGTTTTTCCAAGCCTAATTTAATCTGAGAAGATGGGGATGGATTTTTATATTGAGCAGCCGTAGGTTGTGCCGAAAGGACAAATAAAAGGGCTGCGGTAAGCTGTGCTAATTTCATTCTTAAAGATATGAAATTTCATGCTTCTTAAAAAAAAACGGAGGTCTTCAAATTTGAAAACCTCCGTTTTTTAACAATTAAAAAAATATTTTATCCTCAAAGCTTTATATGGCTTCGCAGCTAGTTTACATGAATATGTAATAAACTTCAAGTTGTAACCTTTAACAGTAGTAAAGTTAATATTTTAAATGCATTAATCGTTATAATTAAAGAAAAACAATTTTTCAACATTCAAAAAGTTTTAAACAAAATGAATGAATTATAATGTAACTCTTTGATTTATATAGTAGAAATTATGAGTGTTAGTGGGATAAATTTTATTTATCAATAGCGCCTAAAACGCGTTTCATAAACATATTTAAAGCGTCTTTTTTGCTATTTCCTTCTTTGATTAATTTATCCACTTCCACTGCGCCGTACATATTAGAGATTAACTCTCCAATAACGTCTAATTCTTCATCTTTTAAAGGAGCTTCAATTAAGTTTTCTAATGTTTCTATGGTTTCTAAAACATAGTCTACATCATTCTGCTCGATGAATTCTGTTAAGTGCTTAATTACTGGTAGTTTCATTGAATAATTCGATTAAAGCGTCCATTTTATTAGTCTGAACTTGGTTTACTAATTTTCCATCTTTAAATGCTGCAAATGTAGGTAAGTTGCTTACATTCGCCAGTTTTCTAGATTCTGGAAATTTCTCTGCATCAGCAATAACAAAAGGAATACTTTCATTTTCACCAGCTAATTTTTTGAATTTTGGCTTCATGATTTTACAGTTTCCACACCAAGTAGCTGAATATTGAACTAATACGATATTATTATTGCTTACAATCTCTTGAAGATTGTCATTTTCTAATTCTTGTAACATTGTCGTAAAATTTATAGTTGGAATTTAAAGTCAGAGGGAATCGGGATCGTTTCCCTCTGACTGCTTTAATTCTTTAATGAATTAAAATAAGATTAGTGAGAACCTAAGTAAGAAGCTACTCCATCACGCGTTGCATTCATCGCGTCTTTTCCTTCTTCCCAGTTTGCAGGACAAACTTCACCGAATTTTTGAACGTGAGCATATGCATCAATTAGACGAA
Organism: Sphingobacterium sp.; assembly: GCA_036786125.1. GTDB lineage: Bacteria > Bacteroidota > Bacteroidia > Sphingobacteriales > Sphingobacteriaceae > Sphingobacterium. The sequence continues at coordinate 25,043 of DAIQRP010000013.1, forward strand.
TATATTCTTTTACGTTACGGCCTAATGGCATATCGTTTACAGATTCGTGGAATACACGGCCTGTCTCATCGATTAAATATGTCGCGCGGAAAGTTACTGCTGAACCTTCAACTAAAGTACCATACTCTGGGTGCTCTACTTCTTTAATATCTAAAATACCTAATACGCTAGATAAGTTACGTGTCGTATCTGCTAAAATAGGGTAAGTTACACCTTCAATACCACCATTATCTTTTGCTGTATTTAACCAAGCGAAGTGAACTTCGTTTGTATCACATGATGCACCAACAACGATTGTATTACGTTTTTCGAATTCTGGTAAAGCTTCTTGGAAAGCATGTAATTCTGTAGGACATACGAAAGTAAAATCTTTTGGATACCAAAATAATAATACTTTTTTACCTTCTTTTACTGCTTGTTCGAAAATGTTAATTTGTAAATTGTCACCTAAATAATCAATAGCATCTACTGTAATGCTTGGGAAATTTTTGCCTGTGAAACTCATAATGTATCTTTCTTTTTTGTTAATACAAAGGTAAGGTAAAACTGCGCGAGTACCTAATTGATTTTAGCAATACGATATTGATAAAATCTATAGTATACATATGTCGTGAATAGATAAATATTATAAGAGTCGACAGTCTTTATTTTTGATTATAGCCTGTGAAATTTTTGTGATTTCTATTTAGAATAAATACATTTGTTAGATCAGCAGGCTTCGTAGTTCAACGGATAGAATAAGGGTTTCCTAAACTTTAGATACGAGTTCGATTCTCGTCGAAGCCACTTTTTATAAAGCCGAACCTCCTATTTATTTTTAAGCGATTCTTCTTTTTCATTTTAAGATGCTGACTGTGGGCAGATTAAAAAAAATCCAGCTAATTTTTTTAGTATACAGAACTGTATTAGTATACAATAGTGTATTTTTGCACCATTGTATTTAACTTTAAAGAAATAGTGATGGGGTATAAATTGGTGAAAGATCTATTGGATTTATTAGATGAATTTGAAGTAGAGTCTGGATCCGGAACAGTGAATATGGATACATTTACCAGCTGGTTAGCCAATCGACAAATTGTGCAACTTGCTCTGGAGACAGGTTTAGCGCAGCAGTCTGATGCGCATCTGGACAGTCAACTTAACGATTCGATTAAGTACGTCTCTAGGTATGCTAAATTTTATACGAAATCGGCTTTACAGCAATCGGTATTTGCCACAGCGGATGAGTTGAGTTATTTGCTCTTTCTGCAGGATAATGGTCCGCTGAATAAAACAGCGCTTATTAAGCAGCAGGTACAGGAGAAGTCTGCGGGGATACAGATTATAAACCGCTTGCTGGCCATGAATTTAGTCGAGCAAAAACCAGATCGCCAAGATAGGAGAAATAAGATTATTCAATTAACTCCTGTAGGAATAGAAGCCATAGCTTTAAATAAAAAGCGCATGGAGCAAGCGAATGAACAATTGTTAGGGAGTCTTTCGGCCATGGAGAAAAAGACCTTAAAAGCGCTTTTAAATAAGCTTGAAGTTGCTCATAAAGAGCTTTTTAATGAAACCTTTTAATAGTGAAAGATACAGTACATCCTGTATCTTTCACTACAGGGATTGGATATGAGTCTCTGGAATCGGTTTTTTCGACTTATAACCAGATATCATTCATTGAGGTTAGGATTAAAGGACTTTGGTCGGTGACCACAATGGTATGTTCATGTTGAGCAAAGTATCCTCCTTGATTTCCTTTCATGGTCCACCCGTCTTTTTGAGTGACTGCAAGCGTGGATTTGCTGGCTATAAACGTCTCTACGGCAACCACCGTATTCTTTTTAAAACGACGCGTATCGTACTTGTCTTTAAAATTGAGGATATCTAAAGGTTCTTCATGTAATCCTCGGCCTATTCCATGTCCAGTTAGGTTTTTAATGACCTTAAACCCTCTTTTCTTCGCTTCAGTTTCAATAATAAAACCTATATCACAGATTTTTACACCACCTTTAATTTGCATAATGGCTTTTTTAAGGATCTCTTTTGATGCTTCTACGATTGGAAGATAATGGTTAATATCCTCCCCGATAACAAAAGAACCGCCATTATCTGCCCAGAAGCCATCTAACTCCGCTGAAACATCGATATTAATAACATCTCCCTCCTGAATAATCTTTTCTATACTTGGAATGCCGTGAGCAACTTCATCGTTTACGGAGATGCAGGTATATCCAGGGAATTCATAGGTGGCGTATGGAGCGGAAACGGCTCCGTATTTTTTCAGTAGTTCACCTCCGAATTCATCGATTTCTTTGGTACTCATTCCTACTCTAGTGAATTCACGCATTTCCTTTAGGGTAAGGGCAACAGCTTCACTAGCTCTTTTCATGCCGATTAATTCGGACTCTTCTTGAATGATCATGCTCTATATTCTAGTCTGAAAGACGATCGAAAATTTAATTTGGGGGACGTCTTTAAAATGATTGTAATCTTGAATCGCAAATTTACATATTTATGGCTAAAAACGTAACTGTTTCACATGAAACCTGTTCGCTAACTGCTAATAATCCGTATATTTAACCGGATAAATCCATATATACACAGGCTAATAAGATGAGGAATAAGGAAGACTTATTAAGGCGTCTGCCAGCCGTTACTGGAAGGCAGATTTCGTTGGAAGGACAAGAGTACTTGTTTTTCGGAGGTACAGCATATTTAGGCCTATTAAATCAAGAGGAGTTTCAAGATTTACATATTCAGGGTATGCAGATCTATGGGGTGAATAATGGCACCTCTAGAAATAATAATGTGCAACTCGGCATCTATGAGGAGGCCGAAGAAGAGCTGGCTCAGCGTTTTGGTATGGAGTCTGCCCTTTTATTGTCCTCGGGTTATCTGGCAGCACAACTGGCCATCAAAGTCTTCGCTAAAAAAGGGAAAGTATACTATGCGCCTAAGGTGCATCCGGCACTCTGGTTGACGGATAATCCGAAGGTGGAGATGGAGTATATGGAATGGGTCCAACAGACTGTGAATGAGATAAATCAGGCTACTGAAACCGACTTTGTTATAGTCAGTAATAGCTTGGATAATATGAATCCTCAACGCTATGATTTTGAGCTCTTTAATGCGGTTTCAGAATCCAAAAATTTACTATTTATAATTGATGACTCTCATGGCATAGGAATCGTACATAAAAATGCTTTTTCTGTCGATCTTGAATCTTTTAGTTCTGGATCTAAATCAGTCTTGCTCGTCGCTTCTTTGGCTAAGGGCTTGGGTTTGGATGCTGGAGCTATCTTTGGGCCGAAAGCTTTACTGGAAGAATTGAAGTTACATCCCATTTTTATGGGAGCCTCTCCTCCATCTCCTGCATCCATGTATGCCTTAGTGAAATCTCAAAAAATTTATGAGGCTTCTTTCGATCGAATGCAGCAGAATTTAGCTTGGATTTCGAAGGATTTGCCTGAGCAGGCGCTCTTTTATCCAGGCTTTCCTGTCATCAGTTTTAAAGAGGAAAAATTAGTAAGTTTTTTAATGGATCATAAGGTCATAATTGCGAGTTTTCCGTATCCATTGCCTACAGACCCACTCTTAAATCGTGTTGTCATCCATGCAAATCATAGCCTTGAGGACCTTAAAAAACTAAAAAAACTGCTTTTAAAATTCTATTTAAGTTCCTAAACAGGGATTTTTTGCTAATTTCTAATCGCTGTCGTCAAAAGCTAGTGTAAAGCGCTGTATAAATATTTTGTTACGTGAATATTAAAATTAAATGTTTGATTTTCAGTAAATAAGTGTATTTTTGCAGCTGTTTTTCAAGCACAATAAAGCGGAAGCATCGCTTAAAATGTTGTAAATGAAAAGCTTTGGAATGCTGTGCTTTAATAAAAAAGACAAAATTTATTTTAAAACATCATTTAAAAGCAATACTTTTGCAACCCCAAAGAATGCGGGCTTAAGGGTTGAAAAATAAATAATTACAGTATAATAGATATGACTAAAGCAGAAATTATTGCAGAAATCTCTAACAAAACTGGCTTAGAGAAGGTAGATGTACAAGAAACGGTTGAGGCGTTTTTCAAAGTTGTAAAAAATGCAATGGTTGGAGGAGAGAACGTTTACGTTAGAGGGTTTGGAAGCTTTGTTGTTAAGAAAAGAGCAGAAAAAACCGCAAGAAATATTTCGAAAAACACAGCTATTATTATTCCAGAACATTTTGTTCCTAGCTTTAAACCAGCAAAAGTGTTTGTTGAAAAAGTAAAAAACGGAAATAAATAGTAAAAACTATTTGAGCTATGCAAAAAACCAAACAAATCGTAGTTGTAGGAATCGTAGGGGTTCTTGTGGCAGTATTATTGGCGCAACCCATTAAAGGTTTGGTAAATGAAAAGAAAGGCAATACGACTGCAGAACATGCAGAGTCTTCCTCTCAATTCAACTTGGAAAATGTGTCCCAAATGTCAAAACAAGGATTAAATTCTTCATTAATCGAAGAAATTTCCGATATTGAGGCGCAGATTACAAAAAGTTCTGGTGAAGAAAAGGTATCTTTGCTTCAGCAGTTAGCGAATAAGTGGGATGATCTCGCTAAACCCGCTCCCCAAGGTTTCGTATATGAAGAGATGGCTAAAGAGTCTCCGAAGTTCGAATATTGGTTAAAAGCAGGTCAAGCGTATCGTACAGCTTATACGAATTTGCAAGATACAACCCTAGCTAAAGAGCTGAATCAAAACGCTATTCATGCGTTTGAAAATGCTTTGAAGTTAGATGGTAGTAATTTGTCAGCAAAAACAGGCTTAGGTGCTGCAATGGTTTCAGGAACGAATAATCCGATGGCCGGAATTGCAATCTTAAGAGAAGTCATTGCTGCGGATCCTAAAGATATTGAAGCAAATAAAACACTGGGATTGTTTTCTTTACAATCTCGTCAGTTTGACAAAGCTATTGAACGTTTCAAAACAGTTATTGAATTGAAACCCGATGCGGAGTCTTACTTTTACTTAGCTACAGGCTATGAAAATATTGGGATGAAGAATGATGCTATTGCTGCTTTTCAAAAAAGTAAACAATTAGCGGCTGATCCAACCCTCTCACAATTTATAGATCGTAGGATCGAAGAATTGAGCAAGTAATTAACAATTAATTTATAATCTCAAAAAATTAAAGCTATGCCAAGCGGAAAAAAAAGAAAAAGACACAAAATGGCTACTCACAAACGTAAAAAACGTTTAAGAAAAAATAGACACAAGAAAAAATAGTCTTGTGGTGAGCTTATGCTAGGTTAAGCGCCACAAGCCTTGTGCTCGACCGTTTATTTAGTATAGTAAGCTTTATACAATCTATGGATATCACCTCGGTGTATTCGTAGATTGTATTTTTTCATTTATACGTTTTTTAAGTATTCATTCGATATGTACCGGCGCTGCCGGTCACTTATCAAAACAAATGTAGCTGTTGGTAAAGGAATTAATTATCGATTCTACTCCTGAAAAAGGAGTGACTATTGCTTTACTACAGGATAAACAGCTGGTTGAATTAAATAAGGAAACCGTCAATAATAATTTTGCTGTCGGAGATATCTATCTCGGTCGGATTAAGAAAATTATGCCAGGTTTAAATGCGGCTTTCGTAGATGTAGGTTACGAGAAGGATGCATTTTTACATTATCTGGATTTAGGCCCTCAGGTTCAATCATTAATTAAGCTGACCCGAATAGTAAAAAATGGCAGTTATCAAGAGAAGCTGCTCAATAGTTTAAAATTAGAAAAGGACATCGATAAGGCTGGTAAAATTTCGGATATCTTGAGCCGAAATATGTTATTACCAGTTCAGATAGCCAAAGAGCCTATCTCTACAAAAGGACCTCGATTGAGTTCAGATTTATCAATTGCAGGAAGATTTGTTGTATTGGTCCCTTTTTCAAGTACAGTTTCCATTTCTAAACGTATTAAAGGAAGTACCGAACGTACACGACTTAAAAAAATTGTTGAAGGTATTAAACCTCCTAATTTTGGCGTGATTATCCGTACGGTATCGGAAGGTAAAGGAGTTGAAGAACTTCAAAAAGACCTTCTCGATTTAATTGCTAAATGGGAATTATTTACCAAACGCCTGCGTAATGCGGAACCTCCACAAAAAGTGTTGGGTGAGATGGATAGAGCTTCTACCATTTTACGAGATATCTTAACAGATGAGTTCACGCATATTCATGTAAATGATACCGCCATATATGAAGAAACAAAATCATATGTGCAAGAAATTTCTCCCGATTTAGAGAAAATAGTTAAACTTTATAAACATAAAGAACCTATTTTCGAGCATTTTGGAGTAGAGAAACAAATTAAGGCAGCCTTCGGCAAGACGGTCACCCTACAGGGTGGTGCTTACTTGGTAATTGAGCATACAGAAGCATTGCACGTTATTGACGTCAATAGTGGAAACCGCACTGCAAATAAGGAAAATCAAGAAGACAATGCCCTTCTTGTTAATATGGAAGCGGCAAAAGAAATTGCCCGTCAATTGCGATTAAGAGATATGGGGGGAATCGTTGTAATCGATTTTATCGATATGCACAAACCCAATAACCGCAAGGAGTTGTACAATCACTTACGTGAATGTATGGCATCAGACCGCGCAAGACATACCATCTTGCCTCCGAGTAAGTTTGGTTTAGTGCAGATCACTCGCCAAAGGGTAAGACCAGAAATGAGCATTGTGACAAATGAAAAATGTCCCGCTTGTGATGGCACTGGTGAAATCCGCTCAAGTATCGTCCTGATGGATGATATCGAAAGTAATTTAAGTTTTATTCTGCAAGAACAAAATGAAAAAGGAATAACATTATATGTACATCCTTATATAGACGCCTACATTAAGTCTGGTCTGTTCTCAAAAAGAGTAAAATGGTTTTTGAAATATGGAAAATGGATTAAAGTAAAAGCTATTTCTTCATATTATCTGACGGAGTTTCACTTCTTTAATGCTAAAGAAGAAGAAATAAAGTTATAACTAAGACATTTTGAAAAAGGGTAATCGTGAGATTACCCTTTTTTTATAATTTGCAAGCTCTGCGCAAGCTGCTCTTGTCGACAAGTGGAAGATATCCAATGGATCTGTAGGCCGTCTTTTTCCATCTTTCGGAAATAGGTCATCTGCCTGCGGGCATAACGATGTATTTCAACCTCTAATTTCTGTATACTTTCCGCATAGGACATCTTTCCTTGAAGATATAAGGAGATATACTTATACTCCAAGCCATAATATTGAAGTTCTTCATGGCTTAATCCATGCGCTAGTAATTGCTCTACTTCAGCGATCATACCGGAATCGATACGTTCGATAAGGCGTTTACTTATTTTCTGCCTACGTAATTCCCGATCGGGATTTAATCCAATAATAATAGCCTGTTGTACCGGAGCTGGATTCTGCTTAAAATTAGGACCATACTGTTCGATATAGCTAATAATTTCTATTCCACGAATTAATCTTTTTGCAGTACTCTGATCTATTTTTAAATCTTCAGGAATAACTTTCTGAGCGAGGATCTGTTGAAGTTCTTCGCGGCTCAAAGGCTGGAGTCTTTCTCTCAGCAATGGATCGACAGGAACCTGACTGTATTTGGATCCCTGTAAAACGGCTTGAATATATAAGCCTGTGCCCCCACATAAGATGGGCGTTTTACCTTGGTCCCTAACCTTTTCTAAGGCCTCAAAAAAATCATCTTGAAATCGAGAGATATGATATTTCTCTCCAGGTTCACAGATATCAATTAAGGCATATGGAATATCCTCATATTCGGAAAGGTCTTTTCCGGTACCTATATTCATATGTCGATATACTTGTCTGGAATCTGCGGAGAGAATAACTCCTTGGAGCTGCTTCGCTAGGGAAACGGCTAATGCGGTCTTGCCGGAGGCTGTAGGGCCTAATATGACGATAAATTGTTCCGCCTTTGCTTGGAGAAGCTGAGGCGGAACAATCTGTTTATTTTCTGCTGTTATCACAGCACAAATTTAGTCCATTTTTCGTTGCTTTCATTAGAATTTACTACCGTATCTATAAATGCCATACCACGTACGCCATCATATACATTTGGAAAGTCTAATTCTTCTGCCGAAGGCGTTCTGCCTTCAATTTTTGCTGATACTGTAGTCGCAAAATTACGGTAGATATTCGCGAATGATTCCAATAAGCCCTCTGGGTGACCTGAAGGAATACGGGTATTATGTGTCGCGAAAGAACTTAATGTAAATGGAGCCGCGTAGTTATTTCCAGTACGGAAATATTGGCGAGGCTGACCGATCATTTTTACGATTAAGTTATTACAGTCTTCATTAGCCCATTCAAATCCCCCTTTTTCACCATATACGCGAATGCGAATAGCATTTTCCTCTCCTGCAGAGATTTGTGAAGCCATTAATACACCCTTTGCGCCTTGTTCAAAACGGAGTAATACCGAACCATCATCATCTAAGGTACGTCCTTCGACAAATGAAGTTAAGTCAGCACATACTTCTGTAATTTTTAATCCTGTAATATATTCTGCTAAATGGGCACAATGTGTTCCAATATCACCCATCGCTAAAGAACGACCTGATTTTTTGGGGTCAGTACGCCATGCGGCACCTGCATTTCCCTCACGCTCTGTCAATTGGCTTAACCATCCTTGAGGATATTCCACGACAATTTTCCGGATCTGACCAAAATAACCCTCTTTCACCATAGCTTTCGCTTGCTTAACAAGTGGATATCCGGAATAAGTATGCGTTAAACAAAGTGTTTTTCCAGTGCGCTCAACTACTTCTTGTAATGAAATGGCCTCTTCTAAAGTAATGGTCATCGGCTTTTCAATAACCACATTAAAACCATTTTCTAAAGCCATTTTTGCCGGAGCATAATGAATGAAGTTTGGAGTTACAATCGTTAAGAAGTCCATACGCTCCCCTTCAGGAAGTAGGCTCTCTTTAGCAATCATTTCTTCATAGTTATCATAACATCTGTCTGAAGGAATAAATAACTCCTCCGCAGATTCTTTGTTAATTTCTGGATTGATACTAAAAGCTCCACACACAAGCTCTATTTTCCCATCCATATTTGCTGCAATACGATGTACTGCACCGATAAAGGCATCTTTACCTCCACCGACCATCCCCATTCGTAGTTTACGTTTCATCGATAAATTTTATTCTGATACTAAGTTTATATTGTCTAAATATACGTATCAAAATTTTCTAATCATAGTATTTTACCATTTTTAAACTTCCTAAATTATATTTTATATAACTTTCAGGGTATTCTTTTTCCAATCTATCTTGCTCTTCCTCAGAATGTAATAGGATTCGTTTATGCCCGATAATTAAGAATTTTATAGCCGGGATTTTTCCCTTGACTTCAAAGTCTAATTGACTTAATGAGGAATTCTGACTCCAGTCTAAGTCGCAATAGGTCATGATATCTCCAGGTTTAAAATCGGTATAAAAAGCCTTTAACAATTTACTTAGTCCACCTACTATCAGATAATTTCGCTTATGGCAGAATCGGATTAATTCAAAGGAGCGGTTGGCCCAGGGGCGCTCGTGGTTTTTTCTACCTCCTCCGAATACAGCTATAGAAACAAGCTCTCCTTCGTAAAATAAGCCATATCTATATTTTCCGGGCATGACTTCCTGAAGATGATGCTCCTGCAGAAAGTCTATGGTAACCTGCTTATCAACTCGAGCGACGACAGTCTGCCGGGCATAGAGGCGATTGGCTTTTCCGGATAAGGTTAATATCCGGGATTTGGTCTTCTGATAATCAGCTTCTAAAATATCTATATCGAGGTGTATGCTTTTCTGCACGCTCTCTTTAGGACCTATAAATTCTGCAGCATAGAGATGTATGGAAAATGGTAGTCCCTCCGATTCCAGGATATAATGGTATTGATTAACCGCTAGTATATGTATTTTTACGCTCAATTCTTCGGAAAGATCCTCCTGCAATTGATGCGCCATTGTTAAGAATATATCCGTCTTATTCTCCATCTGCCAAAGTTACTATTTATCCAATGATTCATTTGCTAAATTATATTTACCTTTGTGCATATTAAAAATTAAATCGCATGAAACTTCCTATAGTTGCCTATGGTGATCCGGTATTAAGAAAGAAAGCCGAAGAAATTGATGAGGATTATCCTCAATTAAAGGAACTCATTGAAAATATGTTTGACACCATGTATGGTGCAAATGGTGTCGGATTAGCAGCTCCACAGGTGGGCCTACCCATTCGTATGTTTGTAATTGATGCCACCCCCTTTGCTGATGATGAAGAAGGAGATCCTCAATTAAAAGATTTTAAGAAAGTATTTATCAACCCTATTATTATTGAAGAATCGGGGGATAAATGGGCATTTTCGGAAGGCTGCTTAAGTATTCCTGATATTTCGGAAGAAGTATTGCGCCACGCGAATGTGAAGATTAACTATTTAGATGAAAACTTCGAAGAACATGAAGAAGATCTATCTGGTTTAGCTGCGCGTGTGGTACAGCATGAATATGATCATATCGAAGGAAAATTATTTACCGATAAATTAGGCGCTTTAAAGAAAGCCATGTTAAAATCAAAGTTAGATAATATTTCTAAAGGAATGGTTCGTGTTGATTATCGCATGAAATTTCCAGCACAAAAGAAAAAGAGATAATGCCTAGGCATTATCTCTTTTTCTTTGTATAGATATAAGCTTTGATTAATTTCTAATAATAGGTAATGTCAATTGGAATTTAACGGCTAATATGCGAATTGCAAATACCAATGCGGCACTAATTAATGCATTGATGCTCGAATCTAAGCCTAGCGTATTTAATAAGACAAAAGAAACGGCACCGGCCAGACAGGCTGTGGCATAAATCTCCTTTCTAAAGATTAATGGAATTTCATTTAACATGACATCCCGTATCACCCCTCCCATAACTGCCGAGAACATTCCAAAGATTACAGCAGCAATACCACTGCTATCATAACTTAAGGATTTCTGTACGCCAACCACAGTATAGAATCCAATTCCTATCGCATCAAAAAAGAATAAGGTACGTGCCAGACGGTCCAATTGTCTATTGGCTAAGGCAGATATCACGACTCCAATTAATATCGCTATTAAATAATTGCCGTCATCTACCCATACCGGTCTTAAGTTTAAAAATACATCACGTAATGATCCGCCTCCAATAGCGGTTAGAAAGCCAGCAAAGGTAGCTCCAAATACATCTATGTTTTTTCTGTTGGCCGCCATGGCGCCAGAAATTGCGAATACCATCGCTCCTAATAAGTCTATATAATATATAAAGTCCATAAATGTATCTACTAAATGGAGTACAAGTATAGGAAAAAAAGAAATTATTTATGGTTCGCCCTCGGTTTCCGCTTTCTTTTTTATGCATTTTGACAGCTATTATATAGCGATGTCTTTAAAAAGCTTTTCCATTCCGACACTAAAAGGACTTATTTTAATATCAGATGAAGGCAATATTAAATTTATATGACATACTTATAGTGAGTTACAATAAAGCGCGTGGAAAAACTTGCTTTGTATTTGTTTTTTGCCCTATATTTGCATCACTCCGCAAGGGAGGAACGGCATATCAGAAATCAAGATCAGAAGCCTGATACGTTTGAAAAACAATCTTTAAATAACCCAAACAAACTTTTTTCAAATAAAGTTTGGAAGTTTAAAAAAGATTCCTACCTTTGCAGTCGCTTCGGAAACGAAGGGTTTAACATCGCAAGGATGTTAAGAATAAAAAAGCAAAAATCT
>DAIQRP010000014.1:0-220 GCA_036786125.1 Sphingobacterium sp.
GTATATCTTAAATTTAATTGATACTCCCGGACACGTCGATTTTTCTTATGAAGTTTCTCGTTCTATTGCAGCTTGTGAAGGTGCTTTATTAATTGTAGATGCTTCACAAGGTATTCAAGCACAAACGATTTCTAATTTATACCTAGCCTTAGAGCATGATTTAGAAATTATTCCTATTTTAAATAAAATGGATCTTCCTGGGGCTATGCCTGAAGAAGTG
>DAIQRP010000014.1:230-5919 GCA_036786125.1 Sphingobacterium sp.
ATTTAATTGGAGGTAAGCACGAAGATATTATTCCTGCTTCGGGTAAGACCGGACAGGGAATTCCAGATATTTTAAGAGCTATTGTAGAACGTGTTCCAGCACCAGAAGGTGATCCCGAAGCGCCTTTACAAGCATTAATCTTTGACTCCGTATTTAACTCTTTCCGCGGAATTATGGCCTACTTTAAAGTAGAAAATGGTGAAATCCGTAAGGGGGATAAGGTAAAATTCGTAGCGACAGGTAAGGAATATTTTGCGGATGAAATCGGTACTTTAAAATTAAATCAAGTAGCTAAAGATGTGATTAAGACCGGAGATGTAGGATATATTATCTCAGGGATTAAAGAAGCACGTGAGGTTAAAGTAGGGGATACCATTACGCATAAAGAGAGACCATGTACATCGGCAATTCAAGGATTTGAAGAGGTGAAACCCATGGTATTCGCAGGGATCTATCCCGTAGATACCGAAGATTATGAAGAACTTCGGGAATCTATGCACCGCCTGCAGTTAAATGATGCTTCTCTAGTTTTTGAACCGGAATCTTCTGCCGCTTTAGGTTTTGGCTTCCGTTGTGGATTCTTGGGTATGCTTCATATGGAGATTATTCAAGAACGTCTAGAGCGTGAGTTTAATATGACGGTGATTACCACGGTACCGAACGTTTCTTACCGTGCCTTTTTAACTAAGGATGATGAAGAGATTGTTGTACATAACCCTTCAGACTTACCAGATCCAAGTAAATTAAACTTTGTTGAAGAGCCTTATATTCGCGCGAATATCATTACTAAATCTGAATTCGTAGGTCCTGTTATGTCCCTATGTATTCAAAAACGTGGAGTTATTGTTAATCAAAACTACTTGACTTCAGACCGTGTAGAAATGGTTTTTGAAATGCCAATGGGAGAGATTGTATTTGATTTCTACGATAAGTTAAAGACAATTTCTAAAGGATATGCCTCTTTTGATTATTCGCAAATTGGATTTAGACAGTCGGATTTAGTGAAATTGGATATCCGCTTAAATGCGGAGCCTGTGGATGCTTTATCCTGTTTAATTCACCGCTCGAACTCCTATGATTTTGGAAAGAAAATCTGTGAGAAATTAAAAGAATTATTACCTCGCCAGCAATTTGAAATTGCAATTCAAGCCTCTATCGGTGCGAAGATTATTGCACGGGAGAATGTTAGAGCCCTTCGTAAAGACGTAACCGCAAAATGTTACGGTGGTGATATCTCTCGTAAACGTAAGTTATTAGAGAAACAGAAAAAAGGTAAAAAACGTATGCGCCAGGTAGGTAATGTGGAGATTCCACAGTCCGCATTTATGGCCGTATTAAAATTAGATTAATAAAAAGCACTTGCCTTTTCCACCTTAGGGTGGAAAAGGCATTTTTTCAATAGTATATTTTCAACCTTATAATTTATAAAGACCTTATCCTATCATGAATTTATTAGATGGTAAATTAGTATCCGCAAAAATCAAGGAAGATATTGCAAAAGATGCTGCAGAATTCACAGCAAAGGCTGGACGTAAACCTCACCTAGTTGCGATCTTAGTGGGTCACGATGGAGGATCAGAAACCTATGTGGCGAGTAAGATGCGTAACTGTGAACTTGTTGGTTTTGATTCTACAAATATCCGATATGAGGATACAATTTCTGAGGAAGAGCTTATTTCAAAAATTCAAGAAATTAATGCCGACGATACTATCGATGGGCTAATTGTACAATTGCCTTTACCAAAGCATATCGATCCCGATAAAATAACTGAAGCGATAGATTATAAAAAAGATGTAGATGGTTTTCATCCGATTAACTTAGGTCGTATGCAACGTAATCTGCCTTGCTTTATTCCTGCAACTCCATATGGTATTATGTTAATGTTAGAGCATTATCAAATCGATACAGCAGGTAAGCATGCTGTAGTCGTAGGTCGTTCTAATATCGTGGGTTCTCCAATGAGTATTCTACTGGCTAGAAATGCTAAGCCTGGAAACTGTACCGTTACCTTAACACATTCCCGTACAGCAGATTTAAAAACCGAAGTATTACGTGCCGATATTATTGTCGCTGCCATAGGAAAGAAAAATTTTGTAACCGCTGATATGGTGAAAGATGGGGCTATTGTTATTGATGTGGGTATTAACAGAGAAAATTCCGACACGACGAAATCTGGATTTAAATTATATGGTGATGTGGACTTTGATCAGGTCGCTCCTAAAGCCTCATGGATTACTCCGGTACCCGGAGGAGTAGGCTTAATGACGATTGTCGGTTTACTGAAAAATACTTTGGAAGCTGCTAAAGGCAGCATCTACTCGAAATAAGATTGGCATAAAAGTTGCTTCATTTAGCCGAAATTAACCATTAAACAAATATAAAATGAAACAAATCGCATTTTTAGCATTATTTGCAGGAGCGTTAACGATTACATCATGTAACAATTCTGCGAACTCAACAGATAATAATCACCAAGATACAGTAACTGCAGGTGATCATGTAGATCATGCAATTAATGATGTTCGTTCTGCTGTTGATGAAGCTGAGGTTAAAGTTAATGAGGCTCAAAAGAACTTAGATGACGCTATTGCACGTGGTGATAAAAAAGCAGAGGAAGAAGCTCGCAAAGCTTTGGATGATGCAAAATCAGCTTGGGAAAAAACGAAAGCTGCAGCCCGTGAAGCAGGTGAAGATATTAAAGAAGGGGTAGATAATGCCGTTTCTGATGTGAAAGCTGCTGGCGAAAAAGCTGGAGATAAAGTAAGCGACAAAGCTGAAGAAATTGGAGAAAAAGGTAAAAACATCGGCGAAAAAGCAGTAGATGGCGTTAAAGATGCCGCAAATGCTACAGCTAAAGGTGTTTCAAATGCAGCTAACGCTACGGCAAAAGGAGTATCTAAAGCAGCAAATGCTACAGCAGATAAATCCAAAGAAGTTGCCAAAGACGTAAAAGATGCTTTTAAGAAATAAAGTCAATACGTATATTTAAAAGAAAACCGTATCCGAAAGGATACGGTTTTTTTTATTTCTTTTAAGTATTCTACCTGTATATTATATTAAATAATTTACAAAATAGTACATGTTTTATACTTTATAGGACAGTATATCAGATGCCTATTGATAATATTCCCAGAGTAGTTTTGAAATTTTTCTTGTCAGTACTTCCGCCTCATTTTGATCGGTCCAGGACTGATCTTTATTATTATTGGTCAGCACGGAAAATACATAATCTCCCTGAGGAGCATTCACCAGTACGACTTCTCCACGAGCCGCATCCACTGAACCCGTTTTGGAAGCGGTATTAATATAGGAGGGAAGCTGAGATAGGGAACGCCCATTATAAAATATATTGCCTAAAACGCGGTACATCTGATCCGATTGTTTTGTATTAATTATTTGTCCCTTACGGATCTTCTCGACTAATAAAGCGATTTCCTTAGGACTCGTCTGTCCCCATCCATATTGCTCCCAAAACGCCTGACGTCCCTCAGTCTTGGAATTGACTTTGGTCTTGGGGAATCCGTATTGATCCATTAATCTATTAATTTCTACGCCTCCGCCAGCTAGATTTTGACACCATATGGACGCCACATTATCGGAATAACTAATCATTAATGAAACCATAGTGGCTAAATCTGTGGCGGTACTATCTTGAAAAAACTGCATTAATCCCGCTCCTCCATACTGCTGACTGCTGCGGTATATAAATGTCTGGTCCAATTTTAAATTTCCTTTTTCTATCTGATTAAAAATACCGACAAGGATTGGGATTTTAATAATACTTGCCGTAGGGAAGAGGCTGTCCCCTTGAATAGAAACCTCCTTATTGGAGCGCATATCTTTGACATAAATTCCAATATCACCTTGAAAATCGGCTATCAGCTCTATTAATTTTTTCTTTAACTTCTTATCCGTCTGTTGGGCTACAGCAGTCGATGTAATCCCTGCCATCGCTAAAATAAGCAGGCAGTATTGAATAATTTTTTTTAAATTTATATACATAATATATTGCTTGGTTAGGTAAGTTTTTCTTAAAAATAAGCAAAGTCTGGCAAGAAGTAAATAGATAATTTAAGATATGAAACTATTTTTTATGATTTTAGGGGCAAAGCCCGAAGGAAGGCATATTGAACAGCATGATATATATTTCGGTATTGGAAATACATTAAAGGATTTTGTGCCCGCTATACAAGCCTATTGGCCTGAAGCAAAAGGAAAGATTCATGTCGATTCTTGGAGAGAAGTCCATCGGGTAGGGCAGTACCAGGTTCAGGTTGTTGCGCGTACGGCAGCAGATGAAAAGCCGCGCTTAAAGTTATATTTTTTAAATCTAGGCGGATATAAACCTCAGGATTTAGAGGAATATCATTATAAAGAATTAGTCGTCGCAGAGAACCTCGAGCAAGCCAAGGCGATCGCTAAAAAAACGGTATTTTTCAAACATCATACATCAGCACATATTGATGATAAGTATGCGGTGGATATCGATGATCTGTATGAAATTGAAGAACTATTATCTGCGGAATTTTTAGCCGCTTATCGCATACAGATTAGCGAATTACAGGATGAAAATATGGCGGAAGATCAAATTACAAATGGCTATTTTCCATTAACAAAAATAGGGGCTTAATGAGCCCCTATTTTAAATGTTTTATTTGTTCAGCTGTTCAGCCTCATATTCTTTTCGGATTTTAGAATGTTTCTTTCCGTATAGATAGTAGATGATTACACCCACTAACATCCAAATTCCTAAACGCTCCCAGCTCTCTATAGGTAAAGAAGCCATCATTAATACACAGACTAAAATTCCTAAAATCGGAACGACAGGTACAAATGGTGTTTTAAAAGGTCGCTCAATATTCGGATTCGTCTTTCTAAGGACTAAAATCCCTATACATACAAGGGTAAAGGCGAATAAAGTACCGATACTAACCATATGTCCCAAGTCTGAAACCGGTACAAATCCAGCGAAGATACTTACGAATATCATAAAGATCAGGTTGGTCTTCCAAGGCGTTTGACGTTTCGAAAGTTCAGAGAAGATAGGAGGTAATAGCCCATCTTTACTCATGGAATAGAATACTCTGGACTGCCCTAATAACATGACTAAGATAACTGAAGTGTAACCACAGATGATAGTGACTATTAAAGCTGTATTTAAAAAGGTATAACCAGTCTTCGCAAAGGCGGTTGCTACGGGCTTGGCATCTCCCTTAAATTCTGTATAGTTCGCTAAGCCCGTTAATACATAGGCGAATAATACATATAAAATGGTACAGATGATTAAAGAACCAATAATACCTATAGGCATACCTTTTTTAGGATTTTTAGCTTCCTGAGCGGCTGTACTTACGGCATCAAAACCTATAAATGCAAAAAATACAACTCCTGCAGCACGTAAGATACCTGAGAAGCCATAGTGACCAAATTGTCCGGAGGTAAAGAATTCAGACCAGGATAAGAGTCCGGAGCTGACTAAAGTTTCCCCTTTATTTTCAGGAATAAAAGGCGTATGGTTAGCCGGATCGATAAAACTCCAGCCGATTGCGATAAATACCAATACGACACCTACTTTTAAAACAACAAGGATATTATTGACAAAAGAAGATTCTTGAGTTCCTCGCATTAATAATAAGGATAAAAGGCAGACGATGATAATTGCCGGGAGATTGATGATTCCACCTTCCC
>DAIQRP010000014.1:5929-23481 GCA_036786125.1 Sphingobacterium sp.
CATGGCCCATGAAGGAATTCTGTAGGCAGATGTATATTAAAGCCGAGTAGAAATTGATTCATATACTGGGACCAGCTTACTGAAACTGTCGCTGCAGCAAGGGCATACTCCAAGACTAAATCCCATCCGATAATCCAGGCCATAAATTCACCCATGGTGGCATAGGAATAGGTATAAGCCGATCCTGCAACCGGAATCATGGAAGCAAATTCCGCATAACAAAGACCTGCAAATCCACAGCCTACAGCAGCGATAATAAATGAAATAACGACTGCGGGACCCGCATGGTCGGCAGCAGCAATTCCAGTTAAGGAAAATAGACCTGCCCCGACAATAGCGCCAATTCCTAAGGCAATCAGTCCAGTGCTTGATAATGTTCTCTTTAGGGTGCCTTGACCACTTTGTTCGGCTTCAGAGATGAGCTTCTCAATTGATTTTTTAAATAGCATATTTAGGTTTTAAGTAATTTAAAGTTTAATAAAATAAACCTACGTATTTTTTTATTTTATTGCACATAAAAATGTAAAAAATACCATTTTTTTGATGTTTAATTGAAAATAAGGTAGATTTTATACATATTAAATAAAAAAACCTCCAATAAGTACACTTATTGGAGGTTTTCATCTTTCGGACTTCTAATTCATTTCCGAATATATTAAATAGAGCGAATTATGACTAATAAGCAGCTGTAAAACGGGATTTAATATGTTTGTTCTGCTCGATTTCATCCACGACAACAACGGCTAGATCTTCTACAGCAATAATTGAACGATTATTCGAATCAAAAACTGGGCTGTCTGTACCTAAGCGGTAGCTGCCTAGACGAGTGCCAGAAGTACCCGGAAACATTTCTATAGCAGGGCTTAAGAATGTCCAATCCAATTGATCTACCGTTTGAATATGCTCGTAATATTCAGCTGCAGCTAAAGCTCCAGGTTTGTATTCTGCAGGGAAATCCGGTGCATCCACTAAGCGATTTCCATTAATGCGCAGGCTTCCCGCTCCTCCGATAACCAATAGGCGTTTCACACCCGATTGAATTACAGCTTCTTCTATAGAAAGCGAACCTTTTTTGAAGTCTTCATATAAGTTGGGGTTAGACCAGCCTGCATTAAAAGCAGATATAACAGCGTCATGTCCCTGAATAGCAGTTTTTAATGCCGCAATATCCGTAACATCCACTTCTACTGCCTTTACTAATTCACTTAATGCTACCTTATCTGCATGTCTTGCGATAGCGGTAACTTGATGACCTCTACTGGTCAATTCATTTAATACCTGTGCGCCTACAAATCCGGTAGCGCCAATTAATGCAATTCTCATAATTTTAATTGTTAAAGTTTGTACTAAACTCTTTTAATGTAATCGCAGATAGCTTTTCTTCTAGCTGCTGATCCAAGGAAGCGTAAAGTATATCTAATTGTTTGTTAATATTTTTTCCAACGGTACAATCGGGATTAGGCTTATTGTATTTGCCTAGATGATCAACTGTACGAATCAGATTATAAATATCGGATAAGGTAATCTCTTCGGAATTCTGGGCTAATTTTACTCCACCGCCTTTTCCTTCCTTGCTGACAATCAATCCTGCTTTCTTTAATTCAGCAAGCTCTTTTCGGATAATTGCAGAGTTTACGCCAGTAGAGCCTGAAATCAGACTGGAGCTTACCCAGGAATTATCGAACTGGTCTAGCAGTACTAAAATATGCAGATTGGTTGCAAAGCGTACATTCGAAAACATCATATCTTTTTATTTAAAACAAAGGTATAGATAAAAACTTATACTGTAATATTTTTTATTGCAGTTTAATTTTCTTTGACAATTTAATGATAAAATAAAAAAGCTGCTTCCTCAAGAAGCAGCTTTAATCTTATTTATTTTTGAATTTTTTATAAGCATCGTTGATATACATCTGCATCTCCGTTTCCGTTGCCGTCTTCGAAAACTCTAATGAGGGACGGTATTTCTGACGGAATAGCAAAATCTCTTCTTCATCCAATGGAGTTAAAGAGGAGATAAGACGATTGGTAAATCGACGATCGATGATACGGGTATCTCTTTCCTTACGTAGCAGATCGATATTTTGACGCGCCAGTTTTCCTTCTTTACCAAAAAGATTAAATGGGGAAATACGGATGCCTCCTCTATTTTTAGAAATATCAGCGTATTTACCTTGAGTTTCTGCTTTTTGAATTTCGGTAGCCAGTCTTCCATCTGATAATCTAGAGACAAGCACTTCATCTAATAAGATGGAGCTATGGTCTGGAAGTAGATAGATACGTTGCACGCCGAGTTCATGGATAAATACCGTGTCGAGTTGAAAGCCATCGGCCTGAATAGCAAATTTATCATAGAGCTTTCCTGGCAGCTGAAATTTACCATCTTTATCCGTCTGCACTTCTACGGCAGTACTGAGGTTGGTAATTTTTGCTGCAGTAAGGGTTTGACTATTATCTAATCGCATCACAATTCCTTCCATAGGTTTTTCCTGAGCCCAAAGTGTTGGCGCTAAGCATAAACTGAGGCCTGTAAAAACTGCTGATAATTTTAAATGAAAATGGAGCATGATATCGCTGTTAGTGAATGAGAATAAAAGTCCGTATTATTATTTTTTAATCCAAATATTATTATCGGCATTCATATCCGGATAGACTTGATCGGGATCGATAACAACTGATTGAAGTTCCTCATCAGTTGCTAATTTAAATGTCCATGAGCTATTGCGTTCCCAAATCTCTACCGGTAATTTAATACGCGTCTTTTTGCCCGAAACAGAAGTCGCTTCGACGGTTGTAGGCAGCGTTAGTTTTTGGAGATTTTCAATTTCAATATGAACCCCATTTTTTGGATTTCCATCGATATAGGTCACCTGTTTTACAGCTTGGTCAAATTGCCAGTTGTTGACAAACCAGCCTCTCCAGAACCAGGCTAAATTTTCTCCAGTACTATTTTCTATAGAGCGGAAGAAATCCTCCGGACGGGGGTGTTTGTATGCCCAATCAGCAATATATTTACGGAAAGCATAATCAAATCGCTCTTGGCCAATAATCTCATTACGTAATAATTTCAAACCAAAAGCCGGTTTATAATAAACTAGCGTACCAATATGACGTTCTTTCATATTTTGTGGAGTCGACATAATAGGCTCTAGGGCAGGAGAGGATAGAAACTGCGTACGGCTGTTGCTTGCTCCTGAAGGACGTTTATATTCTCCTTGGTTAAATGCTTCAGTAGATATTTCATTGATAAATGAATTAAATCCTTCATCCATCCATCCATGTAGACGCTCATTGGATCCGACAATCATCGGAAACCAGTTATGTCCGAATTCATGATCCGTTACGCCCCATAAGCTGGCACCTTTAGCCCGACTACCACAGAAGTTTATCGCAGGATATTCCATTCCTCCGACATTTGATGCTACATTGACAGCTACCGGATAAGGATATTCAAACCATTGCTTAGAGTAATGCTCTATGGAAGCTTTTGCATATTCAGTGGAACGCTCCCAGGCATTGTTTCCATAAACCTCCGCAGGGAATGCAGAAAGCGCTAAAGCTTTAGCTCCCGAAGGTAAATTAATACGTGCTCCATCTAAAATAAAAGCTGAGGAGGAAGCCCAAGCTACATCACGCGCATTTTTCAATGCATACTTCCAAGTTAGTTTCTTATTGGTATCTTTTAATTTTTTCACTTCCTCTGGGGTACGGATTAATACCGTAGTTTCAGAGTTTTGTGCTTTTTGATAACGTTGGAATTCTTCTTTAGAAAATACATCTTGAGGATTTAATAATTCAGCACCCATAACCACAATATGATTTGCGGGAGCTGTAATTTCAACTTGATAATCTCCGTAGTCTAAATAAAATTCTCCTGGACCAGTATATGGATGCGTATTCCAGCCCAATACATCATCGTATACAGCCACGCGTGGAAACCACTGCGCTATAGCGTAGATCTTTCCGGCTTCAGTATCTAATATTCCAGTACGGTCAGCGCCATATTTAGGAGCGGTATAGGTATAGCTAAATTCTAAGGAAATTTTGCCGCCATTGGCTGCTAGAGGTTGCTGAAGTCGAACCTGCATGCGGGTATCGGTAATAATATAATCGGCAGCGGAATGATCGCCTAATTTCACGGATTCTATATGATAGCCACCTTCGAATTTGGAAGCCGCGTCTCCATAGCGGCTATTTGCAATAGGTACAACTTGCTGTCCTCTGGAGTCGGGTTTAAATAAATTCTGATCCAATTGAATCCAGATATAATCTAAAGCATCTGGACTATTATTAGTGTACTCTAATTTAGCGACTGCAGTAATCTGATCATTTTTATCATTAAGCTGTGCTTTAATACTGTAGTTTGCTCTATTCTGCCAATATTGATGGCCTGGCTTCCCGGCTGCTGAACGATAGACTGTCCCGGGACTGGTATAAAAGATGGGGTTAAAAGCTTCAGTATAGTTATACACCGAGCTTTGCTGAGCTTGAACCGCCTGTTGCGATAATGTCAATGATAAGACTAAAGCGGTATAAATTAGGCTTTTTCTAAACATAGGGTATGGGTTAAGATTTAAGTTGATTGTAAGCTTCTTCATCGAATCCTAAAAGAATCGAATTTTGGTATTCCAAGACTGGCCGTTTGATCATACTGGTATGTTCCGATAATAACGCATAAGCGGCCTCAGCATGGTCAATAGTTTGTTGAACTGCGGGATCAATTTTTTTCCAGGTAGTCCCTTTTTTATTAATTAATTTTTCCCAACCTACCAGTTTCCCCCACTGGCTTAATTGATCTTCGGAAGCCCCTTCTTTTTTAAAATCATGAAAGGTAAATTCGATCTGATTATCCGTCAGGAAGGTCAGTGCCTTTTTAACCGTATTGCAGTTTTTTATGCCGTATATATGTATCATAGTCGTCTTATTTTGCCTTTTATCAAAGATGTTAATTTTTCCGCAAAATAAGGAATGGATTTCTACTGATTTATCGATTGAAGCCAAAAATATTTATATTCATTATGAGGACTTGACCTCTACATGTGTATTTTTTACACTAAGATTCTTGCATGATATTAGAAATTATTTCCTAACTTTAGGTCTTTATTAGATTAAATAATAACCCAACAATATAATAATATGAGCCTAAAAGATTTTAAAGGTGTATTAACAGGTGATCAAGTACAAGAGTTATTTGAAATTGCAAAAGCTAATAAATTTGCATTACCAGCTGTTAACGTAACTGGAACAAATTCAATTAATGCGGTATTAGAAACTGCAAAAAAAGCCAATTCACCAGTAATTATTCAATTATCAAACGGTGGTGCACAGTTTTACGCAGGTAAGACATTAAACAATGATAACTTACAAGCTTGTGTATTAGGTGCTGTTTCTGCAGCTCAACACGTACATTTATTAGCGGAGCACTATGGTGTAGCAGTAATTTTACATACTGACCATGCTGCTAAGAAATTATTACCTTGGATTGATGGATTATTAGATGCAGGTGAAAAATTCTTCGCTCAACACGGTAAGCCATTATTCTCTTCCCATATGTTAGATTTATCGGAAGAGCCTTTAGAGGAAAATATTGAGATTTCTGCTAAATACTTAGCACGTATGAAACCTCTAGGTATGACTGTAGAGATTGAATTAGGTGTGACAGGTGGTGAAGAAGATGGGGTAGATAATTCAGATGTAGATTCATCGAAATTATATACTCAGCCTGAAGAAGTAGCTTATGCTTATGCAGAATTATCTAAAGTTTCAGATAGATTTACAGTAGCTGCAGCTTTCGGTAACGTACACGGTGTATACAAACCAGGAAATGTTAAATTACAACCAGTAATCTTACATAACTCTCAGGAATATATCAAAGAGAAATTTAATTTAACAGCAGAGAAACCAGTTAACTTCGTATTCCACGGTGGTTCAGGTTCTACTCCTGAGGAGATTGCAGAAGCAATTTCTTACGGTGCTATTAAGATGAATATCGATACAGATATGCAATGGGCTTTCTGGGATGGCGTTCGTGCTTACGAAGCTAAAAACCATGATTACTTACAAGCGCAAATTGGAAACCCTGAAGGTGCTGATAGCCCGAACAAAAAATACTATGACCCACGCGTTTGGTTACGTAAAGGGGAAGAAGCATTTGTGGCTCGTTTAACTCAAGCTTTCGAAGAGTTAAATGCAATCAATGCAAATGACAAATTATAAGCATTACCGCTTTAAAGAAAAGCTATCCTATTGGATAGCTTTTTTTTTGGATTTAACTTTTTTTAAGGTGGCCTAAAAAAATATTTTATTACATTGCCTATATGAAAAAATTATTTTTAATAGCCTTATGTATAGGAGTAGGATTTGTGGCTCAGGCACAGACTACACGTGATGTCGGAACTTTTAAATCCGTAGAAGTAACTGATAAGATTCAGGTGGAACTGATTCAAGCGGCTGCTCCTAAGATTGAAATTGAGGGAGAGAATAATGAAAATGTAGATATTGTAAATAAGAATGAATCCCTAAAGATAAAAATGAATACCCTCAATATGTTGCAAGGGGATGCCGTATCGGTGAAAGTATATTATGTTAAATTGAATGCGATTTCAGCTAAGAAGGGAGCGAAGTTAGTTGCCAAAAAATCTGCCGTTATAACGACGGAGGATCTTCAGGTTTCAGCAGCTGAGGGCGCATTAATTCAGGTGCCAGTAGACGCTCAAAAAGTATCTGTCAAGGCTACTTCTGGAGCGAATGTAACATTGGAAGGCAAGTCTGTGAGTCAGGATGCTATAGTCAATTTAGGCGCAGTATATGATGGCCGAGAGATGAATTCTGAAACGGCATTCGTCACAGTTAATGGGGGAGGCAGCATCGATGTGCGGGTGAAGACTTTAGTGGATGCCAAAACTCGTGCTGGAGGAACCATAAATGTATATGGCAATCCGACGACCAAAAATCAAAAAACATTTGCCGGAGGAGTGATTAATTTTAAATAGGGGCCTCAATAAGAATGTTCATATTTAAGTAATTTTTTAACTATTTATTCGGAAAATAACAATTGAAAGCTGATATTGATTTAAAATAAAGTGGCGTATATTGTTTTTTTGAAAACTTATAAGCACTTTCATTTGTAATTTTATAATGGACCCTATATGGAAGCCTGTTAGAAGGGCTTCTATGTTTCTTAAGACACAGTTTTTGTCTTATTTTTGTGGTCTCTATTCAAAATTACAGAGGTTATTTTTTTATTTTAAATAATATTTAAGTATGGCAAAGAAGAATTACGTTTCTAATTCTACGGAATCTACACGTATGTTTAAAAGTGATTTATTAGAACCACTAACAAAAGTTCATTATACTGTCCCTTTAATTTTTTATATACCAGTTATAAGTTATTTTTCGTGGAAGGCATTAGTACCTGGAGAATTAAGTCTACTTACTTATTTAGGTTATTTTATTTTCGGACTGACATTCTGGACGCTTTTTGAATATGTTATGCATCGTTGGATATTCCATTTTCACCCGAAAAGTAAAATTGGGAAACGCATACATTTTATCTTTCATGGCGTACACCATGATTTTCCTAAAGACAGATTGCGATTAGTAATGCCGCTTTCGGCCTCTATTCCGTTAGCAACAATTATCTATCTAATTTTCACCCTGTTTTTCGAGGAGTATACCTTAGGCGCTTTCTTTTCAGGTTTTATGATTGGCTATTTAATTTACGATGAGTTTCATTATGCGATGCATCATGCGAACTTTAAGAATAAATTTTTACAGAAGATTAAGCAGCATCATATGTTGCATCATTATGATGATCCGGAGAAAGGTTTCGGAGTGAGTTCAGCAATTTGGGATGATGTTTTTAAATCGGGATTCCCCAAAAAAAATAAAGGCGAATCTTCTAAAGGAAAATCCGCCTAGTCTTTAAAAGCCTTTATCTATTTAGATTAAAGGCTTTTTATTTGTTTGGCTATAATAAGCTAATTTATGTTGGAACATTTCCGACATTTTTTTTGCTCTTAATTTGGCTTCTTCAGCTTTTGGCCCTGTATATAATTCGTCCATTGTTATAAAAAATAAGGAAATCCACTGATCGAAATGTACCTTTTCTATAGGCAGGGAAGCATGTGGCATAAAGGGGCTACCTATATAACTGTGATTATCCAATAGGATAGTTTCCCAGAAATTGTACATCTTTTCTAAATGTGCATCCCAATGACCAGCTAAACGTGTATTAAAAATATCCTTTAATAAAGGATCTGTGCCTACTTTCTGATAGAACTGATCGACGAGTTTAACGATGTCTGCTCGGTTTTGTATATCTACTGCTGCCATAGGCTAAAGATACAATATGGAAAATGTATTTTTTATAGTTCTGCAGATTGTGACCATATATTGATATCTCCATCTTTGGCATACAAGTCAATCTCGGCAAGTTCCTCAGTGCTAAAATTCAGGTTTTTTAAAGCCCCTACACAATCGATAACTTGCTCAGGCTTGCTCGCACCGATTAAAGCCGAAGTAATGCGCTGATGTCTTAATACCCATGCTATAGCCATCTGTGCTAAAGTCTGACCTCGTTCTGAAGCAATATCATGCAGACTTTTAATTCTATCCAGATTATCCTGACTTAAAAAATCTCGATTAAAAGATTTTTGTTGGTTCGCGCGGCTATGATCTGGGATTTCTTTGAGATATTTAGTGGTCAGCATCCCCTGAGCTAGAGGGGAGAATACGATGGATCCCATACCTAATTCATCCAAGGTATCGATCAATCCATCATCTTCAATCCAACGATTTAACATAGAATAACTCGGCTGGTGGATTAAGCAGGGGGTGCCCAATTCCTTTAATATCGCTGCTGCCTCGCGAGTACGTTTCGCATTATAAGACGAAATTCCAGCATATAAGGCTTTTCCAGAACGCACAATTTGGTCTAATGCCATCATGGTTTCTTCCAAAGGTGTATTGGGGTCAAATCGATGGGAGTAGAATATATCTACATAGTCTACACCTAATCGTTTTAAAGATTGGTCGCAGCTAGAAATGAGGTATTTCTTACTTCCCCATTCGCCATAAGGGCCTGGCCACATATGATAGCCCGCTTTGGTGGAGATAATAAGCTCGTCTCTTAAATCTTTAAAATCCGTTCTTAAAATTTGTCCAAAAGCAGTCTCCGCAGAACCTGCAGGAGGGCCGTAGTTATTTGCGAGGTCAAAATGTGTAATTCCGAGATCGAATGCCGTCTGACAAATCTCTCGTTTAGTTTGATGTGGAGTATCTTCTCCGAAGTTATGCCAAAGACCTAAGGATATGGCAGGCAATTTTAGACCACTGTTACCACAGCGGTTATAAATCATATCTTGATATCGGTTTGGATTTGCCGTGTAAGTCATAATTGAATTTTATGAGACAAGATAAAAAATAAAGAATTATTATTTCAGATTTATATTTTTTTGATGAAAATAATTTTATTGAATCCCGTGGAAGTAGGAGCGCATTTCTGAATTAAATACAATCGATACAGCATGGAATAGTTTTTCTAAAAAAAATACATTTTTTTTAATTTGATAATCAGCTATTTATTCTAAAATATGCTTTAAAAGCTTCAAAAAGGCAGTTTTCTCGCAAATAAAATTTGGTAGTCCTCAAAAAATTTGTACTTTTGTCGCGGAGAGTTGGCAGAGTGGTCGAATGCGGCAGTCTTGAAAACTGTTGACTGTCACAGGTCCGGGGGTTCGAATCCCTCACTCTCCGCACATATCCCTTTAATAGGTACTAAAACCCACTTTATATTCCATAAAGTGGGTTTTTTGTTTTAACTTATAGAAGTTCCTGTAGATCTTCGAATCTATTTTTTATCAATTCTTCTCTTTATTAAATCCCTACATGTATGCGTAGTACTTATGGTTGCCATACGGGCTTTTTAATTGACTTTTCAAAGCTAGCTGAAGCGTTCTTTCGCTGTATGGCCTATCTTATTCCTTTATTTTATGTCGCTATCCCCAAAATATAATGTACAAGTATCTAATTTATAAAAAACTAATTATATTAGTGAAGAATTGAATTCGGAATGGCTACCTATTACCTCATTACTAGATGAAAATATTAGGAATAAGAAGTTTACTAATCCAGAAATACAATCTCCAATGCACAAATCTGTCATTCCAGACAAAACAGGATTTGACTACTCAGTTGCTATATTGAAAGGAATTTTTTTCACGGAACAAGTGAAAAATTGGTAGAATCTATTTTAGTTTCAGGACTTGACAAAAGAAGCATACAGCATACACATTTAAGTGCTGATATGGAAACAGTAATAAAAGTTGGACAAAGACATGGAAGCCTAATATTTTTAACGTTCTTGCAGGACAAATGTATGAGGACAATTTTGTATTTTACTTTCAGACCATAGAGTTTGGTTGACAGACCATGTACCCACAAAATATTTGATACAAATGACGAATAATAAATAACAGCAGTAACAAGGGTTTAGCATATGCTGGCTGAACGGCTTCTATAAAACATCTGTGGCAGACTCAACGGCAGAAATTCTATTGATCTATTCTTTTAAATCCGCCAGAGCGCAAGCGAAAAGCCTTTCTATAGCATTTTGCAGACCTGCTGCTAACTATAAATTATGACAACAGACCTTACAAAATTGACAAGTTCCGCTCAGTTTGAAAATAGAGAATTCTCTGTGGAGGAGATGAAACAAATTGGACAATCAACAAAACTTTTAGGAATTTCTTTTATCAACTGTCCGATTACAGATGAAGATGTTTTGCAGATTAGCAATTTGCCAAAGCTTGTTAACCTCACATTGGAAAATACAAAAATTACAGACAAGTCGCTTGAATATTTATCTAAAACACCTAATTTGAAATATCTATTCATTACAAATGCAGACTTAACAGGTGCTGGCTTTAAGTATTTTGAACATAACAAAAAAATTGATTGCATTTGGGCTTGTAGCACAAAATTGAATGATGAGAATTTGAAATATCTTGCCAATATCTCTAAATTAGATACTCTGGTTATTAACGACACATCGGTAACATTCGAAGGACTCATGGCTATCGCTGATAATGCACGCCTAGATGTTGTTGCTAAAGACATCTTTACACCAGAACAAATAAAACTATTTCAAAGTGAGCAGCGAAAATTAAAAAAGAAAAGCTTAAAAGTGAATGACAATGACATAGAAATTGCCAAAACAACATTATTATCCTTCTTTAATGCTATGACAGAATGGGAAAAATATGCAAACGAAGTAGGATTTACCGAAGATTTATCTGATAGGTGTAAAGAGATTTTTAAGAAATTTTGTGTGGACAAACCAAGAGCAGGATACAGACCAGAGGGTTTGTATTTTTCAGGTGCACCAAATTATACCTATGGACAGGAAACGTTTGTTGATTCAGAACAGGTTTCTAAAAACAGAATATATTTTTATACTAATGACCATATAGACTTTCAGTACCGCTACATTTTAATCAAAAAAGACAATGCATGGAAAATTGACGAAAGGCAATGGCAATCAGGAGGATGGAAAAAACGGGGATTATAATCAGGGCACAAACTTCCGGCAGTATCGCCAAGCGACGAAATGGTATATCACGAAAAAGGCGGCTAACAAATAATTGATAGTCCATTGTGGTTCAGGAGTATCCACTTTTCATATATTGTTAGCCTTAGACTATGCTGGAATCGAAATACCCAGGCTATATGTCGGTTCTTGAACTGAGTGGAGTAGAAATAATACTCAGATAGAAAAACGAAGCTATAATATGGGTTTTAAAAAGTGAGCACTCCATTATAACCCTATAGAAACTATGTTTTTATTAAGTCCCTGATTTATTTTTAATTCCATTTGAATATTACAACGCTTATATGGCGAAGGATATCCAGCGACCTTTTGAAATCCTAGCTTGTGGTATAGGTTAATCGCGGGCTTTAGGATGGTATTACTTTCTAAAAATAGGGTAGAGGCTCCTAATTCTGTAGCTTTTTGAATGATTGCTTGTCCTAAAAGAAAACCTATACTTTTTCCTTGAGCTTGAGGTGATACAGCCATCTTCGCCATCTCATAATCAAATTCCGGATGATCAATTTTAATTAATGCACATACACCTACAGGTTCATTGCGGTATAGGGCGACACATATCTTTCCTCCTTTATTTAATATATAATCTTCTGGATTATCTAAAGCTTTATAATCGGTCTCCTCTAATTCAAAATAGGTCGATATCCATTCTTCATTTAATTCTTTAAATGCTTTTTTATATTTCGGTTCGAAATCTACAATCTGCACATCTTGACTCTCCCGAATTTTCTTGATTTCTTGTACTCGTTTAAATAGTGACTTTTGATTCAATAGATATTCCCATTCCCCAAGTGCTTCCCAAAGGTTATGAGTAGCCTCCGCTAAAATTCCATCAATAGCCAGATCGATATCCTGCGCTTGAAGCTGTAAGGTTTTCGACAGCTGATGTCCTTTTTCTGACAGAGCAACTAAAGTTCTGCGCTTATCTGAAGACTTGAGTTTATCATTTACAAGTCCTGCTTTAACCATTTCTTTAATGATTTTAGTTACTGAAGGTTGAGAATGACCTATCTCCTCGGCAATTTCTGTAATGGTCTTTTCTCCTTCTTCAGAAAGGGTAAAAAATACCGGAAACCATTTCGGTACAAATTCAATATGATAGATTTCATAAAGTTGAGTAGCATTATCTGTCACTTGAGCACTAAGCTGACGTAAGCGGCTTCCTATAGCCATTTTTCCGGTTTTATCAAAAAAGTTCATTACTATATAATTAATTACATAACTGATTATGCAAATGTAAAAAACAAAAATAAATCTGTCAATATCTTTATATATTTTTTTGAAATTTTTAAATAATCAGACTGGAGTTTACTGGAGAATAGGCTGGAGGCTATTGAGCTGTTCGAAGAGTGGTCGGATTTGATCGGAGTCTATACTTTGAATAGCCACATTGGATTCCGTCTTTTCGGTTACAATAATAAAATCACCAAATTTATGTCTTATTTCTTTTATTTCCGTAATAGGAATTTTTCTTCCCAAAGGACCATTAATTAAAATATATTTTTCTTTAATCTCTATATATGGAAAATATATTAAATAAATAGAATGCAATATATAGCATAATGCAATGATAATACCGAAGACTTGAAGCCACGAACTCATTGGTTTCTGTTGATCGATAAACATGAATATGGCTAAAATAGACCAAACGAAAGCAAGAATGAGATTATTAATAATAAGTCTTTTTTTGAAATTAATTTTAAACATGCTTTTATAGGCTTGGTTTCTGGTTAGTTAAATTTACAAAATTAATCTAATATGAAAATGCTTTTTGGCTTAAAAATGGAAATTTTCTTTTTTGGAGACCCTATATTTAAAGTGAAAATTTGTATTTTAGACTAACCTATTTATAAACTCATATTCCAACCTTATATTTTATTGCCATGGAATATCGTAGACCTAGTTGAAAAACAAATGAATAAATCTGCAACCAATCGTGTGCTTTCCATAGATATTATGCGTGGGCTTACCTTATTCTTGATGTTATTCGTCAATGATTTGTATGAACCCGCTGTACCTTCATGGCTGCTGCATAGTGCAGCAGAGGAGGATCGTATGGGTTTAGCTGACTGGGTATTTCCTGGCTTTCTGTTTATGGTAGGAGTAGCTATTCCATATGCAATACAAGCACGGAAAAATAAATCCGAAGGGCAGTTACAGATAATCAGGCATATTTTCATCCGCTCCCTGTCGTTAATGGCTATTGGCGTACTTATTTTAAATGGTAGTCGAGTACAGGCTGAGTTAACCGGAATGCCCAGTTTGCTCTGGCTTGGCATACTATATATCTGCATCTTCCTAATATGGAACCTCTATCCAGCAGATTCAAAATATGAGCCTCTATTTCGGGTATTAAAGGCTTTAGGCTTATTGGGAATCTTGTATTTGCTATTTATTTTTAAAGCTGATGAAGGAGCTTGGATAGAAATCGGCTGGTGGGGAATTCTCGGATTGATAGGCTGGGGCTACCTTATTTCAGCCCTTATATATACGGCTATTGCCAATCGAATCGCCCTAGCCGCTTTAATTTGGCTGTTTTTTATCGGCCTAAATATTCTCTCTGCATTACAGCTTACAGCTTATTTTGATTTCGCTAAGCCCTTATTTTCTGTATTACTGTCAGGCAATGTGCCGAGTATTGTGCTTTCCGGACTCTGCATAGGCATGCTGATTAAACAATATGCTTCTCAACCTCAACGCTTATTGTCTTATATGTTGTGTATAGGTATAGTAAGTTTAGTATTCGGTTTTATCCTTAGAAATTGGTTTATCCTATCCAAGATATATGGCACGCCGAGTTGGGCGATGGTCTGTAATGGAATTAGCATCTTAGTATTGGCTCTGATCTATTTTGTAGTAGATATAAAAAGATACCTTAAATGGGCTTTTCCTTTTC
The DNA here is from genome assembly GCA_036786125.1 of Sphingobacterium sp. GTDB lineage: Bacteria > Bacteroidota > Bacteroidia > Sphingobacteriales > Sphingobacteriaceae > Sphingobacterium. The sequence continues at coordinate 20,431 of DAIQRP010000014.1, forward strand.
AGCTGGCCGGAAAAAACTCCTTGACCACATACCTAGCGCCTGATATAATCTATTTTATAATTTGGGGATTCAGCTTACCAATTTTATTATATAAAGATGCCTCACAGTCATGGATTGTTATTTTAGGTTCTTTAGTTTGGGCTCTGCTTATGATTGCTTTCTCAAATCTCCTTTTAAAAATTAATATACGCTTAAAATTATAATCATGAATCAAATTAAATATTTCTGTACGATACTGGTCTGCCTCTTGCTGACTAGCTTAAACCTTCTAGGCCAACCGAGTCAGAAGGTCATTGTTGCCTATGTAACTTCCTGGTCCAGCATGATTCCGGATCCAGCTGCTGTAACGCATATTAACTATGCTTTTGCACATGTGAATGAAAGTTTTAATGGCCTGAGGATTGATAATCCAGATCGTCTAAAGGCTATCGTGGATTTAAAGAAAAAGCATTAGCACTTAAAAGTCTTACTCTCGGTCGGAGGCTGGGGCTCAGGTCGGTTTAGTGAAATGGCGGCTGATCCCAAAACTAGAGCTCAATTTGCGCAACATTGTCAGCAGATTGCCAAAGATTTTCAGCTGGATGGTATTGATATCGATTGGGAATATCCGACAAGTCAGGCGGCAAATATTTCTTCCGCTCCAGAGGATACACAAAATTATACCCTGTTGATGTCCGATATTAGAAAGGCTATTGGAAAGAACAAATTATTGACCTTAGCTTCTGCGGCCAATGCGAAATATATAGATTTTGAAGCCATTAATCCATTAGTAGATTTCGTCAATATTATGACCTATGATATTGCCACAGCCCCTCAGCATCATGCGGGCTTATACCGATCTCCATTAAGTGGGAATACGACTGCCGATGAATCGGTTCAATTACATATCAAAGCTGGAATTCCAGCCCATAAATTAGTCTTAGGCATACCATTTTATGGCAGAGGGACTAAAGAATTTGGCAATTTTATGGATTATAAGAAGATCATTCAACTGACTGGTTTTGAGAGTCTTTGGGATGAGCAAGCTCAAGCACCCTATTTAGTGAATGCTGCAGGAGAGTTTGTCTGCAGTTATGAAACTCCAGCTTCTATTGCTAGTAAATGTCGATATATCCTTCAACATCAATTATTAGGGGCCATGTATTGGGATTATGCCGGAGATACCGAAGAAGGGGAACTTAGAAAAGCAGTATTTAACGGACTTAATCAAAAATAATGAGATTGATATCTAGTATTATTCTGGTCTGTATGAGTTTCCTATCTTTTGGGAATATCGCTCTACAGAAACCATTTAAAGTCATAGCTTTTTATTCGGCAAATTGGGATGTAGCTCATATCAGTTATGTACATGAAGCCAATGCTTGGTTCGGGAAAATGGCTGATATGAACCCAGAATTTCTAGCCGATTATCAGGTGCTTCTCTTATTAGATAATGTTCCTCCAAAAGAAGTGCGACCTGCTTTTGAGGCGTATGCTAAATCCAATGCTGGAGTTATGGTCTTTCATGTCGCTGCCTTTAATACAGATCCACAGGTATGGGACTGGTATTATAATGAATTTCTAGGTTCTGGAGCATATGCTGGTAATACCTGGCGGGCGACCTCGGCTATTCTACACGTAGAAAATCCAAATCATCCAGCGACAAAAGGACTTCCAGAACGCTTTGAATCTTCGCCTAATGAATGGTATAAATGGGAAAAGGATCTGACAAAAAATCCAGATATTGATATTCTGATGGCTATAGATCCCCAAAGTTTTCCTCTAGGCACCGGACCTAAAGCTTTTGAAATTTGGCATGAAGGTTATTATCCCGTCGTCTGGAGCAATATCAAGTATCACATGTTATATATTAATATGGGGCATAATGATATGGAATATAATCCTACACGAACCGTTTCCTATACCTTTGACAATCCAACTCAAAATTTATTTATTTTAAATAGTCTATTCTGGTTGGCCGGCAGATCAAAATAATTTTATTCTACTGAATTTAAATGTGTTAGTACTCATCTATTTTATTAAATGCAACAAAGTTGCATTTAATAAAATAGATGAGTACTTTTGTTTTAATAATCACGTATTAAAATAAAAGCATGGAGAAGAAGAAATTACCCGTGACTGTTCTCAGCGGTTTTTTGGGAGCAGGAAAAACCACTTTATTAAATTATATTCTTCATAATAAGGAAGACTTAAAAGTGGCTGTAATTGTAAATGATATGTCAGAGGTAAATATCGATGCGCAGCTTGTGGCGAAGGAGCATACCTTATCTCGTACAGAAGAGAAACTGGTGGAGATGAGTAATGGATGTATTTGCTGCACCTTAAGAGAGGATTTAATGGTCGAAGTTCAACGTTTAGCGGAAGAAAATAGATTTGACTATTTACTTATTGAAAGCACCGGTATTTCAGAACCCATTCCAGTAGCGCAGACCTTTAATTATGTGGATCAGCAGCAGGGCATTGATTTATCTGCATTTAGTTATATAGATACCATGGTGACTGTGGTAGACTGTTTTAATTTTTTTAAGGATTTTGGGTCGGCAGATAGTTTAGCAGATCGTCATCTGACAGATGATGAAAATGACCAAAGAAGTATTGTCAACCTACTGACGGATCAGATTGAGTTTGCCAATGTTATTATTTTAAATAAAGTAGATTTATTGTCGGAGGATTCAATAGGTCTATTAGAGACTGCGCTGAAACAATTGAATCCTACAGCGACAATTATCCGTTCCCAATTCGGGCAGGTGAACCCCAAAGCGATTATAGGCACCGGTTTATTTAATTTTGAAGCGGCCGAAGCGATGGACTCCTGGCAAGAAGAATTAACGAAGGAACACAAGCCTGAAACCGAAGAATATGGTATTTCTTCTTTTATTTTTTCTGCAAAGAAACCCTTTCATCCAGCGCGTTGGTTAGCCTATTTAAATCAGCAGTATCCACAATCTATTATTCGAGCGAAAGGTATTTTTTGGTTAGCTTCCAGACCGCATGCCGCCATTAATTTTAGTCAAGCAGGAGGGAGTCTGCGTATTGAGTCTGCTGGAAGTT
>DAIQRP010000014.1:23491-36739 GCA_036786125.1 Sphingobacterium sp.
ATTCCCGAAACGGAACGTCCTAGATATCCCGATTATGCGTACTATGAAGCTCATATTCAAGCGCAATGGGATGTCGAATGGGCGGATAGAAAGAATGAATTGGTCTTTATTGGACAATATATGGATCAGGCTAAGATTCTCCAAGACTTGGAGCACTGTCTAATTCAGGAAGAGGAACAGGAAGGTTGGAATGAGCGCAGCTGGGAGGACCATTTTCCGAAAAATTTTTAAATAGAAAAGATCGCGGAAGAAAAACGCCCTTAGCAGATGATTCTAAGGGCGTTGATCATAGGGATAGCTTAATTAGCTCGAGAAGAATCGTCAAATTTTGTATTCTTTTTTACTTCTTTGATCTTATTATTTCCAAAAGAGTAAGTAGCCGTTAATACAAATTGACGCTGGCTGAAGTATCTACGGAATTCTTCCCTAAAGTTCGTGTAATCAGTATAGCCAATATTATTGACGGTATTAAAGACATCATTATATACCATGCTAACTTGCAGCTTTTTATCCAAAGCAGAGAAGCGTACACCAGGATTTAGACCATACATAGCCTTATAATGTGAGTTATTAAAAGTAAATGGTAGATTGTGCCAGAAATTTAACAACATAAATACGGTCTTATTTTTATTTAGAGTGACTGTATTATTCGCTGAATAAGATAGGGAAGTGGCTTTTAATGCAGTAATTTCTTCGATGATAGGTAGCAATCGCGTACGGTTGAAATTGGCATTAATGGAGGTTTCCCAAATGCTAAAGAAGGTATCATAATATCCTAAATTTATTCCTAAAATTCGGTCATTAAATGAATTCATAAAGGTGTTACTAAAAATACCCTCCTCAAAGCGTCCAATAGAACTATATTTATTATTCGCCATTTGATAATAAATAGATCCTGTCAGACGGGTTTTAAAGGCATAATTTAATTCGAAATTATTATTAAAAGCTGGCATAAGCTCTGAATTTCCAGAACTATAGGAATAGGGGTTCATATACCATCTAAATGGATTTAATGCCTGAAAATAAGGTCTGTTAATACGTCTGGAATAATTTAATGATAGACTATGGTCATCGTTCATTTTATAGCTGATATATGTCGACGGAAACCACTGCCCATAATTTCTTTTAAATGCGTTATCGCTATCATCGGGGTTAAATCCATCCAAGGCAGTATACTCATAACGTAATCCAGCTTTAGCATCCCATTTTTCCGATAGCTTTTTGTGAAATGAAATATATGCGGCATAGTTTTCTTCTTTATAATTAAAGGCATTGCTATTATTGGGGTTGAGGATATATTCCGGATCGATAAAATTAAAATATTTGACATTAGAGTTATTATTGAGTTGCGTGTATTTCGCACCAACTTCCATATTTGCCCAGGAGTAGGGTAAACTTAAATCCGACTGGAAAGATTTTATAGCATAGTTGAGCAAACTGACATTATTTACAATTTCTGCTTTTTCCGCATTTGTAGTCTTAAAATTCAAATTTCTATCCGAAGAATTTTTTAAATAGTTCCCGGTAAATGTTAATTTCTTACCTAATGTATCCAGTTTATATTCATAATATGCATTCATCGTATGCACATTAGTTTCCCAGTTATGTTTGGAAGTCGTTAAAAGGACGGAATCTACTTGCTGTAGATGCAGATAAGAGCTGGAATTAAAGACGTCCATATGCGGTTTATTATTTGCAAAATCATAGATAAAACCAAAGGTTGATTTTTTATTAGGTTTATATTCTAAGTTTAAATTTCCGCCTAAATGTTTCCATACTTCCCGATAATCTTCTTCCATAGACACAGCATGATCGGCCACAATATCCCTATAGTTTTTAGAGATAAACTCATTATTGACCTGTCTTAATTTTAGGGAAGAGCTAAAGGTATTCGATTGATAATTTAAGCTGGCAGCCGAACGCGTGCCAAATGCTTTTCCTTTTTGTACAGTACCATTGACCGAACCACTAAATCCGGTATTGACATTGGTCTTTAGAATGATATTAATAATACCACTATTACCCTCAGCTTCATATTTAGCTGGTGGAGTGGTAATGACTTCAATACGTAAAATATCATCCGATCGGATAGATTGTAGATAGTTTAGTAATTCCGATCCAGATAGATTGAGCATCCGGTCATTAATCATAAAGGAGACAGAACCTTTTCCAATAATAGATACGCCATCGGGATCTTGAACACGAATTAGAGGGGTATTTCTAAGTGCATCCAATCCCGTCATACCTTGAGCGGCAATGGAATTGGAAACATTATAAACCAATCTGTCTATTTTCTGTTCGACAAGCTTGCGCGAGCCTTGTATGGTTACGCCTTCGAGCATCTGGCTTTCATTGACACGGATATCTCCTAGGTCCATAGATTCTGTCAGTGGAAGAGCTTGCTCCAATAGTATATTGCCGAATTGTTTGAATTGTAAGATATAATCGCTTGCAGGAATTTCAAATGAAAATACGCCTGTACTATCGGTTTGACTATCTGCAATACGGCTGCTGTCAGTAGCAAGAATAAAGACGCTTATATGCGATAAAGCCTGCGTTTCAGCATTAATTACACGTCCTTTCAGGCTTAAGTCTTGAGCGTAAGCAGATGTAGTGAATAGGAACAGCGAGATCAGTAGACATAGTAATTTACTATTCATAATAAATGGATAGAGGTTGAGGTAATAAAATGTAATAATGAATAAGCTATTTTTTTTATAAATAGCAGGTTTTTAGGTTTTTATGTCTTTTTATAAGGCCTAATTTTAAGACATAAGCGTCCCTTATACAAATTTTGTATTTAAATAAGGGACGATAAGATTATTCGGATTTATTTTTTTCTAAGGTAGATTTCTCCATAAGAAGACTTAAGGATAATGTCTTCTCCACCACCATTTAACGTGCGTTTGATGGTATTAGTAATTCTTTTATGGCGTGTATTATTGCTGCTATCAACATCCTCCGTATATACCGCTTTTAAAGGGAGTTCCTCGGATGCATATAAGGTGCCATAACCCGTGCTGACATTGATATTGGCTTTTAATTTTTCGGGTAGGGTCAAATCTATAAATCCATAAATTGAAGCTAGGGAAAATGGTCCCTTAACAGGTTCCGCTAAATTGGCTTGAATATTACCATAGGTCGCAGTAATACTTAAAGGACCGGTGATATTTTCTAATATCAAATCTGAATAATGTACGTTAGCTGTTATTTCGCTCTTTATATTTTTTAATAGAATACTGTTTCTCTTATCCGTCTTTCCAGTGTTAACCAAATTTGTGCTTTCCCCATCAGCAGAAAAGGTAAAGGAGAAGGAATTGTTAGAGAATTTCCCCTGATTGTTAATTGATATCTGGACCTCTGCAGGAACTTTGATGAACAAGATTCCTTCCATATTTGTATTGGCAGAAATGAGTTCGGTCACATTGCCATTTTCTTTGACGATAAGTCCCAATCCCGTATTGTCGAAACCATCCGCACTTAAGGCTTTTAATCCATCAGCTCGAGGATTAGGTTTCTCTTCTTTTTCTTGTTCTAAGGTTATCAGGATCTCATTTCCATTATATCCTTCGATTTGATAAGCATTAATATTATTTAGAATTATTTTTCCTGAATTCTTTTTAATACTAAATGTTTTTTGAGCAAAGGCCTGTCCACAGATGGCGAATAGGGCTGCTAATATGATAATTTTTTTCATGATTATAAGTGATAAGGTTGATTCTCAACTAAAATTTGAAATACTTCTTTTTTAACGGGTTCAATCGTTTCTGAGTTTTTGACGAGGGCAAACAAGTTATTTTTCATTTCCATATCTTCTGAATCTCCAATAATTCGGACTAATTCCATCTGTACTATGGGATCATCTTCCGTATAGATAGCTTCATTTAACTCGTATTTTATAGCCTCTTCATGCTGGTAATCCGCTAGAATATCTAAGGCTGCTAATCGTACATTTTGACTTTCATCGTTTTGAAAAGTCTGACAAAGCACCTTTTTATAGGTAGAATTTAAGGATCCCATTTTACCTATTTCTAAGGTTGCTGCCAAGCGATTCGCTGTCGAGCTGCTGTCTTGAATGGCTTCGATAAGCTGTGCATAGTTATTTCTAGGAAGCTCAGCAGGTTTTTGAGCTAAAGATTGTTCTTTTTTAGACTTGACTAATTCCGAAGACAGCTCCATGTATGTAGAAGAAGGTTCTGCTTCCACCTTTTTCTCTATGAGTACCGGATCTAAAGGCTGCGTGAATGCAGGTTGAATATCCTGGTTGGCAAGCTTCGTATCAGTTGTTGAAATCGAACTAAATGGATTAAATAAACTAATTGATATCACACAGACTACTGCTGCAGCTGCGGCTAATCGAGTCCATAATCGAATTGTTTTTTTCCTTTTACGCTGCTCCATTTTCTGTTGAATCTGGGCAAATGAAAATGCAGGTACCGAAGCATCCTCGAATTCCTCGCGATGTTGGTCTATATAGTTTTTAAATTTATCCAGTTCCATAACAATTCTTAGTTTGAAGCGTTAAAAATATTTTCTTTTTGGCTCGATGATATTGACTGCGTACTGTCGCATGTGAAATCCCTAACATCTGAGCAATTTCTTCCTGAGCCATATTTTCAAAGAGATGAAGAGAGACTATAGTTCTATATCCATCTGATAAGGACTGTATAGCTTCTTTTATATCTTCAATCTGCGCTTGAAATAATAACTCTTCTTCCAAGTCTGGAGGCTCATCAGCTATATGTATCAAATGAGAGTCATCCATAAATACCATCTTTCGTTTTCTTAAAAGTGATATGCCTTGATTTATTGCAATACGTTTTACCCAGCCTTCAAAATTATCCAATTTCTTTAATCGGCTAATTTGTTCAAATGCAGAGACAAAAGCTTCTTGAACAATATCTTCAGCTTCAGCGGCCTGATTGACGATACGTAAAACCGCTAGATATATGGGTTTGGCATATCTATAATACAAGATGGAGTAGGCTTGTTCATCGCCTTGCATACATCGTTGCACAATTTCAGCTTCGTCTATGGTTCGTTTAAGTTGCAAGTTTTATCGTTTATATATAGAAGTCGCAAGTACATGGATTTTGTTGCACGCTCAGAGGACTTATTTTTTAAAATTTATATAATATAATTATTTTTTCAGCATGCTTTTTTATAAAGCACTCATTATTAAAGCAATAGCTTTTTTTTTAAAACTGCTCTTTTTGTGAATTAATTAGAAAGTATCAACTGTAGTTTGGATTAGCTTAGACTAATAACTGTAGCTTGGATTAGCCTAGACTAAGTGGAGAAAGGCATTATAGCGGCTTAACAGATCACTTTATTTAAAAAAATGAGCCATAGAACAAATAACGAGCTTTTTATTGTCATAATAATGTAATTAGAGATTATAGTATTTATAATTGGTCTAAATAAAGTAATACATTTGCGCCACAAATTTCACATATACGACTATGAAAAAAACGGTACTTGGAGCCATACTGCTAGCGCAATTTCAATTTTCCTTTGCTCAGCAGGAGAAGACAGGGATTCAGGGAATAGTATTAGATGCCAATAAAAGGCCTTTAATTCATACAACCATTCGATTAGAGCCTAGTAATCTAGTAACTAAAACAGATGCTAAGGGTCAGTTTTACTTTTCGAATATGACAGCTGGAACGTATCAAGTTCAGGCCAGCTCAATAGGCATGGATCAAGCTTTTCAGCAGGTTATCGTCGGGGATAATGAACAGAAACATATCGTATTCTATCTTTCGGATAGATCGGAGTTATTACAGCTGGTGGAAGTCACTGGACGTACAGAACAACAATATACCAATCGGGTTTCTTTTGGTGGTACAAAAACTGGAACGGTGATTAAAGATGTGCCTCAATCGATACAATATGTTACTAAGGAATTAATGCAGGACCAAGCTGCGGTACGTACAGGTGATATTATAAAAAATATTTCTGGTGTTAATCAATATACTTTTTATGATGATGTGTCTATTCGCGGATTTAGAAATCAAGGTGGGGTAGGAAGTAATAGCTCGAACCAGCTATTTAATGGCTTGAGAACGGTCAATGGATTCTGGCGTCAGAATTTAATTAACTACCTCGAACGCGTGGAAGTAATTAAAGGACCCGCATCTGCTTTATTTGGGAACTCTAATCCCGGAGGTACCATTAATAAGGTGACGAAAAAGCCTTTAGAGGAAGACCGCAAATCTGTTAGTATGCAATATGGAAGTTACAATACATTCCGTTTTAATTCCGATTTTACAGGACCGGCGAATAAAGATAAAACCTTATTATATCGCTTGAATTTAGGTTATGAAAATGCCAATTCTTTCCGAGATCTACTGTTTGATAAAAATGTCGTTATCGCTCCTTCATTCTCCTATATCCCTTCGGAGCGTACACGCATTAATATGGATATGGTATACAATAAATCCAACAGTAGATTAGATCGAGGACAGTCAATATTTGGCTCTTCAGATTTATATTCTACGCCGATTTCTATGAATGTCGCTGATGTCAATGACTTTCTAAATGAGGAAACATATATTGTCACTGCTTCCTTATCTCATAAGTTAACAAATCAGATTTCCTTTAATGCATCCTATTTAAGAACGGGATATCGCCAAGATTTATTTGAACACCGATCTACAGATTTTGCCGTAGATAAAAATGGAAAGAAAATTGAGGAGTTAGCCTTACGTAGAGCAAGCATGCGTCATAATGAACAGTTTAACGATAGCTTTACGGCCTATTTAAGTGGACAATTTAAAACAGGCCAGGTGAATCAACAAATTTTAGTAGGTTATGATTTTAATAGTAGTGTTATTCCTGTCGGCTCATCCCAGTCGGATGCGAGTGGATATCGCTTAAAAGATGGTACCATAGCTTCAAAATATGTAGTTAAAGATTCCTCAAAATATGAATTCTATAATTATAAAGGCAAAATGATTCCTAAGCCTAATGTAAGTTCTTTTGACTTAACAAAGAATGAGCATGGCTTGCAGAATACCAATAATTATGTATTTGCCTTTAATAATACGGATGTCGTAGTCCCTTATTTAGCACAACAGCATAGTATTTATATCCAAGATCAGATTGATATCAATAAGTTAAAAGTGTTATTAGGTTTACGTTATGAGTCTTATATCGATCAGGTAAATTATGCCACCGCACAAGTTAATAAGGTTCGACAACATCGTGTCCTCCCAAGAATTGGAGCTACCTATGCGCTAACGAATCAGGTGAATATGTATGCTACTTATACAACAGGATATAATCCTCAAAGTGCAAAATCACAAAATGCAGCAGCTGGGGGACCATTTGATCCACTAACGAGTTACTTATTAGAAGCAGGGGTAAAGACGGATTGGTTTAACCAAAGATTATCAGTGACTGCCTCAGTTTATCAAATAGAACAACGTAACGGACTGTACAATGCCTTAGATCCAGATCGTCCAGATTTATTAATCCAAGTCGGAAAGGATAAGGCTAAGGGAATTGAGTTTGATGCCATGGGCCAGATTCTACCTAATTTAAATATCGTGGCCACTTATGCCTATAATATAGCTACCCTAAGTGGAGCTCAGGGAGGCGCAGATAGTTTATATAATAATCAGCAGAAACCTAATGCGCCTAAACATCAGGGAAGTGTATGGCTAAAATATGCCGTTCAAGCTGGTCCTTTAGATGGTCTAGGTTTAGCTTTTGGAGGGAATTATGTAGGTAAGCGTAGTTTTGGCTTCCAAGGGCAGAAGAATATCTTACCTACTCCAGCACCCGATTATATGTTATTAAATGCTGCCGTATATTATAAGGTTAACAAAGTCCTATTGCAATTTAATATGATGAACTTAACCAATAAGACACATTGGGTGGGCGGATATGATAGTTCTCGATTATACCCAGGTATGCCGAGAAATTGGATGACGACAATGACTTATATTTTCTAATAATTTTTTATGAATACACGTGTAATACTAATGGTCTGTGCGCTGATGTTGATGGGTTTAACGACCACATTTGCTCAGGTTAAAAAAGAAGGAAATCGAATTTTATATGTGCTACGTATGGAATATCGCGATCGTCCTATTGATGAACAAGTGAAAAAACATTTGGAAAATTCAGGCTATAGCGTGGATTTTATCGATCAGGAAGCATCTCCTGAAGCCGCTGCAGCTTATGATTTAGTCCTGATTTCTTCGACAGTAGGCTCTCAGGATTTTGAAGGTAAATATAAGGATGTGCAGGTTCCTATTTTAACTTGGGAAAATGATATTTTAGATGACCTACGTTTTACCGGTCGTAATAAAGGGGTAGACTTTGGAGAAGTGGACGGCGAGCATTATATATGGATTGTCAATGCCCCTCATCCATTAGCTGCAGGACTTCCTGCGGGCATTAATTCGGTCTATCGGAAGGATCAACCGATGGGATGGGGAAAACCTGGTTTAGGGGCTTCTATTATTGCAACTATCCCTGGTCAGCCTGATAAAGCAATTATCTTTGCTTATGAGAAAGGAGCGACCATGGATTACGACTATTTAGCGCCAGCACGCCGCGTGATGTTATTTTTAGATAATACAACCTTTCCTTTACTCAAGGAAAATGGCTTAAAACTTTTTGATGCCGCAGTACAATGGGCTATAGAAAAGAAATAAGGAACTAAAAAGCGTCCCTGAAATATTTCAGGGACGCTTTTTAGTTTATATTTGAAGTCCTATAGGCATTAGGGCTACAACCTACGCGCTGTTTAAATAAGCGGCTAAAGTGCTGCGGATATTTAAAGCCTAGTTCATAGGCAATTTCACTCATTGTCTTTTGGGAATCGAAGATTTTATCTTTAGCAATATCAATAATTTTATTTTGAATTAATTCCTGAGCTGATTTCCCAGTTTCCTTTTTGACTAAATCTCCCAAGTAATTAGCAGAGAGGTTCAATCTATCCGCAAAATATTGGACAAAAGGAAGCCCCAATTCCTGAGGTTTGTCCGTTTTAAAATATGCATTTAAAAGCAGATCGAAACGTTCCAAAACACCTTTATTTACCTGATCTCGGGTGATAAATTGTCGGTCATAAAAGCGTTGACAATAGTTTAAGAAAAGTTCAATATTAGTTAGAATCAGTTGTTTTGTATGCTTGTCAATGCTATGTTGCAATTCGTAATAAATCTTCTTAAAGCAGTCTGAAATAATATGTCTTTCCTGTTCTGAAAGATGTAAGGCTTCATTTACGGCATAAGAGAAAAAACTAAAGTCGCTGATCTTCTTTCCTAAGTCTGTCCCTAATAATAAATCTGGATGAAAGACTAATGCCGTACCCTGAGGTTGATAATAGCTGTCATTATTTTCACCGATAATCTGCCCGGGCGCTAGAAATATTAAGGTTCCTTCCTCATAGTCATACGTATTGAGACCATATCGAAGATCGCCACAGTGTATTTTCTTTAAAAATACGGTATAGAACTCGTACTTTAATTTTCTAAGTTGACGAGGTTCAGCTTTCGCTAAATCCACTACACTTACTAAAGGATGTAAGGTTTCATTATTATTGAATACATTGTATTCATGTATATGATGAAAATGAATAATTTCTTCCATATCTTATCTTTATTAATAAGCTACTTAGCTTAATCGAAGTTACTAATTTATCGGCCATTTCGCTGCTTTTAATTGCATAGAGGTAATAATGGTACGATTATCTGTAATTTATATACAATCATCCTGTTTAAGTCTTCTTTCCTTTGTAAGTACAGTGAGGTAGAGCTAGTGATTGGGAATGAAATAATAAATTGGCAAACGATAAATCAGAAAATAATGAAATTTAAAACAAGCTTAATGCTCCTTCTAAGTATAGTGACATATGCGCAGGCTCAGCAAAGAAAGCTGATCACGCTAGTCGATCAGGGGAGTTTCGCTATTGGAGGTACCGTGATTCAAGAGGCTGGAACTTTTAATTTAAAGGAAGCTTTAAAACCTGAAGGACAGACTTTCCATGGAGACCATGCATATGTATTTTATCAGATCCCCGATCAGGCGCAGCCTTTCCCTTTAGTTTTTCTACATGGTGCCGGTCAGTCTAAGAAAACTTGGGAATCTACGCCCGATGGTAGAGATGGATTTCAAAATATTTTTTTAAAACGGGGTTTTCCAATCTATCTACTCGACCAACCTCGACGTGGAGAAGCAGGACGCTCCACGGTTGCGGCAACGATTAAACCTGTCGCCGATGAGCAGTTTTGGTTTACACAATTCCGCCTCGGAAATTATCCAGAATTCTTTCCCAATGTGCAATTTTCCAATAATCAGGAAGCCTTAGCACAATTCTTTCGACAGATGACTCCAAATACTGGAGATTTTAATGCCGAAATTATTGCGGCTGCCAATTCCGATTTATTGGATAGAATAGGAGATGCCGTATTAATCACTCATTCTCAGGGAGGAGGTCCAGGCTGGCTGACAGCTATTAAGAATAATCATGTAAAAGCTATAGTAGCCTATGAGCCGTATAGTGGTTTTGTCTTTCCTGAAGGAGAGCTTCCAGATGAAATCCCATCATCCGGGTTATTTGGCCCCTTAAAAGCGGTAGAAATTCCTAAAGCTGATTTTATAAAATTAACACAGATACCTATGGTTATATATTATGGAGATAATATTGCCCAGGAACCGTCCAGCGTCTGGAATATGGACCATTGGCGCTCGGGTTTAAAAATGGCTCGCTTATGGGCGGATCAGGTGAATCGGTATGGGGGAGATGTTACGGTCGTACACCTTCCGGAAATAGGAATTTTTGGAAATACTCATTTTCCATTTTCAGACTTAAATAATATCGCTGTGGCCGATGTGTTATCAAATTGGCTAAAAGCAAAAGGTATTTATAATTAACCCTTAATTCATTAAGATGTATACAAAATTATGTGTTTATATAATCTGTTTTATCTGTATGCTGCCTCAGGTTAAAGCTAATACTACGCGCTTGGATCCCAAAATTACGGCCTTAATACGGATTGCAGCGCAGACAGCAAGAGGAGATTTACAAAGCTTAAATACAGAGTTACAAGCCGGTTTAAGTCAAGGCTTAACGGTCAATCAAATTAAAGAATCTCTAATTCATATCTATGCCTATGCGGGATTCCCGCGTAGCATTAGAGGTCTGCAGACTTTTATGAGTCTGCTTGAAGAGCGTGAAGCCCAGGGAATTGTGGATATCCAAGGACCTGTAGCGACTGAAATTTCTACTGATCAGAATCGGTATACTCGCGGAAAGCTCATTTTAGAACAGTTAACGGGTGTGATGCAGACCCAACCGAATGTCGGATATGCCGCTTTTGCTCCCGAAATAGAACGTTTTCTTAAAGAGCATTTATTTGCCGACATCTTCGAAAGAGATGTGCTTTCTTATATAGAAAGAGAATTTATTACGATTTCCGTATTGAGTAGTATAGGCACAGTAGAGCCTATGTTAAAATCGCATCTTCAAATATGTCTTCATCTAGGCGTTTCAGAGGAGCAGCTCCGAGAGTTTGTGCAGGTACTCGCAGATACACTCGGGGAAGCGGAGGCATCTGCTGCTACCGCAATATTAAATGAGGTTTTATCCTAAAAAATTAAAAATGAAAAAGATTATTTTCCTATTGTCGATGGTCATATCGGCAATAGATGCAAAGCCCTTAAAAGCTCAAGAGGCAGATGCTGAAACACAAGCTGCTGCATTTTTAAATACCCGAATCTACCCTTTAAAAGATGGAGTAGCAGGTGTTCAGATTCAAAAAGTTTCCTACCCCAATAGATTCCAATTAAACTGTGTAGCCCATTTATATCTACCTGCAAACTATGATATTCATAAGAAATATCCTACTGTAGTCGTAGGTCCTCCTTTTGGAGGGGTTAAAGAGCAAACTGCAGGACTTCATGCGCAGAAACTTGCTGAGTTAGGTTATCTGACTTTAGCATTTGACCCGATTTATATCGGTGAGAGTGGAGGTTTCCCAAGACATATCGAGTCTCCGGAAATGAAAGTAGAGGATTTTAGCGCAGCCATAGATTTCTTAAGTAATCATCCTTTGGTCGATCCGAATCGTATTGCCGTATTGGGTATCTGTGCAAGTGGAGGATATTCTGTCGCTGCAGCAGCTATAGATCATCGCATTAAAGCTTTAGCTACCGTCAGCATGTATGATATGGGTAGAGCGCGGCGTCAGGGAGTCAATGATATTATTCCATTTGAAGACCGAATGAAAACCTTAGATGATATCGGAGCGCAGCGGACCAAGGAATTTGCGGGAGCCCGCAGAAAGGACATTCGCGCTTTACCAGAAAAAATAGACGAGAATACGCCGCAATTTGCTCGGGAATTTGCAGATTACTATGATACGGCACGTGGAGGACACCCGAATTCTACGGCTTATTATTCGTATACGAGTTTGGCACCGATGATGAATTTTTTTCCATTTGTGCAGATAGAAACCATCTCACCAAGACCGCTCTTATTTATTGTTGGAGAGCATGCCGTATCCGCTTATTTTAGTGAGGAGGCCTTGGAGAAAGCACAGCAGCCCAAAGAGTTATTTGTCGTTCCGAATGCCACTCATGTGGATTTATATGATCAAGACTCTTTTATGAAAATTTCCCTTAAAAAACTGGACGACTTTTTTAAGCTGTATTTAAAATAGGTAATTCAATTAAAAAAATATGAAAATGTTACTATCCTTAGCCAGTCTACTACTGTGGTCTAGCTGTAAAAGCCCTAATCCAACCTCAGAAGAACTACTATTTGATAAAGGGGATCTGATTAGCAATGCTAATTTTACGGGTACCGTATGGTTAAAAAATTTAATAGATGCTGATTCGGTGAATAGCAATGCCGTAGGCTCAGTAACCTTTGAAGCTGGGGCGCGAACGAAATGGCATAGCCATCCCGCAGGACAGATTATTCTCGCTATAGATGGACAGGGTTACTACCAAGAAAAGGGTGGCGAAAAGAAAATACTTAAAAAAGGAGATGTGATTAAATGCCCTGCAGATATCCCTCATTGGCACGGCGCAAGTGCGGACTCTAAATTTGTCCAAGTCGCAATTACGGGAAGGGAAAAAGGAGAAACCAAATGGTTGGAAGAGGTGAGTGATCAGGAGTATCATCAATCCACAAAATAACTCCAAGAGATGTTATTCCTGAGCTGCCTTTGAGGGCTTTCAGAAATGCCGTTAAGCCCCAAATAAAAAAAGCTTCAATCTATTCGATTG
>DAIQRP010000204.1:0-2589 GCA_036786125.1 Sphingobacterium sp.
GAAAGATAACAGAAAGGTTGACTTATTGTGATGCGGATAGTCGTGGTTCACGTGGAGATGGTGGTAAAACGGGATGGAATGAGACAAATGGAGCCTTAATGGCTTTGGAAATACCTGGAATTTATATACGTAAGGATCTGGGAACAGCTTATACATTTGATCATGTTGTTGTTAAGCAGATTAAAAAAACGAAAACTGGTATGACGTTGACAATTTTTAATCCAACGGCATTTGATGCATCAGTAACGCTATTAACAGAAGATAAGCAACAGGCTTCGGTACCTTTGGGTGAAAATGCATTTTTGGATTGGAACAATAAGGTAATCATTAAAGCAGGCAAGTCTGTGACAGTAAAAATTTAGTAAATTAAACTTATAAAATAATTGATGATGTACGATAATAAGAGTTTTTTAAAGAGTTGTGCTTTGTTTCTGTTTCTGATTGGAATCGGAATAAGTCTACAGGCACAGACCGTATTACAAACGGACTATTTTAAAATCACTATTGATGGCCGAGGGTATATTACCAGTATGCTAAATATAACGAAAAAACCTTTCCGTGAATTTAGTCCTGCGGACAAACCCTCTCCTCTAATGACGCTTTATAATGCAAAAAAAAGAGTCTATTCTTACCCAGAGAAAGCTGTTTATTCAAAAACAGAGAAAATCATAACGGTTGCCTATTCTAATGGATCTTCTGCCAGGATTCGTATAGAGCCTCATACTAAATATTTTAAAATGAAGTTGTTGTCTTTGACGAATTCTCAAGATATAGAAGCGATTCAATGGGGCTCATATCATACGAATATCACGAACTTAATGGGTGAAATTATAGGCGTGAGCAGGGATACAAGCGAGTCGGTTAATTTTGCAATTGGTATGATGGCTTTGAATGATAATACGCTAGGCGGAACAGCAGATATTCAGGGTGATGCAGCACCGTTTCAATATATCATCCATTCACCGGATGCGAACCGTTTTCCATTACCTAATCATTTGCATGAAGGACAAGTATTTACTTTAGGAGGTAATGGAATCAGTGATGTTGCTTTCTATGCGCATAAAGAACCTTATTATCGTATTCTTTATGGAAATGCGGCAGAAGTTGATAAAAATGGAAGAATCTCCATTACATATCAGTCACGGGACAGAAGGGGGCAACGTGAAGTTTACTATTCATTGATTCCAAATATGCCCTCTAATAAGCCTAATCATTTACAGGTACAGCCATTGCCTGGTGTGGATTACATCGGATCTTCCATTGCATTTTATGGAAGCCCAGATAGTACAGCACTAATGGATGTTGTTCAAAATATTGTGAAGATGGAAGGTTTACCTTACCCAACGGTGAACGGTAAATGGATAAAAGATCCTGCGGCCTATGTACCAGATGTGCTGACTGAGGGAGGATTATATGATAAAATGATTGACTATACCCATCAGCTAGGTTTTAAAGCAATCAGCCTGTACGATCAAGCTTTCTTAAGACCTGACCGTGGAAATAAGGGATATCTTGATGGAAAGAATTTTGAAAATAAACCTTTAAAACTAACAAGTGGAAATCTGTCACATAAAGAATACGGAGATATTGCAAAGAAATATAATATTGTGATCGGTAGAACTCCAATTACCAACTCTCTGGCTCCTGGGACATTGGATGCGAGTCCAGTACCAAGTGACAGTTTATGGTATCAGCAAAAACGGTTATTGGCAAAGGAAATTAATGCAACAGATACCATCATCTTAGTCGATGATCCGACTTACTTAGATGAGATCGGAAGTTGGCAAGGACATGTAAAAAGCTTGAACATCATTAAAATTGGTAAGGAGCTCATTCATTATTTGGGTGTCAGCGACACAAAACCCTATCGTCTATTGAATGTGAAACGAGGTTATTGGAAAACAACAGCTTCGGCACATAAAGCAATGGATACTTTGTATAAATTGCAGGTGACTATTGATTATGGCTATGATGGATTAATCCCGAATATGCAGTTGCAAGATAAGATTGCGGAATATTATGCAGATGTATGTTATTTAAATGGTCTGGGCTATTATGATTTTGATGGACAAGAATTTTTATTTAATAACGGACATGGTTACTACTCAACGAAGCGTTTTTTTGGTAAAATGTTTGCAAAGGCAAAACAGCATGGTATTCCAGATATCCGTTTTACAGGCGCTACACTTTCGGAAGGTTCGTGGCATTATCAGAGTATTTGGAATGTCGGTGGAGGTAAAAATCTGTACGATGCGGAAACACGTGAGTGGGGAAGTGAGACGAGTCAGGGAAAAGATTTGAGAGATGTGTCTTACGCTAATTATTTTCCTGTAGGAATGGGCGGTAACTTTCCAATTACTGAAAAATCTACGGTAGAAGAGTACGAACATATTCAAGCGATGGCTGTGGGTACCGGAGCTACATACAGCCTTAAGTTGAATCAAAAAAATGTGGAAAGTTGCCCACAGAAGGATCAGATTTTTAAAGTGATCCGTACTTGGGAAAATGCACGTGCAGCGAATGCTTTTCCACGCTGGATCAAGCAACATCTAGTAGATCCAACGCAAAGTTTTAGATTAGAAGAGTTGG
>DAIQRP010000204.1:2599-3739 GCA_036786125.1 Sphingobacterium sp.
ATATTGTCTACGCTATTTGTAGATGAAGAGTAATATTTAAAAAAATCAATATTTTGAACTATTAAAATAAAACAGCTTACTTACAAATAATTCAAATGTAGTAAATAGTATGAAAGTATGGATAAGGATGGATCTGAAGAGATTTATCTTTATTTAGGTGCCCCTATGAAAAACTCTATTCTTTATTAAAAAAGAATAGAGTTTTTTTATGGAAAGCTATCTTTTCACTATGGGAAGGTGAATGATCATATTTTTTTATTATTTAAAGATTTGATAATGAATTTGTTATTTATTGTTTAAATTGGACTATGATTATCTTTTTGAATTAGCAGTCAAATAGACTTTTTCTAATCTTCTGTTTAGCGTAATAGCTCTTATTTCAGGTTATTTGTTGTACACGCGGATTGTTAATTTAAGAAAATTAGACTTTTTAAAGATAGCCGTTATATCTGCTATGTTTGAAAGTTGCTAAAATAGCGTCATAATAAGTTAATATATAGCTTCTAAACGAAAGTTGATTTGTTGAAATTTATAGGTTAGAAACGAGTTGCATAAATGCGATACGTAGAAAACCAATAATATTGGTCAAGGGATAGAAACATAGTATTATACGATTCTAAACTAACATACCAGATCCAAATTATATCCTCAGTAATTTAATCTTCAGATAGAAGTAGCCTAAATTAATATAGAGGCCATCTAATTTAAAAAATACGATAGAAAGAAACGACTAGCGTTGGAGAGGTATATTAATTTACTTGATTCTGTACGGATGTTATTGGGAATAGACCTGGGTACTTCTTCGATTAAAGTATCTGTTATTGATGCCGTTACAAATAAGAAAATTATCTCTTGTCATTTTCCTGAAACGGAAGCAGAGATTTTATCATTAAATACAGGTTGGGCAGAGCAGGATCCTAATCTGTGGTGGACAAATACACAATTGGCCATTAAAAAAGCAAATGCATCTGGATTATACGACCCTTTGGATATTAAGGCTATCGGTATCGCTTACCAGATGCATGGGCTAGTAGTGGTAGATAAAGAGCAACGCGCCTTACGTAACGCCATTATCTGGTGCGACAGCCGTGCTGTAAATATTGGTCAAAATGCCTTTTCTGTATTAGAAGGAAAGGGAAT
>DAIQRP010000205.1:0-3657 GCA_036786125.1 Sphingobacterium sp.
CAGCGCCTCCGGGACGTCGTATGGGTCATGCTGGTGCTATTGTTGGTGGTGCTGATGATACTGCTGCTGCTAAAATGAAAATTATGGCTGAATGTGGAATCCGCGTTGTGGAATCTCCAGCTGAAATTGGAAAAGCTATCGCTGAAGAATTAGCAAAGAAATAAGCTAACGATATATATAAAAAAGAGGATCAAAACTATTTGATCCTCTTTTTTTTGTTACATACTTTCAAAAATATCTTTTCTTTAAAAACATCTTTTCTTTAAAAATATCTTTTCTTTAAAAATATCTTTTCTTTAAAAATATCTTTTCTTTAAAAATATCTTTTCTTTAAAAGATATATTCCAAATTAACTTTTTGAAATACGGACAACCTCTTCAAATTCTTTACGAATATCTTCCGACACCGGTTTTGTGAATAAGGAGGTAATGACAATGGTAAGAAAACTTAATATAAAGCCTGGTATAATCTCATAAAGCTCTTTGTAATCATGAGGTACATAAACCCATAATAACACGACTGTGCCCCCCACAAGCATCCCTAGCAAGCCAGCTATAGCCGTAGTTCTCTTCCATAATAAGGATAAGATAATCAAAGGCCCAAAAGCGGCTCCAAATCCAGCCCATGCATTACCCACTAAATTCAAAATGCTATCATGTGGATTTAAGGAAAGTATCAAAGCTATAATAGCGACAATTAATACAGAAAGCCTACTCATGATTAACATGCTCTTAGCCGAGGCATTTTTATTGAAAAAAGCTTTGTAAATATCCTCGGTCATTGAACTCGAAGTCACAAGTAGCTGCGATGAAATGGTACTCATAACTGCCGCTAAAATAGCGGACAACAAAAATCCGCCTATAAGAGGGTGAAATAAAACGCGGGATAAATGAATAAATATCGTTTCTGCAAT
This sequence comes from Sphingobacterium sp., assembly GCA_036786125.1. Classification (GTDB taxonomy): domain Bacteria; phylum Bacteroidota; class Bacteroidia; order Sphingobacteriales; family Sphingobacteriaceae; genus Sphingobacterium. The sequence continues at coordinate 914 of DAIQRP010000205.1, forward strand.
TTCTTTGGAACCATCAAATCTACTCATGGCCTCAGTATCAAATTTCTGTAGGTAAGCAATTCCAAATAAGCCTACAAGCATGGCTCCACCTACGGTAAAAATCATCCAGGTAATACCTATATTTCTAGCTTTAGCAATATCCTTAACATGCTCAATAGCCATAAAACGAACTAAGATATGTGGCTGCCCAAAATAACCCAGTCCCCAGGCCAATAAAGAAATTACAGAAACGGCAGTCGTTCCTTTTAATAAATCGAGATAATTTGTGTTTTTCTGCTCGATTATAGCAAAGGTCTCTCCTAAGCCTCCAATCTGCATGACAAGCACTATAGGCAATATGACTAAAGCGATAACCATTATGGTCCCCTGTACAAAATCAGTTAGACTTACAGCTAGAAACCCGCCTAGGAAAGTGTATAATACCACAACCGAAGTAGTTAAAAATAATCCGGTGTAATAGTCCATTCCAAAGGCCGATTCAAAAAGCCTTCCTCCAGAAACCATCCCTGCAGAGGTGTACAAGGTGAAAAATACTAAGATTAATATCGAAGAAACGATTTTTAAAAGTTGTGTTCTATCGTGAAATCTATTTTCAAAAAAGACGGGTAAGGTAATTGCATTTTTAGCAACCTCAGTATAAATACGCAAACGAGGTGCTACAATTATATAATTTAAAAATGCACCAATGGTCAATCCGATTGCTATCCAAGAGCTAGATAGTCCCGAAAGGTACATCGCTCCAGGTAAGCCCATCAGTAGCCAGCCGCTCATATCTGCGGCTCCTGCCGATAGGGCCGTTACTGCGGCGCCCATCTTTCTTCCTCCAATTAAAAATTCATCCGAATTACTGGTTGATTTTCTATAGGAATAGACGCCAATTAAAATCATCAACAGCATATATAGACCGATGGAAATAAGTTCGTAAGTATTCATAATATATATTTATATAGTGCGATATGTAGTTTAATTTCTGATTTTTTTATTTGGTCTCTATCATATCCGAGGCAGCTCTTTAATATTTCTCCGAAGGCCAGGCAGAATAAGAAACTGATGGAGATACCTATTTTTCCCATCAGCTCTGCCGATTCCATTTAGAAATTATCTAATAGCTGTCAAATCATGGATTATAGTTTAATATTTTGCGGCTCTATCAGGAGCAGGTAGGGATTTGATAATAAACTGACGGATATCTTCGTTGGCTTTAATTAAGTCTTCTTTTCTCAGATACATCATATGCCCACTTCTATAGCCTTTGAAATCCATGCGATTGGCTAATTTGCCGGAAGGATCCATCTGCCATAAATTATATTTCGCATTAAAATAATCCGTAGCACCATCAAAATAGCCGGATTGAACCATAACATGAAGATATGGGTTGGCTGCCATAGCCTGTCTTAAATTTAATCCTGTATTATCATTAGATCTATCCCAAGGGTGCACAGGACCAAACATATTATATTTTACATCAGTTTTATATTTTAATTCATTGAGGTAATAATGATTAATTGCTGGCGTAAAAGAATGCAACCAGGAAGTCAGCTCAGCATTATAGTCCGGACGTTCTCCTCCCTCACGGAAATCTACCCCTAAATAACGGGAATCCAAGCGTCCGATAGTGAAGCCCTGATCTCTCAGTAATTCCTTCCAAAATAAGCTGGTCGGAATATCTAAATTATTTTGACTGATTAGCGTTTCAGAAATTGCAGCATAACGGGCCATCTTTTTGATAATGGCAGTTTTTTCGGCAGCAGGAAGACTATATCCTTTCGCAATGGCAGGTAATAACTCCTCCAAGGTAAACTGCTCTACCTCTGGTAGTAATTCCTCTAGGTCGCGACTTTGTAATTCAGGACTTAAGCGTTTGTGGTACCATGCAGCAGCGGTATAATATGGCCATCGATTTGCTTTTTCCACAGCTCCATCTCTTTTAATGCCTAAATCTGTTGGGGATACCAAGACTACCCCATTAAAATACATCCATTGAGCATTCTGCAGTTCTAATGCCAGTCCAGAAACACGTGTAGTACCATAACTTTCACCGATAAGGTATTTTGGAGAAGTCCATCTATTATGTCTAGTGACAAAGGTATTAATCCATTCCGCTAGGTATTTTATATCTGCATTGGTACCGAAGAATGTCGATCGATCTGCTTTTTCATCCAATATTCTAGAATAGCCTGTATTTACTGGATCGACATATACGATATCTGCTACATCCAGAATAGAATATGGATTTTCTTTAACCCCATAAGGTTGCAATGGATATCCTTCATCATCAATATTTAATAATCTAGGGCCTGTATATGCGAGGTGCATCCAAACAGATCCAGAGCCTGGGCCTCCATTAAATGAAATTACTAAAGGACGTTTGTCTTTATGCTGTATATCATCACGAGTATAGTACGTATAATGTACTGCTGCAATGGCATTTCCTTTAGCATCCCAAACGGGCTGGGTACCTGATTTTGCAGTATATGCAAATCGTTGTCCATTGGCTGTCATTTGATGTTTGGTAATAATAGCTGAATCAGCTAGAGGGATGCGTTGAGCTTTGACAGAAGCTGTAAAGGCTAAGGCCGAGAATAGTAAAATTAGTTTCTTCATTAGATTTGATTAGTTGGTATAAATATAAAAATTCCAATCGCTATTATTAACTTATCCAGTAGAAATCATCCGTCCATCAATCGGTACTTTATTCTTTTCCTTAGCGTTATAGCTCTCCCCAATCGCCATAATATAGCTGC
>DAIQRP010000015.1:0-25976 GCA_036786125.1 Sphingobacterium sp.
GAATAGGAAGAATTGGGCTGGTTTTGGAAGGTTTTGGAAGGTTTTATAAGGTTTTATCTACCGTTCGGCAGGATAGAAACCCTATATATTTGGCCTGACAGCTGCACTCTACCGCAGGCCTGAAATGAATATTTAAAATTCAAACTAAAAAAAATGGGAATTATACCGTTTTCTTAGGGTTATTGGAACTCCCCTCTTCCAAATCATCATCAAATAGGATACGTACTGATGGCGTATACATATCAGCATGCTGACCTGTTTTATTTGCCCAAAAAAAAGCAGCTAAAAATATTAATGCTAAAAAAATACTACATCCAATCAATAAATAGATAATTGCCATAATGATTAAATTAATTTTCTTTTGCCTGCATACCATCGTGTACACAAACTTGTAAATGAAATAATAGTCACTGTAGATATGGGCATAAGTATAGCCGCAAATAAAGGAGACATGGTTCCTTGAATCGCAAAACTTAAACCTACCATATTATATAATAGAGAAATAACAAAACTTTTATGAATAACCCCGCGAGCATCCTTAGAGAAAGCTAAAAATTGAGGGAGCTTATCAAATGAATCTCCATCCAAAATAGCATCACATCCGGGGGAAAAATTATTGATATCATCGGAGACAGCAATGCCTAAATCGGCCTTTCTCAATGCTCCTGCATCATTTAACCCATCTCCAATCATACATACCGTGGAGCCCTGACTCTGCAACCTACTAATTTCAGTTAATTTCTGTTCCGGATTTTGATTAAATAAAAGGATGGATGATCCCGGAAAAATAGCTTTTAACGCATCCATACGTTTATCATTATCTCCAGAGATAAGATGAAGCTCATAAGTCCTATTTAATTGCGTAATTACAGGAGATAGTCCTGGACGCCATGATTGCTCTAAACTGAAGTAACCTTTAATTTTATTATTTATGGAAATATAAACTAAAGAAGCATCTGCATCCAACTCCAGGCTATCTACAGATAGAAACTTGGAAGAGCCAATCTGAATATGCTGATCCCCCATGCGGGCTTCCATACCTTTACCTGGAAGTTCCGTGTAAGCATCCAACTCATAGGATACATCATTATTACCTAACCATTTTACAATCTCCCGACTTAACGGATGGGAGGAATTTCTACAGACTGAAAAAATAAGTCTCCGTTCCTGAGCGTTGATTGAACCATGGAAGAAAATCGCCGAAGATAAGGGTGAAGATATCGTCCCTGTCTTATCGAACACTAAAGTATCCACCTTCGCCATCTGTTCTATAGACTCAATATTTTTCACATAGAATTTATTTTTATCAAAAATACTGAGCACTGCAGAAAGCGTAAAGGGAGAGCTTAGGGCCAGAGCACATGGACAGGCTATAATTAAAACAGCAGTAAAAGCTCCCCATGCACGGTTGATATCCGAAAAGAGTAACCAGTAAGCACAGGCCGCAAAAGCTATAAACAATAGCCCTATCGTAAAATAGGAAGATATATAGTTGACAAAAGTTTGAAAATTCCGTTCATAGGATTTGTTATTCTCATTATTCCAGAGTTTCGTCAGATAACTTTGTGAAACCGCTTTAACGACTTCCAGCTCTATAGCCTCAGCCATCTGCCGCCCTCCAGCATAAATTACCTCCCCGAATACTTTGGAAACTGGTACAGACTCTCCCGTAACAAATGAAAAATCCACCGATGCCTCCCCTTTTAATAATATAGCATCCGCAGGAATAATTTCATTATTCCGAATTAAAATACGGTCGCCGACCTCTAAGTCCGACAATGGAATAGGTTTCTCCACTCCTTCCCGAATACGCGTGACAGCTACCGGGAAATACGATCTATAATCCCGTTCAAAAGAAAGATGATAATAGGTTCTCTGCTGCACCCAACGGCCGATTAGAATAAAAAAAACTAAGGAGCATAACGTATCGGCAAAGCCTGGACCTGTTCGGGAAAGAACTTCATAAGCTGTTCTGGCAAAAAGCACAAAAATTCCAAGCGCTAGGGGTACATCTAAATTTAACCTTTTTTGTTTTAAACTTAACCATGCAGACTTAAAGTAATCCGAAGCGGAATAAAGGAGCACTGGAATGCCGAAAGCTAAATTTAAATAGCCGAAAAATTCAGAATATGTCTTTTCAAACTGATCAATACCGAAATATTCTGGGAAACTCAACATCATGGAATTTCCAAAACAAAATCCAGCGACAGCTATTTTAGCAATAAGCGAACTATTATTTTGCTTATTCCCCGATTTGATGACATCTTGAAGTGTAATTTTAGGCTCATAACCAATTTGAATTAATAGCTCGACAACCTGTCGTAAGGAAACTCCCTGTTGATTAAATGTTAAAGTCGCTTGTTTCTTCATAAAATCAACTTGTGATGATAGAATAAAAGGATTTAACTTATACAGATGTTCCAACAACCAAATACAGGAGCTACAATGAATCGCCGGAATATAGAAAGTAAGAATGGTACGTTTATCATCCTTATAGTCAATTAACTTATCGGCGATTAGTTCTTCATCTAAATAACTTAATTCCGTTGCAGCCTGCTTATTAGATTTTCCGGGATGTGTATTGTACTGATAATAATTAGTCATATTATTATCCTGCAATATCTGATAGACTGTCTGGCAGCCTAAACAGCAAAAGTCATGGGAGGCAAAGTGAAATCCAGTATCTTCTATAGGGTCACCACAGTGGTAGCATTTTTCATCTACCACAGATATCGTATGAGAGTTAAGAGACATAAGGCAAGTATTAGATGGCCTGACTAAACAACTGTTCTTTTTCTTTTTTATCATGAAGACGTTCATCAAACGCCATACATACATTTCGAAGAAAGGATTTCCCCTGCTCGGTCAATGAGATTCTTAAACCGCAGACAGTAACCAACTCATCTGCTACAAGCGGGGCTAGCCGTTTTAAAATATTTACATTTTTTGAAAATCCATCTAAAAGATCCGCATATCCTTTACACATCATATCCAAGATATATCTCCGAATTACCTTATCTTCCGGATCTAAAAGATGACCTTTAAAGACTGGAATTTCTCCAGCTTGAACACGCTCTTTATATTCTTCTACAGTTTTAACATTTTGGGCAAATGCGGTCCATGCATCAGAAATTGAAGATACTCCCAATCCAATTAATAAGGGACTGTATCGATCCGCATAACCCATAAAGTTACGATGTAGGCGTTCTTGCTGTAATGCCAAAAACAATTCATCATTAGCTTTTGCAAAATGATCCATGCCGACTTCATAGAAGCCTGCTTCCAAAATCATTTCCTTACCTAAGCTATAAAGATTAAGCTTATCTTCTCCTACAGGTAGATCATGTTCCGTAAATCTACGCTGTCCGGGTTTAATCCAAGGCACATGGGCATAGCTATAAAATGAAATTCGATCTGGATTTAAAATCATAGACTTGGCTATGGTATCTCGGACCGATTCCATCGTTTGCATGGGGAGTCCATAAATTAAATCAAAATTAATGGATGTATAACCAATCCGTCGAGCATCCTCCATCACGCGCTGCACATCGCATAAAGACTGCTTACGATTAATAATATATTGTACCTGAGCATCGAAATCTTGAATTCCTAAACTCAATCGTCTAAATCCTAAATCATATAGATGTTGCAAATGTTCCTCCGAAGTATTCGCTGGATGTGCTTCAAAAGAAAAAGAAGCATCCTCTGCGACATCTGCATGTTCAAGAAGACCCTGAATTAAAAATTCTAAGTTTTGAGCGGTAAAAAAAGTCGGAGTCCCTCCTCCTAAGTGAATCTCTTTAATCAACGGTTTCTTACCATTAAAAAGCGCGCGGTATAAATTCCATTCTTGGAGGACAGTTGCTATATACGGTTCTTCCACAGCATGGTTTTTAGTAATCCGTGTATTACATCCGCAGTATGTACATAAACTTTCACAGTAAGGTAGGTGCACATAAATACTAATCCCCTGATCCTCTGACTGAAGAAAAGTTTCTTGAAGACGGATCTTCCAATCTACCGCTTGAAAAGATTCCTGCTCCCAATAGGGTACTGTAGGGTAAGAGGTATAACGTGGAGCTGCCACATTATATTTATTAATCAACTGATTGTTCGTATGCATAGAGTAACATTAGCCTTTATAATTAGAAACCACGGCAGCGCAATTCTTATCACAACAACATGCGGCACCTACACATTTTCCCATATCCCAAAGATTCAAATTCCGGATAGTCTGCTCGGCTATACCCTGATCCGATTGATTTGGAAAAGGTGTATTAGCAACTTGAATATCTAGTTGACCGGCAGTTTGAAGGTCTATATGAGCCGTAGAATAGGAACGTGTAATAATTTTATTTACCCCTAAATCTTTCAATTCCATTAATAAATCACGATTTAGGCTATCCTTTGCGGAAATTACCACTACATCTTTTGCTTTTGCAAACTGTAATGTCTGTGCCGTCAAACCATTTGAAATCAAAGTTAAATTATGGGCTTTCTTATTTGCTAAAGCCAATAATTCCTTTTCAGATGATTTTATATTATATACAACAACTTTCATTTGAGCCAAGTTCTAGTTTATTATCACCATACAAAACTAAGACAGGTAGACAGAATAAGACATGTAGGAGGTCAATAATATATGTGATTGTCATCACTAAAGAAGGCATAAAAAAAAGCGTCCGAAGACGCTTTTTTTACTGTTTAATATTTCTAAGTTTTTCTATGGAATAAATCCGGATGGCATTTCCTTCCTTAATGATTAGCTTTTCTTCTTTAAAGTCGGCTAACATTCGAGAGATCGTTTCATTCGCCGTTCCAGCTAATGCGGCTAAGCCATCTCTAGAGATACGGATAAGGCAGGCATCATCTGTCGGGTTTTCTAAGGATTTCTCTGCAATATTTATTAATGCATTGGCCACCCGCTTGCGGACAGAATCATAGGCAAATCCCAATAATTGTTCTTCTTTCTCCCGGATATTTCCCGAAAGAAGACGGATAAATTTACCAGCAATTGCAGGTTTTCTATACATCAGTTCAAAGAATACTTCTCTAGTAATTAAAGCGACCTCACAGTCTTCTAAAGCTGAAGCATTATCGGTATACTTATCATTTAATAACATGGCTTCATAGCCAAAGAAATTATCATGAATATGAATATCTGTGGAAAGCTCACGTCCATCCATATAATATAGGAAGGAACGCACTTTTCCAGAAAGCACATAGTATACAAAAATTGGGGAATCGCCTACCTCATATATCGCTTGTTTCTTCTTATAGGTCTTCACACGACATTCCGAAATCACTTCCTTAATGACCATCTCCTGTTCTTCAGAATTTAGGTAGAAAGAATCTTTCTTCGTTGCAATAGAACCTAACTGATCTCGTTTTCGTAATCTACTTTCAATGGCATTTAACAATTCGATATCATCAAAAGGTTTCGTCAGATAATCATCTGCCCCCATTTCCATAGCCTTACGCATATCCGAGCGTTCCGCTTTAGCGGTTAAGAAAATAAAAGGAATATGCATGGTCTGTTCATTCTTATGTAACATATAAAGCACACCAAAACCATCCAATTCTGGCATCATAATATCACAAAGAATTAAATCAGGTACATGTTTAACTGCTAAATCGACACCCTCACGGCCATCTTGAGCGGTATAAACGGTATATCCACCTGTTAATTCCAGTATTTCTGCAGTTCCTTCACGGATATCCGTGTTATCTTCGATTATGAGTATATTCTTTTTTTCCAAAGCCTGTACTTAATTAATTAAATTGCTCAAAAGTCATTACAAAGCTGGTTCCCTTATTGACATCAGAGGTATATTCCATTTTTCCATCCATTAAGCTTACATAACGTTTAACGATATTTAAACCTAATCCGGTACCTGGAATATTTCCGGTATTATTAGCACGGAAGAAGGGTTCAAAAAGATTGACCTTTTCTTCCTCAGGAATCCCAATACCATTGTCACGAACGATGATTTTGCAAGTATTATTCTTAATTTCTGTAGAGAATTCAATAAAGCTATCCTCTCCAGAATATTTAATAGCGTTCGAAATTAAATTAATTATGGAAGATTTCAAAAGATGGGAGTCTAGAAAAAAAGATCCGACATCTCCGGTATGCTGATAGACGATATGTTGATTTTTCTTACAGATCATCTGCATTTCTTCCGTAATCTCTTCTGAAAGCTCCACCAAATTTACCTCTCGCTTATTGACCATCACTACTCCAGCTTCCAACTTCTCTAAAGAAAGGAAATCATTTAAGATGCTAGTCAGCGACTGCACGGAGTTTTTAATCTTATGTGTATGTTTGATAACCGCAGTAAAATCGGGTTTCTCAATATACTTATCAATTAAGGAAGCTGAAAGTTGTACAGAACTTAAAGGCGTTCTAAACTCATGTGAAGCCATAGAAACGAATTTAGATTTCATCTGGTTTAACTCCTTTTCTTTCTCCAAAGAAATGGACACATCAGCTTTCGCCTTTTCCAACTCTGAAACCAGTTTTATTAAATCCTTAGTCCGTTCAGAAACTTTCTGCTCTAATTCATTGGCATGTTTACGCAATTGATCCTCTGCTTGTTTCTCTTTGGTTAAGTCATGAATAAATCCCGTATAGATATTGGTATTTTTATACCATACCTCAGATACAGCTAGACGGAAAGGGAAAGTAGAACCATCTTTTTTCTTCCCTAGAACTTCACGTCCGATACCGATAATTTTTTTATGACCTGTCTGCTGATAGTTTTGGATATATCCATCATGCGAACTACGATCCGGATCAGGCATTAACATTGAAATATTATTACCGATAACCTCCTCTGGGGCATATCCAAAAAGAGTGGAGGCAGCAGGATTTATAGATTCAACATAACCTCTTTTATCAATGGTAATAATTCCATCGATAGCGTTATCAATTATAGCTTCAAGTAATTTCGCGGAATCCATATTGATTATTTTACTAATTTTCTATACTTAATACGTTTTGGGGTTACATCACCTACTCTTTTCTTATGATTTTCTTCATATTCAGAATAGTTACCTTCAAAGAAGTAAACCTGTGAATCGCCCTCAAAAGCAAGAATATGAGTACATATACGGTCTAAGAACCATCTATCGTGAGAGATCACAACAGCACAACCTCCAAAATTCTCCAAACCTTCCTCTAAAGCACGTAAGGTATTTACGTCAATATCGTTGGTCGGCTCATCGAGTAATAATACGTTCGATGATTTCTTTAAGGTAATTGCTAAATGCACGCGATTTCGTTCTCCTCCAGAGAGTACACCTACTTTTTTCTGCTGATCAGCGCCATTAAAATTAAATTTAGACACATAGGCTCTGGAATTCATCGAGCGATTTCCGAGCAGGATATTATCATTGCCTTCGGTGATATTTTCCCAAACTGATTTTTCAGGATCTAAATCATCGTGCATCTGATCGACATAACCTAAAGCGACAGTTTCTCCCACTTTAAAGGTTCCAGAATCCGGTTCTTCCTGACCTGTAATCAAGCGGAACAAGGTAGTTTTACCAGCACCATTGGGACCGATAATACCGACAATTCCTGCTGGAGGTAAAGAAAAGCTTAGGTTTTCGAATAAGATACGATCTCCATATGCTTTAGAAATATTATCCGCTTCAATCACCACATTTCCTAAACGAGGTCCTGGAGGGATAAATAACTCTAATTTCTCTTCGCGTTCTTTTGTTTCCTCAGAAGCTAGTTTTTCGTAATTATGTAATCTGGCCTTAGACTTAGCATGACGTGCTTTAGGGGCCATCTTCACCCATTCTAACTCACGCTCTAAAGTCTTCTGACGTTTTGTTTCTGTTTTTTCCTCTTGAGCTAAGCGTTTTGCTTTCTGATCTAACCAAGATGAGTAATTCCCTTTCCAAGGAATACCTTCACCACGATCAAGTTCTAAAATCCAGCCTGCTACATTATCCAAGAAATATCTATCGTGCGTTACGGCAATAACAGTACCTGGATATTGTTGTAAGTGCTGTTCTAACCAATCGATAGATTCTGCATCCAAGTGGTTGGTAGGCTCATCTAATAAAAGCACATCGGGTTGTTGCAATAATAAGCGACACATTGCCACTCGACGACGCTCTCCTCCTGACAAACTGGCAATTAATGTGTCGGGTTCTGGACAACGTAATGCATCCATGGCACGCTCCAATTTAGAATCTAATTCCCAAGCATTTGTAGCATCGATACGATCCTGCAGCTCCCCTTGACGAGCCAGAAGCTTATCCATTTCATCTGCATTTTCATATACTTCTGGAAGACCAAATTTCTCATTAATCTCCTCATACTCTTGCAATAAAGCTGTGGTCTCAGCAACTCCTTCTTCTACAATTTCACGTACGGTCTTTGTATCATCCAAAATGGGTTCTTGAGCTAAATAGCCCACAGAATAACCTGGAGAAAATACCACCTCTCCCTGAAACGACTTATCTAATCCAGCAATAATCTTTAATAAAGATGACTTACCAGATCCATTTAAACCGATTACACCAATCTTAGCTCCGTAGAAAAAAGATAGGTAAATATTTTTTAAGACTTGTTTTTGAGGCGGTTAAATTTTGTTTACCCCAGCCATTGAAAATATAATTTTTTCGTCCGCCATAAATGCTATACAATGTTATGAAAGTTCATACAAATGTAATCTTTTATACTGACATTTTGGTAGATAATACAATATGGTCTAATTGTTGATAATTTATGGTAGGATTGTATAAAATCATGGATATAATTTTTTACATTTATATAATCCATTTCAATTAAATAAGAAAGGCAAAATACATGGAAGCAAAATTTTCACCGCGCGTTAAAGATGTCATATCGTACAGTAGAGAAGAAGCTTTAAGACTTCGCCACGACTATATAGGCACAGAACACTTACTGTTAGGTTTGATACGTGAAGGCGATGGCATGGCTATTAAGATCATCCGTAATTTAGGGATTGATACTTCAGCTTTGCGTCAGTCTATTGAGGAGGCTGTGAAAGGCGCTTCAGTTTCACGTGCTGCGATTAGCAACATGCCCTTAACTAAACAAACAGAAAAAGTATTAAAGATTACGTATTTAGAAGCGAAAATATTTAAATCGGATATCATTGGAACGGAGCATTTATTGCTAGCGATTTTACGTGATGAAGATAATGTCGCTTCTCAAATATTACAACAATATCAGATTACTTACGATATCTTCAAAGCTGAGGTAGAGCAAAATAAAACGAATATCAAAGATGAGGCCGCAGGAGCTTCTTCGGATGATGATGATTTTGCTGATGACGAGCAATTTGTGCAACCGAAAAAAGTTTCAGATATCAAATCTAAAACTCCGGTATTGGACAACTTTGGACGGGATTTAACCAAGGCAGCTGAAGAAGGTCGTTTAGATCCTATTGTTGGTCGAGAAAAAGAAATTGAGCGTGTTTCACAAATTCTATCTCGTCGTAAAAAGAATAACCCGATTTTAATCGGTGAACCCGGAGTGGGTAAGTCCGCTATTGCTGAAGGCTTAGCACTGCGCATTGTTCAACGTAAGGTATCCCGTGTGTTATTTAACAAACGTGTGGTTACCTTAGATCTAGCGTCCTTAGTGGCTGGCACAAAATACCGAGGTCAGTTTGAGGAGCGTATGAAAGCGGTAATGAATGAGTTGGAGAAATCTCCAGATGTTATTCTATTTATCGATGAGATCCATACGATTGTAGGTGCAGGAGGAGCATCCGGTTCATTAGACGCTTCAAATATGTTTAAACCAGCATTAGCTCGTGGAGAGATTCAATGCATTGGGGCAACAACATTAGATGAATATCGTCAATATATTGAGAAAGATGGCGCTTTAGATCGTCGTTTTCAAAAGGTAACTATTGAACCTGCTTCTCATGATGAAACTATAGAAATCTTAAATCGAATTAAAGAGAAATACGAAGAGCATCATAATGTAAATTATACAGCAGATGCAATTGAAGCCTGTGTGGCATTAACCACACGTTATATCACGGACCGTTTTCTACCGGATAAGGCTATCGATGCGTTAGATGAAGCTGGCTCACGTGTCCATCTAAACAATATTCATGTTCCTCAATCGATTATCGATATCGAACAGAAAATTGAAGAGATTAAACTCGAAAAGAATAAAGTGGTACGCTCGCAGAAATACGAAGAAGCAGCGAAACTACGTGATACTGAAAAGAAATTAATCGAAGAGTTAGAACGTGAAAAGACAGCTTGGGAAGAGGAAACTAAAACCAAGAGGTATCTAGTAACGGAAGATAATGTCGCTGAAGTCGTTTCCATGATGACGGGAATACCTGTACAACGGGTAAGTCAAACTGATGGTCAAAAACTATTGGGCATGGGAGAATCGATGAAAGGACGTATTATAGGTCAAGATGATGCGGTACAGAAATTAGTTAAAGCTATACAACGTACACGTGCTGGATTAAAAGATCCTAGAAAACCCATCGGTTCCTTTATCTTCTTAGGCCCTACTGGGGTCGGAAAGACAGAGTTGGCAAAAGAGCTTGCTCGTTTTATGTTCGATTCTGAAGACTCTTTAATTCAGATTGATATGTCCGAATATATGGAGAAATTTGCGGTTTCCCGTTTAGTGGGAGCGCCTCCAGGATATGTGGGTTATGAAGAAGGTGGTCAGTTAACGGAGAAAGTACGTCGTAAACCTTATTCAGTCGTACTATTGGATGAGATTGAAAAAGCGCATCCTGATGTCTTTAACTTATTATTACAAGTATTAGACGAAGGTCAGTTAACAGATAGCTTAGGTCGTAAGGTCGATTTTAGAAATACGATTATAATTATGACTTCGAATATTGGAGCACGTCAACTGAAAGAATTTGGTCAAGGAGTAGGGTTTACAACTGCTGCTAAAGCAAATCAAGCAGATACGCATTCTAGAGGAGTTATAGAGACGGCTTTAAAACGTGCTTTTGCACCGGAGTTTTTAAATCGTATCGATGATGTCATTGTATTTAATTCATTGACCAAAGAGCATATCTTTAAAATTATTGATATTGAATTAAAATCTTTATTCCAACGCATTGAAGGTTTAGGATATCAAATTGAATTAACTGATGTAGCGAAGGATTTTATTGCTGAAAAAGGATATGATACCAACTTCGGCGCAAGACCTTTGAAACGTGCTATTCAAAAGTATTTGGAAGATCCTATTGCTGAGGAAATCTTATCCGGTCAGGTGAAAGATGGAGATAAGTTACGTGTAGATTTAGATGCTGAGACTAAAGAAATTAAAGTTTCCTCGGTATCTGCAGCCTTGACGGATGACTCTATTAAATCAAGTTCTGAAAAAGGAAATACAGAAGAATAATCGTTATAGATTATGAAATTTTAAAAAGCCACATGTCTGCATGTGGCTTTTTTTAGTTCACTTTACAAACAAAGTTTTAAATTTTACTTATTTTTAAACTTTTCAGGGCTTAAAACGTCTATCTAAAGAATAAACATTAAAATACATATATTATGAAAAGAATTCTATTCGCTTTATTTCTAGCTATTAGTACCATAGCGCTAGGAACCTCATGTACTAAAGAGTATTATGAGATCCCGACATCTAAATCATTTATTTATACGGTAAATGCAAATGATTGGCAGTCTTCGAGTACAGGATTATTAAAAACTTTAGTATTACCAGAATTAGATCGTATCTATATGGAAACGGGTACGGTACAGGTAGCTATCAGTGAGGATGAGGGAGGTTTGTACAATATTATTCCTGCTACTTATGATGCTATTGCTTATTCTGTAAGTTATACGACTGGATCGGTAACCATATATATCGAAGATCCGATTTTAGGTAAAGATACTTTTGTTGTTCCGAACAAATTACGGGTAAAAGTTACCTTAACAGACGCTGTGGACAGAACATAAAAAAAGAGGCTAAGCCTCTTTTTTTATGTTCTATCTTCTGATTCAGCTTCTATAAGCTCTCGAGCATGTTTTAAAGCAGACTCTCCCGGATGTGCTCCAGAAAGCATTTGTGCGACTTCAACAACCCGATCTTCTGCATTTAGTAAAGCAATATTTGACAGGGTTTTTTCCCCCTTGTCTTCCTTATACACTTTAAAATGTGTCTTTCCTTTGGATGCAATTTGAGGTAAATGAGTAATGGCCATCACTTGCATGTTCTGCGCTAAACGTTCCATAATCTCTCCGACCTTTAAAGCGACCTCTCCAGAGATACCCGTATCAATTTCATCAAATATAATCGTAGGTAAGGAGGATCGCTGTGCAATTAAAGATTTTATAGCTAACATAACACGGGAAAGCTCTCCTCCGGAAGCAACTTTATGAATGAGCTGTAATTCCTGCCCTTTATTCGCCGAAAATAGAAATTGAATACTATCTCCTCCAGACTCTTTATACGCTTGAGGCTCCAAGAGCTTCAGCTCTACAGCTAATTTAGCATTGGGCATGCCAACCTCTGTTAAGACTGCTTCAATATGATTTTGAATTGTCTCTACGACAGCTTGTCGACTGCTATGCAGCTCTTGAGCACGCCACTCTATGGTTTCCGACAATTGCTGTACCTGCAGTTCCAAGGCGATAATCTCCTCCTCCTGATTGGAGGTTAACACTAACTTCTGCTCCAATTCATCACGCAGTACAATTAGATCGTCAACTGATTCCACGCGATGTTTCTTTTGCAGAGAATATAGCTGACTCAGGCGCTCATTAACATTCAGCAGACGCCCTTCATCCAATACAATTGTCTGCTCAATAACTCCCAACTCTTGAATAATATCCTTGACTTCGATATAAACCGAATTCAACCGATCAGAAACCTCTTGTAGTGTAGGTAAGATGCTTGCAACCTGTTGTAACTGTCCTAAAGATTCTTTTAATACCTGTATGGCTGCAGCCTCCTGCTCATCCAATAGAAATACGGATGATAGGAGGGATTTTTTAATTTCTTCAGCATTTTCTAATTGCCGCTGCTCTAGTTCCAGCTCCTGCTGCTCTCCAGTCTGTAAATCTGCTGCCGAGAGTTCATCAAAAAGAAATTGATGATAATCCGATTCTGCATTGGCTTTCGCAATGGCATCCTTTAATTTATGAAGTTTTGAAACCGCCTTTTTATAGGCTTTAAAACTCTCCAGATAGCCGGATTTTAAATTTTGATTATTAGCTACAGAATCCACGACTAGCAGCTGAAACTCCTCTGTATTAATCTGTAGCGTCGCATGTTGAGAATGAATATCGATCAGTTGCTCGCCCAAGGCTTTAAGTTCGACCAAGGTTACTGGAGAATCATTGACAAAAGCCCTAGACTTTCCTTCGGGCGTAATCTCCCTGCGAATAATCGTCTGCTCTTCATAGTCTAAATCATGCTCTTCAAAAAAAGATTTTAAGTCATAACTAGCAATAGAAAAGAATCCTTCTATAACGCATTTTTGGTCCTGATTAAAAAAATATTTTCCTTCGATACGACTACCTAATATTAAAGCTAAGGCCCCCATAATAATAGATTTCCCTGCTCCAGTTTCTCCGGTAATTATATTTAAGCCTGCATCAAATTGGATATCTAAAGTATCTATTAATGCATAATTTTTGATATGTAGGCGACTTAACATAGAATTTTAAAACTAACGACGTAAGCTTTCATATTTATTTAAATTCGAAGGATCGATTTCCGCTAAGGCATTGTATACTTTAACCGATTCATTCGCAGGAAGACCTGAAAATATACCTACGAATTCTGTCGATTTTGCGGTGTATAAGATGGAAGTCCATATATTTCCTGGATTCGAGCGATCCACTTGTTTTAAGGAGGGTAGCAGACTAGCCATATACTGTCTAGCCTCCATCTCATTCGAAGACATCTGATCTAATCCTTTCATATGCCAGTTATAATTAAAGGTACGGTATGGAGAGTATTGTCTATCCATGACATTATTCACCAGCCAATATCTATTTTCAAAAGAATCCATGGATCTCCAGCCTTTATAATTACCATATTGAGAGTAGTTCGCAATATTTCTAGCATTCACAAAATTAGTCGTTCCTCCATTTAGCTTAAAGGTATCTGCATCCATTCCAATAATCACATTGGCATAGAATGCGAGCAGAGAGGCTAAATTGGACGTAAATTCATTTGGAATATAATCTAACATCTCCCCTTCCACATAAGAAAAGTTAAAATCCTTATCGGTCATTGAAATAATTGGAGAATTATAGTTGGTCCCAAATACAGGTCTCGAGGAAAATATCTGTGCATTAGCTGTAAATTCCTTCGATCCATCCCAGGCAGAAATAGTAATAATAAAACTACAATCAATACGCTCCTGGTCTGTCACTGTACTATTAGTCCAAGATCTATTATTTAAGAAATCAGAAATAGCTTTCTTCAATACATCCAATGCTCTTTTATTCGTATTTTGAACTTGAGGTGATTGCAACTCTACACGAGCATTGAGCTCTTGTGCCTGAGCAGACACAAAAAAACATAATAAAATCAGAAGGCTATAAAATCTTTTCATATATCGAATTTACAAAATAAAATCCTAAAATTTTTAGTTATTTAATAGCTCAAATATAGACAATATTTTAGCGATACGTATATTCTTAGCAAATATTGCCTTAAAAAATATGGATTATTTATAAAAAATAATATGTTTGTATCTATGCAAGACTATAGTGCTCAGCTGAAAAAGTATCTGCCCGAGCAGACGGCCCCTATCATTTCGGCCTGGATTCAGGATACCGGATGTATTTTTAAGATTTCGCGCTCTCGGAGCACCAAGTTTGGAGATTATCGTGCTCCTTATCAAGGGCTACCTCATCGTATTTCTATCAACCATGATTTAAATCCATATGCTTTTTTAATTACCACGATCCATGAATTCGCTCATCTGCGTACCTTTCAATTATTTAAGCATCGCGTGAAACCCCATGGTAAAGAATGGAAGAACAATTTTAAAGAACTGATGGATCCATTCTTGAAAATAGATGTCTTCCCGAATACTATACTGCAGGCTATTAAAAACTATATGGATAACCCCGCAGCGAGCAGCTGCACAGATTTAAATCTATTTAGAGCCTTGCAGCAGTACGATATTAAAAGCGATCGAATTACTGTAGAGATGATTCCTGAAGACGGATATTTTGCAATGAAAAATGGGCGTGTTTTTCAAAAGAAAAATAAACTTCGAAAGCGATTCCACTGTATTGAATTAAGTACGCAACGGGTTTATCTCTTCCATCCTATAGCAGAAATAATACCGATTACTGCACATGAAAAGTTCCCTTTATAAGTTTTAATCCTTATTTTTAACATTCAATTATTAGGTATGAAAAAAATCAACTATATCCTTCCATTGGCTATTGCCGCATTTGCAGCTTGTCAATCTGGAACCGAGCAGCAGCACGATCTTTCCGGTCTGGATTCCGCAGCTTTGAATAGCATTACTGAAGCAGGTTATAAAGCTTATGTCAAACAACTCTCTTCGGATGAATTTATGGGTAGAATGCCATTTACCAAAGGAGATACTTTAACTACGACGTATATTCAGGAACAATTTAAAGCCTTGGGTTTAGAGCCTGGCAATGGAGATAGCTATTTTCAAGAAGTGCCTATGGTTGAAGTTACCTCTACGGCAAAATCACCTACCCTTACTTTCCAAACGGAAAAATCAGCATTTACCCTAAATAATTTAGAGGATTATGTAGTGAGCAGTAGACAGTTAAAAGAAAATATTGAAGTTGCACAGACCGATTTAGTATTTGCAGGATTTGGAATTGTTGCTCCGGAATACCAATGGAATGATTATGAAGGAATCGATGTAAAAGGAAAGACGGTAGTCGTTATGGTTTCCGATCCGGGACATTATGACAAGTCGCTCTTCAAAGGAGATACCATGACCTATTATGGCCGTTGGACTTACAAGTATGAAGAAGCAGCAAGACAAGGTGCTGCCGGAGTATTAATTATCCATGATACCAAAGCGGCTAGCTATGGCTGGAATGTGATCCGCACGGGTTGGGGAGCCTCTCCACAGATGGACTTAGTTTCCGAAAATTCTGAATCCAAATATGCCTCTATTGAAGGATGGCTGACAAGTGCCGCTACAGAAAAATTGTTTAAAACGGCAGGTTATAGTTTAGATTTATTGGCGCAAGCGAAGAAGCCTGGGTTTAAAGCCGTGGACTTAAAGACAAAAACTTCCTTTGCCGTTTCTAACAAACTTAAGAAATCAACCTCCAATAATGTAATTGCAAAGATCGAAGGTCGCTCACGTAAGGATGAGGTGATTATCTATACTGCACATTGGGATCATTTAGGTATTGGAGAAGCCATCAATGGGGATTCTATCTATAATGGAGCTATTGACAATGCTGCCGGAGTTGCGGCCTTATTTGAAATTGCCAAAGCTTTTCAAGCGGCTAAAATCCAACCCGAACGTACCATTGTATTTTTAGCTGTTACGGCTGAAGAGCAAGGTTTATTGGGCTCTGCCTATTATGCAGAACATCCCATCTTTCCATTTAAAAAGACCGTAGCCAATATCAATATGGATGCTTTCAATCCTATTGGAGCAACTAAGGATATGTCTGTAATTGGCTTAGGACAGTCTGAATTGGATGATTATATCAGCCGCTCGGCAGCGAAATTTGGACGTACCGTACATGCTGAAGGAAATCCTTCCTCCGGAGGTTTCTACCGTTCTGATCATTTTAACTTCGCTAAAAAAGGTGTTCCTGCCATCTTTGCTGGATCTGGTTCGGAGTATTTAGATACTGACACCGTAGCCTTAAATGCACGTAAAGAAGCGATGAAGGGACGCTATCATCATGTTAGCGATGAGCTCGATGAGCATTGGAACTTCGAAGGTATTCTAGCAGATATCCGTGTATTCTTCGATATGGGCTATACCCTAAGTTTAGAAAAAACGTTCCCACAATGGAAGGATAAATCAGAATTTAAAGAAATCGGAGCTAAACGTTAACTTATTTTCTACCTTTGTACACAAACATTAAACATTAAAAACTCAAATACTTTATGTTAACAGGAATGAAACATCTACACTCTACTTTAGCAATTGTGTTATTAATTGCCTTGGTTATTTCAATTGTTATTACTTTGATGAATTACTTAGGTAATAAAGGATACAATAGAAAAATTGCTTTAATTGGATTTATATCTTCACATATCCAATTATTAATCGGCTTGATTATTTATTTTGTATCACCTTTAGGGATGCAAAGTTTCTCTGGAGAGAATATGAAGAACAGTCTTTCCCGTTTATATTTCTTAGAGCACCCATTAACAATGATTATTGCGATTGTTTTAATCTCAGTAGGTTATATTAAATCTAAGAAAATTGAAAGCCCGCGCAAAGCAAATAGTACGGTATTAGTATTCTATATTTTAGGATTAATCTTAATCTTATCTAGAATTCCATGGGCTACATGGTCTATCTTAAACTAAGATCCGAATCAGATACATTCATCTGTCTAATAACAGAGCAAAAAAAGGCGACTATCTTCTAAGAGATAGTCGCCTTTTTAATATCTTGATGGAGACTTCTTATTTAGCTTTACGAAATCCTAAGATTCCAAAAACTGTTCTAAAAGCGATAAAAGAACCAATGATTAAGAAGATATTCGAAATCGAAGTGAATAAAAATCCATTTTGATCCAATGATGTAATCACATCTGGAAGAAATCTAAAAAATACACCTGCAAGACCAAATACGATCGCCACTACCAAAGTAATATAGTAATGCGTTTGGTTTGCGTTATTATCTGTTTTTCTGGGTTGTCTCTCTTGTACTGTCGTAGCCATATCAATTTTTGATTTGTTGCAACAAATGTACAAATTATTACTATTAACAAAAATTGTTTTGCAAATTTATGACACAATTCTTTTCATTAATTTAATAAAATACATATCATTGCAGCCAAATTCACACAAACATGAAAAAATTCATTTTCAGCATATTTATATTATTCGCACCATTCTTACTCTCTGCTCAATCTACAAAAATTACAAACTTCACGATTAAAGAAAGTCTCACCAATCCCGCAAAACTTTCTATTATTGCGACCGATGCAGACAATAATCCGGAGGAGCATTTAAACGGCACTTTTATTTTTAGTATAAATGGTTTTAAGCAGGAAATGCGTTTTCATAATGGTGTTGCAACCACGAAAGATCCTGTGGAATCTTCGACATTTACCTTCTTAAAACATAAAAATGTAGATGGCTCAAACTCAAAACTCTATTATGTCTTTAAAGGAGATAATGGTTTAAATCCAATTAAAATTTCAGGCATGGCTTTGTTATTGATTCCAGCCCTGATTTTATTAATAGCGTATGTATTTAAGAAATTAATTGTTACCGCAATTGTATTAGTTTTAGGTATGAGCTTCTTTAATATGAGTCATGGCTTAAAATTAGATTCCATTATTGAAACCATACTCAACAGTATTAAAGGCTTATTTTTTTAGAGCAAGTGTTTAGGCAGAAGCCTTTCTAAAAGCAAGTAATTAGAAAGGCAGGCCTATCCCAAAGTTATATTGGATAAAATTATATCGATCAGGCCTATGAGATTCAAAATAGGCTTCTTTAAACTCCTTCTGATCGAACAGATGTTTGATAACCCATTGATTAGCGCCTTCAAATTGTGGGTCTTTTACCTTTATTCCGGCATCCAATCGAATAATAAAATAGCCTGAATCAAATCGAAAGCCTAGTCCAGTTCCTAAGGCAAACTGGCCTAAAAAGCGATTGAATTTAAATTCACCGCCAGGATTTAACTCATTTTCTTTAAGACGCCAGATATTTCCGAAATCTACAAAGGTTGCCCCCTTTAATTTTGCTCCTAGGAAATTATTAATAATCTTAAATCGATATTCCATATTTCCTTCAATCTTAATCTCCCCGAGCTGATCTAAATTACGGAAGTTCAAACGCAAGCTTTCATCTAATCCAGCTCGATTGTAGTTTCCGGGACCTAGAGTACGTGCCTGCCAAGCTCGAATTCCATTCATCCCCCCTCCAAAAAAGCTCTTTTCAAAAATCAAAAGTCTGGAGTTATTCCCATAAGGGATAGCAATTCCCGGATTAAAGCGAAAGACAAATTGCCTAGATCCTCCAAAGTTTTTATACCAACGGAAATCAATTTCTGTCTTAGCATATTGCAGGTATGGAACTCCGAAGACCATCTTCTCCCCTTGCTGATTTTCCTTTAACTGAATCACTCGACTGATCGCATCCAAGACAGAGCCTGAAAGGTCTATAGACCCTTTAAAATAGGTGAAATCTTCAGTACGTAATAATTTATTAGCATTATAAGTAAAGGCATACTGTGTACCTAATCCAAAATATTCCCTATTATTAGACTCCACATAAAGCTGATACCCCTTTTCAATCAGGTCATTGGCAAAATCCTGATTTAGTCTTCCCAAGCGATATTCCAATACAATAGGCGTGAAACTATGCATCTTATTTGACGTCTCAAACCAGGAGTAATTTAATGTATTCGAGGAATAGCGGTTGGAATATGTTTTATCCTGATCGAATATCTGCAAATTGGAAGATAAGGTCGTTTTTGGAAGTCCTGACTTCGCTGTTCCAGTCCAGCCAAAAGGTAACATTAATCTCGGAAATACCAGGTTGACTCCAATTTGAAAATCATTATTAAAAATACGGTTCCCAATACTTCCACCTAATTTAGGATCAAAGAGCACTCCATATCGCAGTTTGACCTCCAGTTGCTCCGATCCTCCAAAAATATTGCGATGTGAAAATGTATTTCCAACATTAATTCCATTTAAGCCGGAACTAAAGGTATACTCCCCTTCTACCTGATTCCCCATAGCCGGGCGCGGTACCAATTCATAATTCATATGCAACTTCCCAGAATCGGAAGCTGTATAATGAATTTTTATCGTTCGGAATCCATTCAGTTCATATAATCGATCATAGGAAAGCGTTTCCTTAGCCATAGAATACGGATCCCCTGGTTTAAGGTATGCATACCTTAAAATAGGTTTTAAGCGATAACGTCCAGTTTCATCGAAGAAATTAATCTGATCTTGAGAAAAGCTATGGCCTTTCTTCTTGGTTTGAGTAATATGTTCGGGGTTTTTAACCTGTATATATACCGAGTCGATTTCATAGGTGATATGGCGAGCTTGCTCAATCGGATTATCCACCATAATTTTTAAATCCGCCTGATGAGCTGCGACAGTTGTATCTACAGCCACACGCATATATTGACGGATATAGGTAAAATAACCTCGATTACGTAATAAGGTATACAGCTGCTCACGCTCCTGCATTAAATCATTGCTGCTATATTTCTGACCAGACTTTAATACCGATTTCGCTTCCAGCTCCTTTTTAAAAGTATGACCTAAGGCTGAATCGGCAAACTGACGTTCAATTTTACGGATGAGATAAGGCTCACCTGCATCAATATGAAAGGTAATGCTGGCACGTTTCTTTTTCACGGTAACCTCGGGCTTCACCTCTGCATTAAAATAACCTTGGCTATATAAATAGCGTTGTATCTGGGTATTTGAAAGTTCTACAAATGCCGTATCTAGAATGCGTGGAGGTTCTCCGACATTACGAATTTTAGTTTTTTTATATTTTCCCTTTTTGGTATTAAACAAATTATAGATAAATAGATTTAATCGGGAATTAGGTCGTATCTCATTAGAAATATAGGCAGAACTTGACTCTTTTAAATCGGCATCAACTCCTTGAATATGAATACTTGTAACTAAATTTGTATCCTTATCTAAGAATCTTGCTGATCGACAAGATGCAAAAAATAGCGACAAAAGCGTTAATATTGTAAAAGCAAAAGAGCTGTTTTTTTTAATCATTGAATAATGTTGTCAAAAGCGCAAATCAGTTTAATCAGCTCCTTACAAAATAAAAAGTTCCGTAAACAACAGGGCTTATTTATTGTGGAAGGAGTAAAATCAGTAACTGAATTTTTAAATTCTACGTATGCTGTGCATTCCTTATATATTACTGAAGGAATGGAAACAAAATTGGGTAAAATACCTCAAAATATAAAATCTTATCTACTGAGTCCATCTGAATTTCAGAAGATTTCTTCATTAACTCATCCTCAAGGCATCTTAGCCTTAGTTGAAATTCCTAAAGAAAAGGAATTTGAGCCAGCTAGTCTACGTCATAAATTCACGATTTGTTTAGATGATATTCAGGACCCCGGAAATCTAGGCACAATTATCCGAACTGCAGAGTGGTTCGGTATTACCCAGATTATATGTTCTATAGGCACTGTAGATGCGTATAACCCCAAGGTGGTGCAGGCGACAATGGGTTCACTCTCCCGTGTTGAAATCATCTATACGGACCTAGTTGCTGTTCTCGAACAGGCTCAGGTACCTAGCTTCGGGGCTTTATTACATGGATCATCTATCTATCAAACTCAGTTCGGTCAAGAAGGCTTGATTATTATGGGAAATGAGGGAAATGGACTATCCGAACAGGTTATCGCCTTGGTAGACCAAGCCGTTACTATCCCTCGGATTGGTGCCGCGGAGTCTCTGAATGTTGCTGTAGCCACGACGATCTTCTGCTCTGAAATCACCCGTTTAAAATTCGCATAATGACTCAGAAAAGCTCTCCATCGATCTACACCTTACAATTCTGTCTCCTCTGTTTAAGCTCGCTGTTATTTTCATCGAGTTTTAATATGATTATTCCAGAGCTCCCCAACTACCTTTCTGCTATGGGTGGAGCAGAATATAAGGGATTAATTATTGCTCTTTTTACGCTGACGGCAGGCATCTCTCGCCCTTTCTCAGGGAGGCTAACGGATACCTGGGGACGCGTTCCTGTTATGGCTATAGGTTCCATTGTGTGTTTTATCTATTGGACCTGCTATAGGCTCCTATATCTGCAATCTATATAATATTAATGTGCTTTTTTATATCTCTTCAGCTTTTGCGCTTCTTTCTATTTTAATTTTAATGAATATGAAGGAAACCTTACAAGTGAAGCATAAATTTTCTTGGGGTTTATTAAAAATCTCGAGAACGGATATTTTTGACTTCCGGGTACTTCCCGCAGCCATAGTCACCTTTCTATCCTACTCCGGATATGGGGTGATCCTGACCTTAATTCCCGATTGGTCTTAACATATAGGTCTGGCAAATAAAGGGGTATTTTTTACGGCATATACCATTGCTTCTGTAGCTATACGTTTTATCTCAGGCAAAGCTGCCGATCGGTATGGACGGGTACAGGTTATATTAATCGGATTAATTCTCGTAGCCATAGCATTGGTAGCTATTGGCTTTGGCAATACTTTTATCAGTTTAATGTTTGGAGCTTCACTCTATGGTATTGGCACGGGTATACTCTCTCCGGCGGTCAATGCTTGGACGATAGACTTAAGTCATCCTGAGCAACGTGGACGTGCAATGGCAAGTATGTATATCGCCTTAGAAGCAGGGATTGGTTTAGGGGCATTATTTGCTGGTTTCTATTATCAGGATATTGCGGCACGTATTCCTCAAGTTATGTTTATTAACTCCGGAATTCTACTTATTACTTTTTTGTATACCCTAAATTGGCAACGAAAAAATAAAAAACTAACTGTATAAATAAAAGAGCGGATTCTATCCGCTCTTTTTATGTATTAAAGCTCATAACCTAATTTATGCATCGTAAAAACTTCTAAGCTATATACATTAAATTCCTCCACGACCTTTCCTTTTAATATATAAAATCCCATCCCTACAAAAGGATACTGCTTATTGGTCTGAGGAAAATGAACGGTATCCAACCAATTTCCTGCAGCATCCAAAAATGTTCCAAAGGACATAATTTCCCGCTTGACCGTATAGACATCCTTTGTAGTAACCAGTCGCCCTACAATTGTTACTTCCTGTCCTAATAACTGTGGGAAATCTGCCGTATAACATGTCTGTTCAAGATATTTCGGATTCAGGAGTTCAAAAGCATCCGTCGCCACAAAACCCAGTAACTCCATTTGATCGCGCAACTCCTCCTGCCGATTGATTTCAAAGCTTGGAAGTTTAAACTCCAATTCAGGTTCCTCAAATAAAGGTTGTAGCTCAGATTGGGCTACTGTACGTTTTCGTAAGAAATTAGCCTTCCATAAGAGGGTCTTCTTATCAATCTGTGTAAATCGTAAAGCACCTATGCGGATAAGCAGATTCAGCTGTTCTGCGGAGGGTTGTATACGGACCATAAAATCATTTAAATCTCGGAATGGCCCCTGTAAAGCACGTTCCTTTTCAATGGTCAATCCGATATTTTCCTCCAACCCTTGAATATGAATAAAACCCAGATAAACGACCTTTCCTAAGATATCGGTAAGCTGTACAGAATGATTTACACAAGGTAGCTCGAGGATAGCTCCATTTTTCATCAGTTCATGAATATAAAACTCCGTTCGATAAAATCCTCCAAAATTATTGATGACAGCCACATAAAATTCTCTTGGAAAATAGGTCTTTAAAAATAAAGATTGATAACTCTCGACCGCAAAAGAGGCCGAGTGCCCTTTGGCAAAGGAATATCCTCCAAAACTTTCCATCTGTCTCCAGACTTCCTGAGTGACCTGCTCTTCATAACCTCGAGCCCGGCAGTTTTCGAAAAACTGTTCTTTGAGTTTCTCGAATTTATTTTCTGCACGATGTTTCCCAGACATAGCACGGCGTAAAACATCAGCATCTTCTAATGATATCCCCCCAAAATGATGGGCTACAGCAATCACATCCTCCTGATAGACCATCACCCCAAAAGTCTCCTGTAGCAGCTCCTTCATTAAGGGATGTAGATAGACGGTCTTTTCCGGATTATTATAGCGCTCAATATATTGACGCATCATACCGGATTGAGCCACTCCAGGGCGGATGATAGAAGAAGCTGCAATAAGCGTTTCATAATCTCGACATTTCAACTTCCCCAAAAGCTGCCTCATCGCCGGACTTTCTATATAAAAACAACCTATGGTATCTGCCATTTGAATCTTTTCCGATAATATCGGATCCTTCATAAAATGTTGCACCTGATGGATATCGATTTGCTTTCCTTGATTCTTATAAATGATAGTAACAGCATCCTTAATATGACCTAATCCGCGCTGACTTAACACATCGAATTTAGAAAAATGTATACGCTCTGCCTCAAACATATCCATATGTGCTGTAGCAAATCCTTTAGGGGGCAGTTCTAAATGCATATAATCCGTCAAGGGCTTTTCTGAAATCAGAATTCCTCCGGCATGTATACTCAGATGATTCGGAATTCCCTCCATCAGCTGGCTATATTCTGCAATCCAACCTTGAATTTTATCTTCGGGTTGAAAATTTCTTTTCTGCACCAAAAGATCAATTTCAGATTTAGGGAGTCCAAATACTTTTCCCAATTCGCGTACTGCAGCCCTAAATTTAAAGGTACTATACATCCCTAAGAGAGCCACATAATCCTTACCATAGCGCTTAAAAATATAATCGATAATCTCATCTCTATCGCGCCAGGAAAAGTCAATATCAAAATCCGGAGGACTGCTTCTATTGGGGTTTAAGAAACGCTCGAAATAGAGATTTAAGGCAATAGGATCTACATCCGTAATACGCAGACAATAGGCTACGGTAGAATTCGCTCCGGAACCTCTCCCCACATGAAAAAATCCACGTTGATCCGCATAGGTCAGAATTTCCTTTACAATCAAAAAATAGGCATTAAAACCTAAATCATTAATCATCTTCAACTCCTTCTCCACGCGTTTTAAAGCTTCGGGATGATGTCGACCATAGCGTTGCTCACAGCCCTCCAAAGCGAGCTTACGCAGTAATTCTCGATCTCCTTCTGCTCCGCCACTACTGAAGTATTTACGATTTTTATCCTGCTTAAAATCCATTTCTATATGGCATGAATCAATTAGAGCCAGCGTATGGATCAGCACTTGCGGATAGTCTGCATAGGCAGTCATCAAAGCCGCAGTACTTATAAATACCTCATCGGGACTACCGATATCTTCTGCCTTTAACTTGGACAATAAGGTATTCTTAGCAATGGCGCGTAGAATACGATGCAGGTTAAAATGTTTTTTGTCCTGAAAACTAACAGTCTGCATAATAATATAATCATTCAGTTCCTGCTCCGTCTTCAATCGCAGATTCTGAATATCTTTATTCCCTATTCCAATCCGCTCATTGGGGCGCAACTCGGCTTGAAACTGACTGTGTGGGTAGATAATCCAGATTTCCTCTTCGGGAAAATAGATACGTGCCGGAAACTCTTTCTTCTGCTGCAGATATTCTGTAAGAAAGCGATTAATGCGAGAAAATCCGTTATTATTCTTAGCGATTAAAGTATAATAATGTAGATTTCCTTGACGTATCTCCACCCCTAGAATAGGTTTTATATTATGTTCCCGACATTTTAACACAAAATTCCAAGAGTCTGCCGTCGTATTGATATTTGTTAAACCCAGCTGTCGAATTCCTAAATCAGCAGCAGCTTCCACCAGGTCTTTTGTCGAATATGTGCCGTAATGGAAACTAAAAAAAGTCTTACAATTAATAAACATCTATCCGCCCTCCTTATTCTTTTTGCGTGGCTCCTTAGCCGTAATTGCACGATATAAACTCCGCTCCCCATAACGTTGCCGTATAGCATCTATGGCTTGATATAAGCGCACAGACTCCACCGTATCTTCGAATAGATTAATCTGCTGATTGCCCTGCACTAAATGAGATAAACGCAAGCCCAGTAGGCGGATTAACATTCGCTTATCATATAATTTGCTAAACAGCTCCTTGGCCTTCTCCAAGATAACGGCATCGGATGCCGTATAGGGTATAACCAGCTGCTTGGAAACAGTATCGAAGTTTGCATAACGCAATTTCACCGTTACACAACCCGTCAGTTTCTTCTGTTGACG
>DAIQRP010000015.1:26009-32826 GCA_036786125.1 Sphingobacterium sp.
TGAAAAGTCAGTCGTTCACATAACTGATGAAGTTCTGCGTTTAAAAATTGCATATCGATTGTATCCTGAGCAAATGTTTCCTCTGCCCCAATACTTTTCTGTTCGGTATACGGAATAATCGGACTCGGATCGATGCCATTTGCTTTTCGAGAAAGCTCCACCCCATTTTTGCCCAGTAAGTTATATAACATAGGTACCGGAATTTCGGATAGCAACTGAATGGTCTTCACCCCCATATGCTGCAAAATATTGGAGGTCTTCTGTCCTATACCAGGCAAGCGTCTAATTGCTAAAGGGGCCAGGTAACTCTTTTCAAAACCATATTCAATCTCCATCCTTCCATCGGGCTTTGCATCTTCTGTAGCGACTTTAGAAACCAGCTTATTCGAGGCTAAAGCATATGAAATAGGTAACCCCGATTCCTTGCGAATCTTCTGCTTAAGTTCCGCAATAAATTTACTGCAGCCAAAGAAACGATCGACTCCAGTCAGGTCCACATAAAACTCATCAATACTCGCCTTTTCCATCAGAGGAACATGTTCCCGAACGATGCTGGTGACTAAACGCGAATAAGTAGTATAGGAATCCATATCTCCTTTTAGGACTGTCGCATGAGGACATAAACGCAAGGCTAACTTCATAGGCATAGCCGCATGAACGCCGAAATGACGAGCTTCATAACTGCAGGTGGATACCACTGCACGATCTCCTAAGCCCCCTACAATCAAAGGCTTTCCCACTAAACTGGAATTCTTCAAGCGCTCTACCGAAACAAAGAAGGCATCCAAATCCATATGGGCTATACATCTTTTTTCTTCTTCCCTTATCATATGCAAAACTGAGTCTTCAAAATTACTAATATTTTTAGCATTATTGATATAAATAAAAATTTTTGCTAATTTTAACAGCTTTCACAACAGAAGCAGGAGTTAATTTGGGAATACTAGTTCGCAGATTGGGATAAAACCAAATGGTTTTGTATTTTTACAAGTGCAAAATAATGGCTTCATCAAACTGGACTAGGCCCCCTAAAAAATTGTATTGATTAAATGAGCGACGAAATAAATATCTCAGACGACAGTGCTGAAGAATTAATCCCTAATACGGAAAATACCAATAAAAGTCAAACAATACCCCTGAATGGATTATATGAAAACTGGTTTTTAGACTATGCTTCTTATGTAATCTTGGATCGTGCTGTACCTCATATTAACGATGGTTTTAAACCTGTACAACGCCGAATCTTACATTCCCTGAAGGAGATGGATGATGGCCGCTTTAATAAAGCTGCGAATGTCATTGGTAATACCATGAAATATCACCCGCATGGGGATGCTTCTATTGGGGATGCCATGGTACAGATAGGTCAAAAAAATCTATTGATTGACTGCCAGGGAAACTGGGGTGATCCCATAACGGGAGATTCCGCAGCAGCCCCCCGTTATATTGAAGGGAGATTATCCAAATTTGCGAATGAGGTAGTTTTTAATCCAGATACCACAAATTGGCAATTAAGTTACGATGGACGTAACCGCGAGCCCATTACCTTACCGGTGAAGTTTCCTCTTTTACTAGCGCAGGGAGCTGAAGGTATTGCCGTAGGTTTAGCGACGAAAATTATGCCGCATAACTTCCTGGAACTTATTGACGGCTCTATTCAAGTTTTACATGGAGAACGTCCACAGTTACTTCCAGATTTTCCTACTGGAGGTATGGCAGATACTTCGCTCTATAATGAGGGGATGCGTGGTGGAAAGATTCGCGTACGTGCTAAAATTGAAGAGCGCGATAAAAAGACCTTAGCCATTACTGAAATTCCATTTGGCACAACGACAGGAGGATTAATAGATTCCGTTATTGCGGCTAATGATAAGGGTAAAATAAAAATTAAGAAAATTGAAGATAATACCGCACAGTTTGTAGAAATTATTGTTCATCTTGCTCCAGGCATCTCTCCAGATGTGACTATAGATGCCCTTTATGCATTTACCAGCTGTGAAGTGTCTATCTCTCCGAATACCTGTGTGATTAAAGGAGAGAAACCTTATTTTATGTCTGTCAATGACATCTTAATTGAAAATACAAATAATACCAAAGAGCTTTTAAAGCAGGAATTAGAAATTCGTTTAAAAGAGTTGCAAGAGAAAATATTCTTCTCTTCCCTACTGAAGATCTTTATACAAGAGGGTATGTATAAGAATCCTGAATACGAAAATTCAGGGGACTTTGATACCGTTGTACAGGTATTACATGGGCTATTCAGTCCTTTCTTCGATCAGTTTTACCGAGAGATAACTCCGGAGGATTATAAGAAACTTATCGACAAACCGATGAGTAGCATTACACGCTTTGACGTGAAAAAAGCAGATGAGCAGATGAAGAGTCTGGCCGATGAAATTAAAGAGGTCAAGAAACATTTACGTCAGCTTACGGAATATACCATTGCTTGGTTTGAACACCTGCGTAAGAAATTCGGTCAGGGACGTGAGCGTAAGACAGAACTCCGTGCTTTCGATAAGGTAGAAGCTACACAAGTGGCGCTTGCCAATGCGAAACTTTATGTAAATCGAGAAGAAGGATTTATCGGTAGTAGCATGAAGAAAGATGAATTTGTATGTGACTGTTCCGATATCGACGATATTATCGTCATCCGCTCCGATGGTAAGTTTGTGGTCACAAAAATTCAAGATAAAGTTTTTGTCGGTAAAGATATTATCCATGTAGCTGTCTTTAAAAAAGGTGATGAGCGGACGATTTATAATATGATTTATAAAGATGGAGCGACAGGTACTTCTTATATTAAACGTTTTGCTGTAGTCGGCATTACCCGAGATAAAGAATATGATTTAACCAAAGACGGGTCCAAGGGCTCTAAAGTATGGTATTTTACAGCAAATCCAAATGGAGAAGCGGAAATTATCAACGTGCAGCTTAAGCCACATACGAAACTCCGTAAGCTCAATTTCGATATGGACTTTGCAGAGATTGCCATTAAGGGTCGTGCCTCTCAGGGAAATATTGTTTCGAAGTATCCTGTGAAGAAGATCACTTTTAAATCCAAAGGTATCTCCACATTAGCCGGACGTAAAATTTGGTATGATGCCATTTTAAAACGTCTAAATGCCGATGAACGAGGTCAATATTTAGGTGAGTTCGATGGAGATGATAAGATCTTAACGGTGATGTCTGACGGGAGCTATGAATTAGCTTCTTTCGATCTTTCGAATCACTTTGATGATAAGATGCAACGGATTGAAAAGTTCTATCCAGAACATGTATATACTGCTATTCATCAAGATGGTAAGTCTCAGACTTATTATGTAAAACGTTTTAAATTCGAGGATTTACCTATTGGAAAACGGGTTTCCTTTATAAATGATGAAGCGGGTTCGAAATTAATCCTATTAACAAATGCTTTAGAACCTCTGGTTAAATTAGATCTTTTAAAAGGCAAATCTCAAGTTGAAGAAACTATAGAACAGCCCTTAAATGAGATTATTGATATTAAAGGCTATAAAGCTCAAGGAAATAGATTATCATTCCATACGGTAAAGTATATTAGCGTCTTATCTCAAGATATCGATTTTACGCGTACGGAAGAGACTGCAGATGCAGCTGCTAGTCCGGAAACAGAAAGTCCTACGCAGACCAACACGGAAGATACTTCAGCAGATGCGGAGGAGAGCCCGAAAGCTGCGGAGGAAAATAATGCAATTAAATTGGAAATTACGAATCCAGATGATATCCATATAGATGATAAAGGTCAGATGGGATTATTCTAAATCTTAGACAAAAAAGCCTGCTTCAGAAATGAAGCAGGCTTTTTTTATGTTTTGAAATGATCTCTCGGTCTAGAAATTATTCTCCCGTTTTATAGCTTTTTAAAAACTTCGTTAACTTCGGAGCGATTACTGCTGAGCAGAAAGGATTCTGCGGATTCTGATTGAAATAGTCATGGTGATAATCTTCTGCTACCCAAAACTTAACTGCAGGCTCTACAGCTGTTACAATAGGATCTTCAAAGACATCCTCATCATCCAACTCATCGATAAAGTTCTTAGCTAAAATCTCTTGTTCTTCATCATGAAAGAACACGACAGAACGATATTGCGTTCCTACATCTTCTCCCTGACGGTTTAATGTGGTTGGATTATGTGTTCTAAAGAATATTTTCAAAAGATCTTCATAATTCACTAACTCATCATCATATTCGATCTGAACAACCTCCACATGATCTGTAGTCCCTGTACATACTTCTTTATAGCTTGGGTTCTCTGTCTTTCCACCCATATATCCAGGTAATACAGATGTTACCCCCTCCGTATTTTGAAAGATTACCTCTGTACACCAGAAACAACCTCCTCCAAATGTTGCTTTCATATCCTTACTTATTTATTTATATATATACTTTCCTGGAATTAATAGATCTTGTTTTTCAGCATCACAAACGGCATAGGAAAATCCATTTTGTAAAGCATAAGAGCCATATTCTCCATTTTTGTTCAAAGCTAAAAAACCAACTTGAATTTCTTTCGCTATATGTGGTTTTTTCTTAATAATACGTTGTACCGCTTCCTTACAAGCCGCTTCAGGACTATAGCCCTGACGCATAAGCTCTACCACTAAAAAAGAACCTACGGTACGAATAACTTCTTCTCCAACGCCTGTAGAAGTAGCTGCTCCGACTTCATTATCCACATATAATCCCGCTCCTATAATGGGGCTATCTCCAACACGACCGTGCATTTTAAAAGCCATTCCAGAAGTGGTACAAGCTCCAGAAAGATTGCCCGCAGCATCTAAAGCTAACATACCAATGGTATCATGATTATATTGATTCCCGGGAAGACGTTCTACGGCAAAAGACTTATTCTCAATATTCATAACCGGCTTATATTGCTTCTCCTTCAACCATTCTTTCCAGGCTTTTTCTCCTTCGGGAGTTAATAGTTCTTCCATTTCAAAACCTTGTTCTAAGGCAAATTGTAATGCCCCCTGCCCTACCAGCATCACATGGGGAGTCTTCTCCATCACCAAGCGGGCCACGGAAATGGGATGCGCAATATGCTCCAGGCCTGCCACTGCCCCACAGTTTCCTTCCGAATCCATAATACAAGCATCTAATGTCACTCGACCATCTCGGTCGGGATATCCCCCTTTTCCTACCGTCATATTTTTCAGATCTGCTTCGGGAATACGTACGCCTGCCTCTACCGCATCTAATGCTTTTCCGCCTTGTTTTAAAATCTCCCAGGCGGCAGCATTTGCAGCTATTCCAAAGTCCCAAGTAGAAATAACAATCGGCTTATGAATCTTTTTTTTAGGTTTTGCTATACTTAACAATGGAAAGCTGGAGGCTGCAGTAGCCACGAGCAGTCCATTTTTTATAAAATCTCTTCTCGATCTCATGATGCTATTGATAATCTAATATTATGCTATAAAACTAAATATTTAAATCTATAAAAGGGGAGAATTGATAGAGGATATTACAGAAATCAAAAAAATTTTAAAAAATAAACATTAAAAAAATAAAAAATCATGCATTTCTATGCGGATTTATAAATCAAAATGCTAAAAAAAACACTAAATTATTTTCTATAAGTAAAAAATTAAACTATCTTAGACCTAAACTAATTAGGCATGAAAAACAATCTAAAATATGCTCTGACCGCAGTTTCTATCCTGCTGGGCAGTGTTTATTCACAGGCCCAAGATCTAGATTCAACCAGTTTTTTTAAAATTCAAGAAATTCAAAAAAACGCAAGAGCCCAGTATGCTCCTGATCAAAGAACGGCTATTCTTGCGCTGACCAAAGCGGATGTTCCACAAGGTATCTATCATATAGAAACTACGGAAATTGCTGCTCAACCGGCCATAGAAAATGCAGTTAAAAGCGCGGGAATCCAGGCTCAGCTTATCTTTCATATATTACCCGATAGCAGCGTGGCCGAAAAGCCATTCGGACTCATTAATCTATCGGTCGCTAATCTCCGCACAAAACCCAGTCATGCTGCAGAAATGGCTACTCAAGCTTTATTGGGCACCCGAGTAGATATTCTTCAAAAAGAAGATGGCAATTATAGAGTACGTACTCCGGAGGGCTATATCTCCTGGGTCAGTAGCCATTCAGTTACGCCAATGAATGCTGCGGAACTAGCAGCTTGGCAACAAGCAGATAAATTAATTTATACCCATGACTATGGGAGTTCCTATAGCCAAGATCATACCCAAAGCATGCGTGTTTCGGATTTGGTCTATGGAAATATCTTCGTGCTCAAAGGAAGTCAGGGGAAATTCTATGAAGTCATTTATCCAGACCAACGAACGGCCTTTATTCCTAAGTCCGAAGCAGCGCCATTCGACAGCTGGTTATCGAAGCGTCAGCTATCCGCAGAAAATATTTTAAACTCCGCCAAGACAATGATGGGTTTACCGTACCTCTGGGGCGGAACTTCAGTTAAAGGAGTAGATTGCAGTGGCTTTACGAAGACTTCCTATTTTATGAATGGGGTTATTATCCCACGTGATGCATCTCAGCAAGTTCTCGTTGGAGAGCCGATAGATATTTTAGGTGCTGACGGACATTTTAATGCCGAAAAGGCGCTTAAAAATTTAAAACCTGCCGATTTATTATTTTTCGCTGCCGGCAAAGCCCATAATCCCGATGCTCGGGTAACACATGTGGCCCTATATCTTGGGAATGGAGAATTTATCCATTCTGCCGGAACAGTACGCATTAATTCCATGCTGAAGGACGCTAAAAATTACGATGACTTCCAAACGCGTACTGTGGTTGCTGCACGCCGCTATATCGGAT
>DAIQRP010000015.1:32836-35796 GCA_036786125.1 Sphingobacterium sp.
CGCAAATTCAACAGATTCAACAACATTCATACTACACTAAAAATAATAAATAATGAGCAGTTCATCGGAGTGGATCAGTAAAGATTTTGGTTTGTTCAAACTACGTTTTCGTCCATATACCTTAGAGATGAGATATGTATTTACCGTCGCTTCCTTCTCGCGGACGACAACACCCGTCGTATTAACCGAATTAGAATATGATGGCATCATAGGATATGGAGAAGCTTCCATGCCTCCCTATTTAGGGGAATCTCAAGAGTCGGTCATGGGCTTCTTAAATCAAATCGACTTATCGGCATTTAACTCTCCTTTTCAAACCGAAGAGATATTAGCATATATAGATGCATTAGCGCTCCAAAATACAGCCGCAAAAGCTGCCGTAGATATTGCTCTGCATGATCTTTTAGGAAAGATTATGGGACAGCCTTTGTATAAAATATTCGGCTTTAACCCCGATTTAATTCCCGCGACTTCCTACACCATCGGTATCGATACCGAGGAGGTGATCCGCAAGAAAGTATCGGAAGCGAACCAGTTTAAAATTCTAAAAGTAAAACTTGGGCTCGAGACCGATAAGATGATTATCGACACCATTCGATCGGTGACTGATCGCCCCCTATGTGCCGATGTAAACCAGGGTTGGAAAAATAAAGAACAGGCTTTAGAGATGTCCCACTGGCTAGCAGAACGCGGCGTGGTATTTCTAGAGCAGCCCATGCCAAAGGAACAGCTGGATGATAATGCCTGGTTAACCGAGCACTCTCCAATACCTACCATTGCCGATGAAGCTTGTCAGCGCTTAGTAGATGTCCCTAGCCTGCAAGGGGTATATACGGGCATTAATATTAAACTTATGAAATGTACCGGCATTCGGGAAGCTAAAAAAATGGCTGAACTTGCAGCTAGCTTACAGATGAAAGTCATGTTAGGATGTATGACGGAGACATCTTGCGCCATTTCCGCCGCAGCTCAATTAGCACCGATAGTAGATTGGGCAGACTTAGATGGTGCCCTATTAATCGGAAATGATATCTATCAAGGCATGCAGGTTATCGATGGAAAATGTATTCTTCCCGATCGACCAGGTATTGGTATCCAAAAAATATAATTGTATCTTAAAGAAGATTTACTCACGTAAATCTTCTTTGTCTTTTACAAAGCCCCTGAACCTATAACTAATTTCTAAATTAAACCATTTATTATGAAACAACGATTACTTATGAGTCTGCTCTTTGTCTGCTGCCTGGGCATATCAACATTGTGGGCCCAACAATTTCATGTGACAGGGAAGGTCAGCGATGCCTCCACAGGTGCCGGCATTCCCGGAGTGAGCATTCACATCAAAGGCACCAATACAGGCACATCCACAAACTCTTCGGGAACTTATACGCTATCTGTAGACGCGCAATCCATCTTATCCATTTCCGCAGTAGGCTATTATGCTAAAGAAGTTCCTGTAGGAAATCGCCAACAGCTGCATATTGATCTCAGCTCAATTGCTGAAGCCTTAGATGAGGTCATTGTAGTTGCCTATGGTACGGCAAAAAAAAGCACCTATACCGGTTCTGCCTCCAGTTTAGGAAGTAAGAATATCAAAGACAATCCTGCCCCCTCCTTTGAGCAGGCACTGACCGGACGTCTTGCTGGAGTTCAGGTGAATGCTTCTTCAGGTCAGGCTGGTTCCACAGCTTCTATTCGAGTGCGTGGTATAGGCTCCATGAATGCATCTAATGAGCCTCTATATGTAGTCGATGGAGTTCCTGTCGTATCGGGGGATCCCGGACAGATGTCGGATAAAATAATGACTTCGAATAATGTCATGAATAGCATTAATCCTGCCGATATTGAATCTATTACCGTATTAAAGGATGCTGCAGCTTCTGCTCTTTATGGTTCCCGTGCTGCCAATGGGGTAGTGATGATTACAACCAAAAGAGGACAATCTGGTGCTCCCAAATTAAATTTTAAATCTTCCATTGGATTTACTCCCAGCTGGGCGACAGAAAATTATAAACCAGCTTCAGTTCAAGATCAAATAGATTATAACTACCGTATTTTTCACGACTACAGAACCTCGAATGGAGATTCCGAGGAAAGCGCTAATGCCTGGACATTAAATCGGTTAAACAGCCGTTTTGGGATACATGGATATGAATTTTCAACAGCAGGTTTTGGGCTGAATGAATCTGTTAACATTAAAGGAAAAACCGATGGATTAGAAAATAGAGACGGTCGATATTTTAATTGGGAAGATGCTTTATTCCGTACCGGTATCTTTCAGACCAATGATATTTCCGTTTCTGGAGCCACGGAATTAACCAATTATTACTCCTCCCTATCCTATACTAAAGATAAAGGCAGAGCTGTTATCAATGAGTTCGAACGTATTGGAGGACGTGTTAATTTAACGCAGAAACTACATAAAAATGTGGAGTTCGGTTCTAATATTAATATCTCCCATAACTCCAGAACAGGGTTTAATGATACTAGAAATACAGCGACTAATTATTTCTATCAGGTTAGTAATTTATTATTCCCTTTATATTGGCCTACCGATTATAAAACTGGAAATCCATGGACCACACGATATAATTCCTATGGACAGAATAATATATACTATAATGAACAGTGGGAAAATTCATCAAATACCTTACGTCTTTCTGCCATAGAATCCCTAACGGTGCAAATCCTTCCGGAACTTACGGCAAAAACTATTTTCTCCTTTGATAATACGGAGATTAAAGATCATCTATATTATAGCCCTCTTCATTATAATGGAATTACCACCAATGGTTCGGTAGATGAATATAGTACGCAGATTCGCAAATTAGTTTCTTCTTCTACCTTAAATTATAACAAACAATTCGGTCGCCATAACCTGGGTATCTTAGCGGGTTTTGAAGCTGAAAAAAATCAGACCAACTTCCAACGTTCTTCAGGTACTGACCTCCCTTCAAGTT
>DAIQRP010000206.1:0-3623 GCA_036786125.1 Sphingobacterium sp.
TAGGAAGATATATACCACTAAGAATACAAGTAGAAACGCTTCCAATAAGGTGGTTAATACCTGTTGAATAGATTGATCTAATGATTCTTTTGAAGAATAAGGACTATTATATTTTAAACCTGCAGGAAATGCCTGAGATAGCTCTTCCATCCGCTTATTCATTGCCACTTCTACCGCATTGGCATTGGATCCAGCGGTTTGAAATAACGCAATCATAATGGCAGGCTTCGTATTATAAGCTGTCGTTACCGTATTGGTATAGGATCCGAATTCTACTTGTGCAACATCTTTTAATCTCAGCACGGAACCGTCTGCATTGGCCCTTACGATAATATTTTCATAGTCTTCGATTTCTGCCAACTTACCTTTATAACGGATGACATATTCCACGGCTTCTTTTGAACTTTCTCCAAAACGTCCCGGTGCAGCTTCAATATTCTGACTTTGAATAGCTCCAGCAATTTCCTGAGGCGTAATGTCATAGGAAGCCATCTGTGCTGGATTTAGCCAGACCCGCATCGCATAGTCTTTATTTCCAAAAACCATGGCATCCCCGACTCCAGGAATACGTTTTAATTCAGGAACTATATTAATTTTAGCATAGTTTTCTATAAATAACTCATCACTATTTCCATCTTCTGAATATAGCGTAAGCATAGCAACCATACTATTCTGACGTTTTAAGGTCGTTACCCCAATCTGATTTACCTCTGCAGGCAACATACTCGTGGCTTGAGCAACGCGATTCTGCACATTCACTGCCGCCTGATCGGGATCAGTTCCAAGTTTGAAAATAACATTAATAGACAAACTACCATCATTACTCGCAGTAGAGGTCAGGTAATCCATATTTTCAACTCCATTAATGGCATTTTCTAATGGAGGTGCTACTGCTTTAGCAATAACCTCCGCACTTGCTCCTGGATAATTAGCAATAACCGTTACACTGGGAGGCGCAATTTCAGGAAATTTCGTGATGGGTAATCCCAGCATAGCAACTACCCCCAGAATAACCAATAATATAGATATTACGGTGGCCAGAACAGGCCTTTTAATGATATTTTTTAGCATAATAAATAGATAAAGGAGCCCTAAGATTTATTCAAGGTATCTGGAGCTGAGGTTTGTGCGGTAGCATTTGTGGATTTCACTTTTACAGGCATACCATGTTGTAAAAAGCCTAATCCATTGGTGATAATCTGATCCCCAGCTTGAACTCCAGCCTTCACAAAATAATCAGCACCCTGCTTTCCCGATACATCAATAGGAATCTGTACTGCCTTACCATCTTTATCAATGGAGAATACATATATTTTATCTTGGATTGCAGATGTGGCAGTAATCGGAACACGAACAATTTGGTCTACCTGCTGCTCTAATACAATCTTCCCTGTATTTCCTGTTCTCAATTGACCCTGCGGATTGGTAAATCGCGCACGTACACTAATAGATCCTGTATTTCTATCGAACTGTCCTTCCACCGCATCAATTTTACCCTTTTGGTTATATTCCTGACCACTGGAAGTCAATAGGGTAACGGGAGCAGCATGTTGCAGCTTTTCAGCCACTGAATTACCAGACAACTCCTCTTGAAAACGAGAGAAATCATTTTCACTCATCGCAAAGTAGGCATATACCTCATGGGTATCCGATAATAAGGTTAAAGGATTTGGAGATGCAGGATTTACTAAAGATCCTAAGCGATATGGAATACGTCCAATAGTTCCTGAAACTGGAGCCTTAATTACACAGAAATCCAAATTGATTTTCGCGGTTTCAAAAGCGGAGTTTGCCTGAGCTAAGGCAGCCTGAGCCGCTTCATAATTCGCCTGAGCCTGATCGACCTGAAGTGTGGAAACTAACTTATTTAATACCAGTTCCTTCTTACGGTCTAAATCAATTTTACTATTTGACAGATTGGCCTTCGCTACTAAGATTGCAGCTTGAGCATTTTTGTACTGCTCCTTGTACATGCGGTCATCTACATGAAAAAGCGCTTGTCCTGCACGAACGTAAGCCCCTTCATCTACATAAATTTTGGAAAGATAACCAGCAACTTGAGGTCGAATTTCAACATTTACCACTCCCTCAATACTACTCGCGTAAGTTTTTGTTATTGTTCCATTTCCATCTTGAAGCGTCATGACAGGAACCTCTACTGGAGCCATGGATCCCTGCTCAGCTTGTTGACTACAACTCGCGAAGAATCCCATACTTAATCCAAGTACAGTTGTTTTAACAATTGATATTCGATTCATTTAAAAATATATTATGTGTTTGTTTTTTTTGAAAATAAAAAAGAACTATCACCTCCGTTTTAGTGGAGGTAATAGCCCCTATTTCAGTTCTCATACAATGAGCACAAATATATATCTGACTTATCTGGGTAAAAAGTCAATCAGATGTTTTAAATTATCAAAAAGACACCAAATTCTTCGGTCTAGCTATTAGGATATCAAAGGCACATATTCCTGGGCATAACTCAGTGGAGAGAAGCCTGTATTTTTTTTAAAAAACTTGGT
The DNA here is from genome assembly GCA_036786125.1 of Sphingobacterium sp. Lineage (GTDB taxonomy): Bacteria > Bacteroidota > Bacteroidia > Sphingobacteriales > Sphingobacteriaceae > Sphingobacterium. The sequence continues at coordinate 2,523 of DAIQRP010000206.1, forward strand.
AAATGTCTGAGGATCAGAAAAATTCAATTGTTGCATTATTTCTGAAATCGAATAATCATTAGCCCGAAGCAAGGAGCTCGCTTCCGCAATAACTGTCTGATCTATAATCTGATTGGGAGTAAATCCACTCACTTCCTTCACAATACGACTCAGGTATTTTCGACTGACAAAAAGTGCTTCTGCATAAAATTGGACATTTCTATGCGTTTGAAAATTCTGAACGACAAGGGTAATAAATTTTATACAGAGGTTCTGCTTTCGATTACTAATCTTATTATTCTCCTGAATTCGCTCATTTAAAGCGGCATCTATTTCCTGATTAATCAGATTAAAGGTGGTCCGAATAATCTCCAATTTATTTTTTCTGGGACTGCAGTCTAAGTTTAATTCCTTCAGATGTTCTAAATAGACCAGCATCATTTGCATTAAGGATTCCGAAAATGAAAACACCTTCTGGGAATTATCAAAAAGGTATTCAAGCGAAGACTTGCCATGGAAATACATGCCTATCTTTTTCATAAAGTCTAGGGAAAACATAAAGGTTATCATATCTAAATCCTCTTCAAAAGACAGGAATTCAAAAATAGTAGTTGGAGAGTGAAAGAAAATCATATCCTTTGTAACCTCATGTTCTGAAAAGCCTATGCGTAAGCGCAAACTGCCATTTAATATCAAGCTCATTCCAAAGCAGTCGGTGCGCATGGGTTCCTGAAGTTTTATTTCACTTAATTTCATCTGATCGAGTCTACAGATTATAAAACCATCATAATACTGAGGGGTCATCTGTTCGGCAATAAATTCCTTTAATGTGAAATAACTTATTCGACGTTTCATAGTACGGATCAATAGAAAATATAAGGGGCTATAATAGTATATCTCTTCGATAACTCATGGGGGAATTACCGGTATTTTTCTTAAAAAACTTACTAAAACTAGGGAGATTGGTAAAGTTCAACTGCTGCACAATTTCAGAAATCGCATATAGATCACTTCTTAATAAAGCGATAACTTCCAATAATAAAGTCTGTTCAATAATCTGCAAAGGGGTCAGATCACTAATTTCCTTAACCACACGACTTAAATACTTTCTGCTGACGCATA
>DAIQRP010000207.1:0-3605 GCA_036786125.1 Sphingobacterium sp.
TAAAAAAAGCAACATCTTGTTAAAGAGTTGCTTTTTTCGACTAGATAATATATAAAATTATAAACGTGCATCGACTAAATTGCGGTCTAATACCCCTTTGATATCAAAAATTACCGAGGTCTCCTTTTTTAATTCCGATAGGTTAAGTTGTATAAATTCGCGATGTCCCACGGCTAATATAATGGTATCGTACTGATTCTGCTGCGGCAGTTGCTGCAGCAGCTCCAAGCCAAAGTATCGTTTAACCTCCTCGGTATTGACCCATGGATCATAGATATCTACATCCAAACCATACTCTTGGAGATCATAAATTAAATCCACGACTTTACTGTTCCGAATATCAGGGCAATTTTCTTTAAATGTTAAGCCTAAGACTAAGGCTTTTGCACCATCAAATTGGATACTTTTCTGAAGCATTAATTTGACCACTTTAGATGCAATAAAGGAGGCTACCTGATCATTCACTTCTCTTCCGGACAGGATAACATGTGGATGATAACCCAATTGGGTAGCTTTCTGAGCAAGATAATAGGGGTCTACCGAAATACAGTGTCCCCCAACTAAACCGGGTTTAAAAGGTAAAAAATTATATTTAGTACCTGCAGCATCCAATACATCTTGCGTATCAATACCTACTCGGTCGAAAATTAAAGCAAGCTCATTCATAAAAGAGATATTGACATCGCGTTGCGCGTTTTCAATAACCTTAGCTGCCTCTGCTACTTTTATCGAAGGGGCGAGATGTGTTCCCGCGGTAATAATAGTTTGATAAAGTTTATCTACAGCGATACCGGCTTCAGGAGTACTTCCTGAGGTTACTTTCATCACATGCTGTAAGGAGTTTACCTTATCTCCAGGATTAATACGCTCTGGAGAATAGCCGACAAAAAAATCACTGTTAAATACTAAATTTGAATATTGCTCTAATATTGGAATACATTCTTCTTCTGTACATCCAGGATATACGGTAGATTCATAAATAACCAAATCCCCTTTGGAAAGGACTTCTCCAATCATTTTTGAGGCGGAAATAAGGGGCGACAAATCGGGAGCTTTAAAGCTATTAATTGGTGTCGGTACCGTTACAATATATACATTGGCATCAGCAATATCTGCGAGCTCATGACTAGCCTTATATCCGCTTTTACCCTGCGAACTATGAAATAAGCTAGACGCATGCTGAAGGGCTTCTCTATCCACCTCTAGGGTTCGGTCTAAGCCTGATTGAAGATCCTCTACTCTGTTTTTATGGATATCGAAACCAATTACCGGAAATATATCTGAAAAGGCAATGGCTAAAGGTAAACCCACATAACCCTGCCCAATGATGGCAATCTTTTCTACTTGAAAATCTTTCATATATTTTTTTACTATCAAAAAAAGCTATCGTATTTAACCTCTTGTTAGCCATCCTTTACGTCCTGCTGTAGCAATTGCATAAGGCGTAATCCAAAATAGACTAAATACATAAAATAAACTATAGCTATATGCCCATAGGGACTCTTTAAAATTCTTGTTTTTTATCGTAAAGAAATACGCTTGAATACTTGAAAATATTAATATACCCACCAAAGTGGAGCTTAAAAACATCAATGGATAATGAAATACCATCCATAAAGTTAATAATAACATAGGATAAGCTAATAACACTTTCTTCCACTGCATAATAAGCAATAAGCGAGAGCCCCATTTTGGTCCTTGACGGAAGTTTGTAAATGCAAACCTGCCCATCATTATATTTTCACGTACATTACTACGCTCCCAACGGATAAACATCTTATATAAATTCTTATATCGTACAGGGGTATCTGTATATACAAATGCATTAGATTGGAATAATACATGATATCCTTGTTTTAAAATCATATTGGTCATTGCTCTGTCTTCGCCGATATCAGATGCTTGCCCCATAAAAGTCTGATTAATCCAGTCTTCTAAGCAATTCATCACAGCCTCTTTGCGGTATCCCGAAAGTGCTCCAGGCGTGCACATCACTGTGCCTAGCTGACTTTGCGCCGAACGGACAAATTCAAAGCTGAATACAAAGCTAACATTTAACATGCGAGGAATAATAGCTTTTTTATTATTTAATACACGAACATTCCCTGCCACAGCTCCACATTCTTTATTGGTCACAAATGGACTCGCCATATGACGTATGGTATCTTTATTAACCACGGAGTCGCTATCTACAGTAATAAATATCTCTCCGGTACCTAATTTAAACCCTTTGTATAAGGCATGTCTTTTACCCATATTTTTAGGTTGCTTATAAATCTCTAGGCGATCTCCCAATTCTTGTTTCGCCTGCTCTATCCAGGAAAAGGTATCATCTTTACTTCCGTCATCAATAGCAATAATTTGTAATTTTTGGGTAGGGTAGTCGCTATTGGCCAAACTCAGTAGAGTATCATAAACCAAACGACCTTCATTATATGCAGGAACGATAATCGTACAAGTCGGAAGCTCCTCATCCGAAACCGAAGCTATAGGTCTATATTTTCGGTGTAATACAATTAAAAATATTAAAAATGATAAGGCTATTAATGCTAATAATAATCCAAAGCCTATCAGTAACATTCCTCCTACAGACTCTAGCCGTTGAAAACGTAAGGCTTCAAATTCCTCTTGTAACATAAATACAGCAGCAACTGAACCAAAAAGTAATAGAAAAGTGCTTCCAAATATAGCGTACTCCCTAGAGCCGAAACTACTTTTTTCCGCTTTGTTTAATCTGCCCTCTTCTTGCTTAGATTTTTCCTTTAAACCGTAAACACTAGGCTTCCATTGTGTAATGATCGGCTTGGATACAACTGAGTTTTCTTTCATGTAATTCATATCTTTTCTGATGTATGTTTATTAAGGAGTTGTTATAACAACCTAATGATTGTAATAGGAATATTACGAGTCTTTAAATGCAATTAATATGCCTTTATATTGTGCCAAAATAAAACCTTAAATTTTTAACCTTTCAATTATAGCGCTACTTTTAAAATGTAAAATATTGATTTTCAGTTGTTTTTATAGCTTTATGTGTATTAAAAAACCTATAGCAACTTGGTAGAGTTTGTAGCTAAATTTTAAGGTTTTTTAACATTTAGAGGCTTTTTTGATATGGGTTTTAAGCGAGATAGGGTAGGTCAATACGTAGTAAAAACTATATAGTTGCAATAGTATTGCATTAAAATTTAATGTTTGGCATGATGTTATTTTAATGATTTTAAGGAGAATTGTAGTTGTAGATATAGTTCTACATAGAGAATCTGCTGTCGATTTATTTAGGGCCTTTGAAACTAGGCTTAGTGTATTTATATAGCGGTTTTTTTGACCTATTTATCTGAGTAACTTCCTAAGAAAAACACGCTATCCTAACCAACCTTAAAAACTAAGATGACTTCGAGTAGAATTTCCTACTTTTGAAGATATAATTACTTATTGGGGATATACTCCATTCTTTAACCCTACCAAACGGTTTGCTATGCACAAGAAGATACTTACATTATTGACAATTATTGTCCTTTGTATGTCTACATTTACTATAAAGGCACAATCATTACATGAACTTAGACAGGCTATACAAAAAGAGATTGTAGACAAAAAGGCTA